>NZ_DATELG010000106.1:0-2466 GCF_035276905.1 Phenylobacterium sp. | reverse complement strand
CCAGCGCCACCGCCTCGAACGGCGCGACCCTGATGTGCGAGCGCCAGGTCGGCAACGCCCTGGAGCCGGACATGCTGTTCGTCTTTGCCGGCGGCGATCCGGCGACGTTCAAGGATCCGGCGACCTTTGCCTGGCTGCGCCGCATGGCGGGGCGGGGGATCGCGCTCGGCGGCGTCTCGGGCGGACCGTATGTCCTGGCCCGCGCCGGCCTGCTCGCAGGCCGCCGCGCGACCATCCACTGGGAACACGCCGACGACTTTCGCGAGCACTTCGCGGACGTGACGCTGGAAGGCGGCCTGTACGTCATGGACCGGGGGCGGATGACCTGCGCCGGCGGTACGGCGGGCCTCGATCTCGCCCTCGAGCTGATCGAGACCGACCATGGCCGCGCGCTCGCCGGACGCGTCGGCGAGTGGTTCATCCGCACCGAGCCGCGGCGCGGGGACGGGGCCCAGCGTCCCGGCCTGCGCGAGCGTTACGGCGTGCGGCACGCGGGCCTGCTGCGCGCGCTCGGCGAGATGGAGGCCGCCATCGAGACTCCCCGTCCGCGCGACGCTCTCGCCCATGCCGCGGGCGTCTCCGTGCGCCAGCTCGAGCGGCTCTTCCGGACCCACCTGGGCGGCGGCCTCGCCGAAGTCTACCTCCGGATCCGGCTGGAACATGCGCGGCGGCTGCTGCGCACCACGGGCCTGACCGTCACCGAGGTCGCCGTGGCCTGTGGCTTCCTCAGCAGCAGCCACTTCGCGCGCGTTTTCCGGCGCGCCTACGGCTGCTCCCCCCGCACGGCGTTTCGCGAACTGGCCTGAACCGGCCGGATCTCGCCGGCGTTCCGGCGCCCGCCTGAGCGAGCGATCCAGCGAAGCCTTTCATTGTGCGCTTGCAGATTTTCGAATATCTTGCCATTGTTCGATAAAGGGTAGGATCTGTGACGACACTCGCCGACAACGTAGAACTCGCGCTGCGGGCCGACCTGGTGAACGGCGTCCATCCGCCGGGCGGCCGTCTGCGGATGGAAATGCTGGCGGAGCGCTATGGCGCCGGCTTGTCGCCGGTGCGGGAAGCGCTGTCGCGTCTCTATGCCGAAGGGCTGGTCAGCCTGGAGAGCAACAAGGGATTTCGGGTTCCTGCGCTGACGCGGGACGATCTGGCTGACATCGCGTTCGCCCGGGGGGCGATAGAGACGGCGGCGCTCCGCCGCGCAATGGAGCGAGGCGACCTCGCATGGGAAGCCATGCTGGTGTCTGCGCTGCACACCTATCGACAGACCAGCCGAAGCCTCGACACGTCCAATCCCGAACGCCTCCAGGCCTGGCAGGCGGCGCATGACGGACTGCATCGCGCGCTCATCGCCGGCAGCGGATCGCCGCGGATCGAGCAAATCCAGGAACGTCTGCTGGTGCAGCACGCGCGCTATCGCCAGCTGCTGTACCGCATTCCGATAGACTTCAAGGTCCACGAACGCGAGCACGTCGACCTTGTCGAGGCGGTGCTGGCCCGGGACGTCGAGGTCGCCGTCGGCATGATGGCGGACCACATCGCCATCACCCTCGACGTTCTCGACCAATGGGGGATCTGGAACGAAGCGGGCTGAATTCAGCTTGAGCGCAGCCGGCCAGAAATAGGCCTGACTGCAAAACAATAGGGGGAAGCGAAATGCTTAGGAAGATTAGCCTGGCCACGTCTGTGGCTGGGGCGGCGTTGCTGTGCGCCGGCGTGGCGCAGGCGCAGGTCCAGACGTCGGCTGCGCCGCCTGGAGCGACTGACGGCGCCGGGGCTGCGCAAGTCACTGATGAAATCGTGGTCACGGCCCAGTTCCGAACGCAGCGGCTTCAGGACGTGCCGATTGCGGTGTCGGCGGTCAGCGGCGAGGCCTTGCAGCAGGCCCATGTCCGCTCGCTCGAGGATCTCAGCGCCGCGGTGCCCAGCTTCTCGGTGGCGGCGAACTCCAATTACGGCGCGGCGCCGATCAGCCTCAGGGGCGTGGGCGGGGCGAACGGCGGCGGCAACGTCTTCGCCGATGAGCCGGTCGCCGTCTATTTCGATGGCGCCGTCGTCAGCCGTCCGCGCTATTCCTCGCTCGATCTCGTCGATGTCGACAGCATCGAGGTGCTGCGGGGGCCGCAGGGCACCCTTTACGGCCGCAATTCCTCGGCCGGCGCGGTGCTTCTGAAGTCGGCGGCGCCGACCGAAGACTTCTATGGCTACATCGACGGCAGCGCCGGCAGCTATCACGATTTTCGCGTGCGCGGCGCTCTTTCCGGCCCGCTCGATCACGAGGGCCGGCTGCTTGCCAGGCTTGCGGTGGGCTATTCCGACTATGGCGGGTGGGCTCGGAACTATGATGGCAAGCGCCTCGGCGGCAGCCGCGACGTCATGGTGCGCGGCACGTTGCTGGCGAAGCCGACCGACCAGCTCACGCTGAAGCTCATCACCGAATATTCGGATCAGAACTCTCATCCGGCGCTG
>NZ_DATELG010000105.1:0-13636 GCF_035276905.1 Phenylobacterium sp. | reverse complement strand
GCGGCCGGCAGATCGCGCTGACCCTTTCCGACGCCTTCGTGGTCGAGCGGCATCGCGCGGCGCTCCTGGAATTCATCGAGACCCAGGTGGACATCGTCTTCGCCAACGAGGCGGAGCTCGGCGCGCTCTTCGAGACCAGCGATTTCGACAAGGCGCTGGCGGCGCTGACCTCGCGCCCGCTGATCGCGGCGGTCACCCGCAGCGAGAAGGGCTCGGTGGTCGCCCAGTCAGGCGAGCGCCACGCCGTGGAGGCCTTCCCGGTGGAGAAAGTCGTGGACACGACCGGCGCCGGCGACCAATACGCGGCGGGTTTCCTGCACGCCCTGGCCCAGGGCCGCCCGCTGCCGTACTGCGGCCGGCTGGGGTCGCTGGCCGCGGCGGAGGTGATCTCGCACTACGGCCCGCGCCCCCAGGTTTCGCTCAAGGACCTCGCGGCCGCAAAAGGGTTTTGACGATGAGCCGCCAGGCGGAGGTGATCCGCAACACCAAGGAGACGCAGATCCGCGTGCGCGTGGATCTGGACGGGACCGGCGAGTCCAAGATCTCGACCGGCATCGGCTTCTACGACCACATGCTGGAGAGCTTCGCCCGGCACGGCGGGATCGACGTCGAGATCGAGACCAAGGGCGACCTGCACATCGACATGCATCACACCGTCGAGGACACCGGCATCGTGCTCGGCCAGGCGATCGCCAAGGCGCTCGACGGCTTCAAGGGCGTCCGCCGCTTCGGCCACGCCTACATCCCGATGGACGAGACGCTGACGCGCTGCGCCCTGGACCTCTCCAACCGCCCCTACCTGATCTGGCGGGTCGACTTCGCGCGCCCGAAGGTCGGTGAGATGGACACCGAGCTCTTCAAGGAGTTCCACCACGCCTTCGCCATGAACCTCGGCGCCTGCGTGCACCTGGAGACCCTCTACGGCGAGAACTCGCACCACATCGCCGAGAGCGGCTTCAAGGCGCTGGCGCGGGCGCTGCGCCAGGCGGTGGAGCTGGATCCGAAGACGCAAGGCCAGGCGCCATCGACGAAGGGCGTGCTCTAGCTCCGATGCAGGACGTTGCTCTGATCAACTACGGCTCGGGCAACCTTCGTTCGGCCGAGAAGGCGCTGGTGAAGGCGGCCGACGGGCGCGCCCGCATCCTCGTCACCGACGATCCGGCGGTGGTGGCCCGCGCCGACCGCGTGGTGCTGCCGGGCGTCGGCGCGTTCGCCGCCTGCATGGCTGCGCTGCAGGCCCGCCCGGGCCTGGTGGAGGGCATGACGGAGGCGGTCCGCAGGAGGGGCTCGCCCTTCCTCGGCGTCTGTGTCGGCATGCAGCTGCTCGCGTCCCGCGGCCTGGAGTTCGGCGAGACCGCCGGCCTCGACTGGATCGAGGGCGAGGTGCGCAGGCTCGAGCCGAACGATCCGGCGGCCAAGGTGCCGCACATGGGCTGGAACACGCTCACCGGCGTCTCCGACCTGCCGGTGCTGGCCGGGCTGAAGGACGGCCGGGCGGTTTACTTCACGCATTCGTTCGCCATCTATCCGAAGGACGAACGCGACGTGGCGGCCTTCGTCGACCACGGCGGCCGCTTCCCCGCGGCTGTGGCCCGCGGCAACGTCGCCGGCGTGCAATTCCACCCCGAGAAGTCGCAAGACGCCGGGCTTTCCCTATTGGCGCGCTTCCTGGAGTGGCGACCGTGATCCTTTATCCCGCCATCGACCTCAAGAACGGCCAGTGCGTCCGCGTCATCCGCGGCGACCTGGACCAGGCGACGGTCTTCAATTCCGATCCCGCCGCCCAGGCGCGCGCCTGGGCCGACGCCGGCTTCCACTGGATCCACGTGGTCGACCTGAACGGCGCCGTCGAAGGCAAGGCCGCCAATGCGCCGGCGGTCGAGGCGATCCTGGGCGCCGTCTCGGTGCCGGTGCAGCTCGGCGGCGGCATCCGCAGCCTGGCGGACATCGAGCGCTGGATCGAGGCCGGCGTCAGCCGGGTGATCCTGGGCACGGTCGCCGTGCGCGAGCCCGAGGTCGTGCGCGAGGCCGCGCGCCTGTGGCCCGAGCAGATCGCCGTCAGCGTCGACGTGCGCGCCGGCAAGGTGGCGGTGCAGGGCTGGACCGAGGATAGCGACCTCGACGCCATCACCGTGGCCAAGCGCTTCGAGGACGTGGGCGTGGGCGCCCTGATCATCACCGACATCGACCGTGACGGCACGACCATGGGCTTCAACGTCGACGCCTTCGGCGCGATCGCCGATGCGGTGGCGATCCCGGTGATCGCCGCCGGGGGCCTGGCGACGGTGCAGGACATCATCAACCTGAAGGCCCGTAAGGGCACGCCGATCGCCGGCGCGGTGCTCGGCCGGGCGCTCTACAACGGCGACATCGCTCCCACCGAAGCCCTGAAGGTCGCCGCCTGATGCTCAAGGCCCGAGATGCTTAAGGTCAGGGTCATTCCCTGCCTGGACGTGAAGGACGGCCGGGTCGTCAAAGGCGTCCAGTTCGTCTCGCTGCGCGACGCCGGCGATCCGGTGGAGCAGGCGCGCGCCTATGACGCCGCCGGCGCCGACGAGCTGATGTTCCTCGACATCACCGCCAGCCACGAGAACCGCGGCACCATCCTCGACGTGGTCGCCCGCACCGCCGAGGTCTGTTTCATGCCGCTGTCGGTCGGCGGTGGCATCCGCTCGGTGGAGGACGCCCGCCGGCTGCTGCTGGCCGGGGCGGACAAGATCTCGATCAACACCGCCGCGGTCGAGAACCGCGAGCTGATCAGCGCCTGCGCCGACGCCTTCGGCAGCCAGGCGACGGTGGTGGCGATCGACGCCAAGCGGACGGAAGACGGCGGCTGGCGGGTCTTCACCTACGGCGGGCGCAAGGACACCGGGCTGAACGTCGTCGACTACGCGGTGGACGTCGTCGGGCGCGGGGCGGGCGAGATCCTGCTCACCTCCATGGACCGCGACGGGGCCAAGAGCGGCTACGACCTGGAGCTCCTGAAGGCGGTCTCCTCGGCCGTGGGCGTGCCGGTGATCGCCTCGGGCGGGGCGGGAAGCGCCCGGCACATGGTCGATGCGGTGACGCAGGGTCGGGCCGACGCCGTGCTCGCCGCATCCATCTTCCACTTCGGCGAGGTCACGATCTCGGAGGTCAAGCAGGCGATGGCCGGCGCCGGCCTGCCCGTGCGCCTCACGGACCGCGCCGCATGAGCCGGTTCGCCGACGTGCTCGGCCGCCTGGCGGCGACCATCGAGGCGCGCAAGGGCGCCGATCCGTCCGGCTCCTACACCGCCCAGCTGCTCGCCGATCCGGCGCGCGCGGCCAAGAAGCTCGGCGAGGAGGCGGTGGAGACCGTCATCGCCGCGGCGCAGGGAGACAAGGCCGCGATCGCCGCGGAAAGCGCCGACCTGATCTACCACTGGCTGGTGGCGCTGGCGGCCGCGGGCGTGTCGCTCGACGAGGTGGCGGCGAAGCTGGAAGCGCGCGAGGGAACCTCGGGCCTTGCCGAAAAGGCCGCCCGCAAGCCCTGATCCGGCGCAAATTGGCCGACCATCACGAGCTTCGGAAGCGGCCTACTCCTCTTCCTGGAACCGATCCGCCACCAGCTCGGCCAGGGCGTCGACGGCCTTGGCGGCTTCCGGGCCCTCGGCCTCGATGTCGATGCAGCAGCCGGGACCGGCGGCCAGCATCATCAGGCCCATGATCGAGCGGGCGTCGACCACGGCGCCGTCGCGGCTGACGCGCACCTCGGCGTCGAACTCGGTGGCCAGCTTGACGAACTTCGCCGAGGCGCGGGCGTGCAGCCCGCGCTTGTTGACGATCTCGACGGTGCGGGTGGCGGCTTCGCTCACTTTTCCCCGGCCAGGACGTAGGAGGCGACGGAGATGTACTTGCGGCCCGCCTCCTGGGCGCAGGCGACCGCGTCCTCGAGATTCTGGCGGGTGCGTACGCTGGCCAGCTTGATCAGCATCGGCAAGTTCAGGCCGGCGATCACCTCGGCCTTGGTCTGCTCCATCACGGAGATGGCGAGGTTGGAGGGGGTGCCGCCGAACATGTCGGTCAGCAGGATCACGCCGGCGCCGGAATTCACCCGGTTGCAGGCGGCCAGGATGTCCTGGCGGCGCTTCTCCATGTCGTCCTCGGGGCCGATGCAGATCGCCTCGACGGCGGACTGGGGGCCGACCACGTGCTCCATGGCGAGAACGAATTCCTCGGCGAGTCGACCGTGGGTCACGATCACAAGCCCGATCATGCCTGTTCTCTCAAGGGGTTCCCCGACCGCCGCACGCATCGCGCCTCGCGAGCCGAGCTACATACGCCTCTGGTTGGCGACGTAAAGAGCGCTGAGCGCGCGACCCAGTTTCGCAGGCGTCGAGGCCTCATCATAGGCCAGAACGCACAGCGGCAGCCGAAGGCCCAGGCGATCGACCGTTTCCGGCTCGGGCAGGCGCTCCGGCGCGCCGGGGGCGGCCACCATCGCGACCTCGCAAAGGTCGAGCGCGGGCTCGCCCATGACGTCCACGCCGCGCACCTCGATCAGGCCGTGCAGCGCCCCGGGCGCGCGCCCGAACAGCCGGCCCTCGCAGGTCCAGAGGATCACCCGGTCGTCCGCCACCAGCCGGAAGCCGTGGTCCAGCGCCCGCAGCGCCAGGTCGCTCTTGCCCGCGCCCGACGGGCCCTCGATCAGGACGCCGCGCCAGCGCCCGCCGATGCGCCGCGCGATCAGGCCGGCGTGGGCGATCACAGCTTGGCCTCCGGCAGGGTCAGCAGGAACATCGCTCCATGCACCACGCCCTCGTCGTCGACGCGGTTGCGGGCGATCAGGGCGCCGCCGTGCGCCTCGGCGATCTGCCGGGCGATCGACAGGCCCAGGCCCGAGTTGCCGCCGAACGCCTGGCCCTTCGGCCGCGAGGTGTAGAACCGCTGGAAGATGGTCTCCAGGTTGTCCGGCGGGATGCCGGGCCCGTTGTCGCTGACGCTGACCACCAGGGTGTCGCGCACCTTCGCCAGCGCCACCAGCACCTCGGACCCCGGCGGGCTGAACGAGCGGGCGTTGTCGATCAGGTTGCGAAAGATCTGACCGAGCGGCCCCTCGCGTCCGCGCACCTTCATCGGCAGCGGCGGGGCCGGGCGCTGCAGGCGCACGGTGGGCTCGCCGGGCCGGGCGCGGGCCTCGTAGGTGCCGACGATGTCGCCGACCAGCCGCTCCAGGTCGATCACCTTCGGCTGGTCGCGCGACAGCTCGGCGTCGAGCCGCGAGGCGTTGGAGATGTCGGTGACCAGCCGGTCCAGGCGCTGGACGTCGTTCTTCAGGATGCCCAGCAGGCGCGTGCGCGCGGCCGGGTCGCTGACCAGGTCGAGGGTCTCCACCGCCGAGCGCAAAGAGGTCAGCGGGTTGCGGATCTCGTGGGCGACGTCGGCGGCGAAACTATCGATGGCGTCCATCCGCTCCGACAGCGAGTGCGTCATCGCCTCCAGCGACCGCGTCAGGTCGCCCAGCTCGTCGTCGCGCCGGGCGAGGTCGGGCAGCGAGATCGCCCGCGCGCCCGCCAGGCGCACCCGGTCGGCGGCCCGCGCCAGCCTCAGCACCGGCTGGGCGATCAGGCTGTTCAGCAGCAGCGAGGAGATCAGCATCACGGTGACGGCGATCAGGATGAAGGGGATCAGCGCCATCCGCTCGCGGGCGATGATCTCGTCGACGTCGCTCGCCTCCAGCGTCAGCACGCCGAGGACCATGCGCACGTTCTGGATCGGGATCGAGACCGAGACCACCCGCTGGCCGTTTTCCCCCCGGCGCATCTCCGCCACGTGCCGTCCGGCGAGGGCGGAGGCGACCTCGTTCCGCAGCGCCTGGCGGCCCTCGGGCGTCGTTGGCTTCTGCACGGGCAGGCGGAAGTCGAAGCGGAAGCGGTCTTTCGACCCGCGGCTATGGGCGGGCGGCAGCTGGCGCCATTCCACCCGGTCGGCGACCTGCTCGGAGTCGGCGATCAGCTCGCCGTGCGCGTCGAACAGCCGCGCCCGCTGCGCCTTCGGGTTGGCGAGCAGCTGCAGGAGGCGGCTGGCGTAGTCCGGGTCGAGCGCGGGCGTCGGCTCGCCGACCGTGGCGGTCTGGTCGATGATGGTGACCAGAAGCTCGGCCTGGGTGGTCAGGCTGTCGATCCGCGCATTGACCAGGCCCCGGCGCAGTTCGTTGAGTACGAGCGCGCCGGTGATCAGGATCGTCAGGCCCAGCAGATTGAGCGCGATGATCAGTCGGCCGAGCCGGGAGCCCGGCAGCCAGCGGGAGCGGTAGGAGCGCCGCCTCCGCTCAGGTTTCGCGGTACCGGTAGCCGACGCCATACAGGGTTTCGATCGCGTCAAACTCCGGATCCACGTCACGGAACTTCTTGCGCATGCGCTTGATGTGGCTGTCGATGGTCCGGTCGTCGACATAGACCTGATCGTCGTAGGCCGCGTCCATCAGGTTGTCGCGGCTTTTCACGAAACCGGGACGCTGGGCCAGCGACTGCAGCAGCAGGAACTCGGTCACGGTCAGCTTCACCGGCCGGCCGTCCCACAGGCAGTCGTGACGCGCCGGGTCGAGCGTCAGCTTGCCGCGCTTGATCGCCCGCGCGCCTTCCGCCGGCGCCGCTGGACTGGCCGGCGCCTCCTCGACGTCGACGCCGGCGCGCCGCAGCACCGCCTTCACCCGTTCGATCAGCAGGCGCTGGCTGAACGGCTTGTGGATGTAGTCGTCGGCGCCGAGGTTGAAGCCGAGGATCTCGTCGATCTCCTCGTCCTTCGAGGTCAGGATGATGACCGGCAGGTCGGAGGTTCGGCGCAGGCGGCGCAGCACCTCCATGCCGTCCATGCGCGGCATCTTCACGTCGAGGATGGCGAGGTCGGGGGGTTCGTTCTCCAGCGCCGCCAGGCCGGCCGCGCCGTCGTAGTAGGCCTTGACCGTGTGGCCATGGCTTTCCAGCGCCAGGCTGACCGACGCGACGATGTTCTCGTCGTCGTCCACCAGGGTAATCTTGGCCATCTTAGGTTTGTCGTCTCCTGTGGCGTTCGGCGAAGCTAGTCGTCCGAAGGTGTGGCCTCAATGGGGCGGGATTCCCCCAGGATCAACTCCCCCTTAAGCCTAATGGCGCCAAGGTCCCGCCTGGGGGAGCATAGATGGTTGGCGCGCGGGTACATTACGAGGTCTTCGGCCGCAGGAAACCCGGATCCGGCTGGGTGCTGGAGATGGCCACCGAAGACCGCACGGCCGCGATCCGCATGGCCGAGAACCTCATCGCCGAGGACGGCTTCGCCGCGGCGAAGGTCGCCAAGGAGACCCTCGACGAGGAGACGCGCGAGTTCGCCTCGCTCGAGATCCTCAAGCTCGGCGACTGGGAGACCGCCAAGAAGAAGGAGCCGAAGAAGGAGTTCGAGCCCCTCTGCGTGCAGCCCAAGGACCTCTACACCCTCCACGCGCGCGAGCGCATCGGCCGGCTCCTCGAAGACTGGCTGGAGCGCAAGCGGGCGACCCCCTTCGAGCTGCTGCACCGGCCCGACCTGGTCGAGGCTTTGGAGGCCTCCGGCGGCGACCTGCAGCACGCCGTCCAGAAGATTTCCGTGCCCGAGGCGGCCGACCGCGGCTTCTCCGTCCATGAGCTGATCCGCACCTACAACGGCCTCATCGAGCGCACGATCGAGCGGCTGATGAAGGACTGGCGCCGCGGGGCGCTGATCGACCTCAAGCGCGAGAGCTTCGCCGCCGCCGCCGAACGGGCGCTGAAGGATCCCGACCCCTGCTACCTGCTCGGCTCCGGCGTCGCCGGCGCCATCGCCTCGTCCCGGACCTGGAGCGAGAAGGTCGGTCGCCTGCTCGACCTGGCCGGCGCCGCGCCGGCGTCGGGCCCCGCAAGGACGCTGGCGATGTCGGTGCTGGAGCAGCCGCTGGCCGAGATCCTGGGCGTCAAGCCCGGCCTGGAGGACCTGATCGGCCGAGGTCTGGACCTGGGCGGGGAACTGGCCGCCTTGACCCGGCTGGCCGTCGGCGGCGCGGTCGAGCTCCTGGTCAAGCACGACCCCAGGCTCGCCAAGGTCATGCCGGTCCTGAGCGGCGAGGCCGAGCGACTTGGCGGCTGGCTGTCGGAGGACGCCTTCGAGGAGGTCCGCACCGGTCTGGGCAAGCGCATTCTGCGCGAGCTGAACGGCCCGCGGCGCCTTCGCCCCCACGACGCGGTCGCCGAGATCGACATGCTGCGCGGTCTGGCCATGTCGCTGACCGCCGGCGCCGGGCGGCTGCTGCCGCTGGAGGACGTGCAGGCGGCCTTCTCCACACGATCGAAAATGCTGGTCACGGGCGACTTCGTCGACGCCTACCTCGGCAAGGGGCGCACCGCCTGCGAAGAGGCCCAGGCTTTGCTCGTGCTCGGCGAGAACGTCATCGGCGCCGCTAACAAGCGCCAGGCCAGCCGGTGGATCGCCGGCGTCGTCGGGGGGCTCAAGTTCGAGACCGAGATGCGCAGCGGCGAGGAAACCCCGGCCGCGCGTCTGGGCAAGCTCGCGGCGCTGCAGCGCCAGGTGGGCCGCTGCGGCCTGGCGCCGGAAGACTCAGCGACCATCCAGGGCCGGCTCGGGGAGCTGGGCGGCATGGTCGAGGGCGAGGCCAAGCTTTCCGCCTCGATCGCGCGCGCCAAGGCGCCGCCGCTGCACCGGCTGACAGTGCTGCTGCGGCTGGCCGCGGGGGAGTCCGCTCCGCTCGGCCCAGCCGCCGACCGCGCGCGCAGCGAGGCCCTGAAATTGGTCCGCCTGCCGGAGACCCGCAGCGCGCTCACCGAGGCGCCGGACCAGGTCGAGACCGTGCGGACGCTGCTGCAGCAGGCTGGCCTGGCCGCCTAAGGCCGAGCTCGTTCCAAGACCATTAAAGACGCAAAACCGTGGCGCCGGCGCCTCGCCGGCGGGCGCCTGGGCGCCTTTAACCATCGGCGCCTTCAATTTGCCTGATCCATGCTGCCCCGGTTGCGCTGAAGCAAGGCGCCATTCTAAGCAGCGCGTACAAAATTCGGTGAAGGTGACAGCGGTCCATGTCGGTCGAGGAAGAGCGGTTGGGCGCGCCCATGCGGCTGAGCCTGGCGGGTGAGTTTCGCACGGCCTTCGCCGCTCCGAAGACGCGGCGGCGACGCCGCGCGTCGCCGGTCCCGACCACCCCCGCCGAGCGGCCGGCCGCGGCGCCGAAGTCCAGCGCCGGCGGTCGGGCGCCCTATCCCGCCATGCGCTCCATGCCGCCGCCCGCGACCATGCCGATGCCGCAGCAGGATCTCCGCGCGGCGCCGGTGCTGCGCGACGCCGGGCCCGCCCAGGACGCCGGTCTCAAGCGCAACCGCATCCTCCTGCTCCTCGGCGCCCTCGTCTTCGCCCTGCTCGACGGGGCGGGCCTGTTCACGGTGCTGACCCGCGACGGGGTGCTGACCGCCTGGGAGGGCGTGGCCATCCTGCTGTCGAGCCTGCTGGGCGGCTGGCTGGCGTTCGGCTTTATCGGCGCGACCGCGGGCTTTCTGGCCACGCTCGCCGCACCGAAGCGGCGCGCGCTCGCGCCTGCTCCTTCCGGGAGCCGCACGGCGGTGCTGCTGCCGGTCTATAACGAGGATCCCGGCCTGGTGCTCGCGGCCATCCAGGCGATGGCGGAGGAGGTCCGCGACGCGGGCCTGGCGCCGGCTTGCGACTTCTTCATCCTCAGCGACACGCGGCACGAGGACGTCGCCCGCGCCGAGGCCAGCGGCGTGCTGCGCGTCCGCGCGCGGCTCGGCGGCGGGCCGCAGATCTTCTACCGCCGCCGGGCCGAGAACATCGACCGCAAGGCCGGCAACATCGGCGAGTGGGTCGAGAACCACGGCGCCGACTACGACTACATGGTGGTGCTGGACGCCGACAGCCTGATGAGCGGCCAGGCTCTCGCCGAGCTGATCGCCCGGATGGACGCCGATCCGAAGCTGGGCCTGCTGCAGACCGTCCCGTCGATCGTCAATGCGGTGACGCCGTTCGCGCGCCTGCAGCAGTTCGCCAACCGGCTCTACGGCCCGGTTTTCGCCCGCGGGCAGGAGTGGTGGTCCGGCTCGGAAGGCAACTACTGGGGCCACAACGCCATCATCCGTGTCGACGCCTTCGCCCGCTGCGCCAAGCTTCCGCACCTCAGCGGACCCAGGCCGTTCGGCGGCCACATCATGAGCCACGACTTCGTGGAGGCGGCGCTGCTGCGCCGCGGCGGCTGGGCCGTGCGCACCATCACCAGCCTGCCGGGCAGCTATGAGGAGAGCCCGCCGACCCTGCTCGACACCGCCGCGCGCGACCGCCGCTGGTGCCAGGGCAACCTGCAGCACGTGCGCGTGCTGGCGGGGGCGGGGCTGCACTGGGTCAGCCGCATGCACCTGCTGTGCGGCATCCTGGCCTATGTCACCCCGCTGCTCTGGCTGGTGCTGCTGGTCAACGGCGCCATGGTCTGGCCCGAGCAGCACCTGCGCGCCGGCTCGAGCGCCTCCAACTGCGTCGTCGCCCTGTTCGCCCTGTCGCTGGGCCTGCTGGCCGCGCCCAAGGCCATGGCCCTGCTGCTGGCCCTGCGCGACCCCGAGCTGCGCCGCGGCTTTGGCGGCGCCTCGCGGCTGGTGCTGGGGGTGGCCGCCGAGACCATCGGCTCGATCCTGATGACGCCGGTGATGATGGTCATGCAGAGCGCCGCGGTGGTCGAGGTGCTGATCGGCCGCGACAGCGGCTGGTCGGCCCAGCACCGTCAGGGGGTGGAGCTCAGCCGCAAGGACGCCTGGCGCGCCCACGGCGGCCACGTGCTCTTGGGCGCGATCGGCGCGGTCGGGGCCTTCTTCCTGTCGAAGAACTTCCTGATCTGGACCAGCCCGGTGTTCCTCAGCCTGATGCTCTCGGCGCTGCTGTCGGTGAAGACCTCGCGGCCCCGTTCGGCGGACTCCGCCGCGCGGCTGTTCCAGATCCCCGAGGACGTCGAGCCGCCGCGGGTGCTGACGCGGGCCCGGGAGCTGCGCGAGGCCTACGCCGCCGAGGCCCCGGCCCGGCGGACGATCGACAGCCTGTTCCGGCAATCGGCGGCGGTCTACGACCTCGGCCGCAACGTCATCCTCCCGCGCTTCCCTCCCCTTTATGGCGAGGGACGGCTCGCCAAGGGCGAGCAGGGTGGGGACGTGTGGATCAAGCTGAGAGCTTAGTTCTTGCGCCCGCACTTCCCCATCCCTGACCGCTTCGCGGTCGTCCCCTCCCAAGGGGAGGGAAGGGCTATGCTGCGGCCACCTGGTAGATCCAGGTCTCGGTCAGCGCGCTCTCGCCCTTGCGCAGATAGGCCCGCAGGTCGGTGACGCCGGGGGCGATGTCGATGTCGAACATCAGTCGCCAGCCCGTCTGGCCGACCACCGGATAGGCGGCGGCGGCGACCGCCGCGCCGCGGCTGGCGCTGACCACCGGCTCGGCGTCGCCGCGCTCCAGGCCGGCCAGGGTCGCGCCCGCGAAGTCGACGACGAACTTGCGCCGGCCCGCCTGGACCGGCTCCCCGGGCCGCCCGCCCTGGCCGAAACGGGTGGCGGTGACGCGGGCGACGCCGGGGGCTGCGGGCTCCTGGTCGCTCCAGTGGAGGCGGTAATCCACGTCCAGGCGGGTTCCCCGGCCGACCGTCCGGGCGGGCGTCCAAAAGGCGACGATGTTGTCCTCGGTCTCGCGCTTCGTCGGGATCTCGACCAGCTGCACCGAGCCGGCGCCCCAGTCGCCCAGCGGCTCGACCCAGGCGCTCGGCCGCTTCTCGTAAAACACCCCGTCGTCCTGGTAGTCGGCGAAATTGCGGTCGCGCTGCATCAGGCCGTATCCGCGCGGGCGCCTGTCGAGAAAGGTGCTGGTGGTCACCCGCGGCGGGTTGTGCAGCGGCCGCCAGATGCGCTCGCCCGCGCCGGTCCAGATCGCCAGGCCGTCGCTGTCGTGGATCTGTGGCCGCCAGTCGTCGGCCGGCGTCCGCTCGCTCTGGCCGTACCAGTACATGCTGGTGAGCGGGGCGAGGCCCAGCCGCGCGACGGCCTTTCGAAAGTTCAGCTGGGCGGTGATCCGCTGCTTCAGGCCGCCGGGGCCGCGCTCATGACCGATGCGATAGGCGCCCGCGACGCTGGGCCCGTCCAGCAGGGCGTAGACGATCGGCCCGCCGGCCGGCGGATGCTCGATCCAGAAGCTGGTGAAGACCGGAAACTCCTCGGGCGAGGCCGTGGCGGTGTCGATCGCCAGCCCGCGCGCGGAGAGGCCGTACTGGTTGAAGGGGTCGGCGGAGCGCCAGTAGCTGGCGCGCAGCCAGGCCGCCCAGTCGGTCCGGTCGTCCGCGTTCATCAGCCGAAAGCCGCCGAACCCGGCCTGGTCGCCGAGGCGGCGCACCGGCGAATCGGCCGGCATGTCGAACAGGCTGGCGGCGTGCAGCACCGGCCGCGCCTGGCCGCCCGACACCACGTGAATCGCCACCGGCGCCGACGACCCCGAGGCCAGCGGGAACAGGCGCACCCCGTCCGCGCCGCGCCAGAGCGTGGCCTGCGGCTTGTAGGTCACCCGGCCGAAGGCGTCGTAGTCGATCGCCCGCAGCAGTTCCGCCGCCGGCGCCGGCGCCGGCCGGTGGGGCTGGGCCGCCAGGCTCCTGGCGCGCGCCTTCAGCTCCTCGAACGAGAAGGGCTGCGCCGGCCCGAGCGGCGCCTCGCCGGGCCAGGCCGCGCCCGCCGCCCATGAGCCCGTCGCAGGGGCCAGTGCGGCGAGGATGGCGGACAGGGTCCAGCGGCGATCGACGTCCAAGGGCGGGCTCCACGGCGAAGACAGGGGATCTTCGCCTGTCGTAACGCTTGTGTCGCTCTCAGGGCATTGCGGCGATTTTAGTGACCGATCGCGGCCTTCAGCGCCTCGACCACGCGAGAAACGTCGCCGTCGGCCATCCCCGGGTAGAGCGGCAGCGACAGGCAGCGGGCGTACCAGGCCTCCGCGCCGGGCAGGGCCAGCGGGCCGTAGCGCGCGGCGTAATAGGGCTGGCGGTGCACCGGGATGTAGTGGACCTGGCTGCCGACGCCGCGGGCGCGCAGGGCCTCGACCACGGCCGCACGGTCGCGGCCCGCCGCCGCGAAGTCGATCAGCACGCTCATCAGGTGCGGGACCGGCCGGCTCCAGGGCGGCGAGACCGCGGGCCGGACCAGCGGTGAGAGCTCCGCCAGCGCCTGCCCATAAGACTCCGCCAGCTGGCGCCGGCGCGCGGCGAAACGGTCGAGCTTGGCGAGCTGCGACAGGCCCAGCGCGCAGAGCACGTCGGGCAGGCGATAGTTGAAGCCGATCTCCGGCATCTCGTACCACCAGGCCGGGCCCGAGCCCTGTCCCTCTGGCGTCCGCACCATGCCGTGGCTGCGCAGCGTCCGCAGGCGTTCGGCGAGGCGGTCGTCGTTGGTCGTCACCATGCCGCCCTCGGCGGTGGCGATGGTCTTCACCGGGTGGAAGGAGAAGGTGGTCATGGCCGAGCGGCGGCCATCGCCGACGATCTCTGGGCCCTCGCCGAAGTCCATCGCCGTGCCTAGCGCGTGGGCGGCGTCCTCGACCAGCACCGCGCCGGCCTCGCTGGCCAGGCGCGCCAGCGCCGGAAGCTCGGCCGCGTCCCCGCGCAT
>NZ_DATELG010000104.1:0-2107 GCF_035276905.1 Phenylobacterium sp. | reverse complement strand
GCGGCGGCAGCCAGCCAGCACCTGAGCCTAGCGATCGGAACCGCCAACACCGGAATCCTGCTCACCTCCAGCCTGTGTGTCGCCCTGGCCGGCCTCGCCGCCCGCAACGGCCGGCTGCGAGGTGCGACCCAAGGCCTGCTGGCCGCCGCCGCGCTCGGGGTCCTGTTCCTCGTCCTAAAGGGCGTCGAGTACCGCATAGATTACGACGAGGGGCTGGCGTCGCTCACTGGAGCGCCCTCGCCGCTCGGATCCAGCCCGGCTCAGCTCTTCATCGGCCTCTACTATGTCGCCACCATCCTGCACGCGCTTCACGTCAGCGCCGGCGTCGTGCTGCTGACTGGCGCCGGCTTGGGAGCTGCGCGAGGCCGCCTGCCGCTGCCGGGGCGCGCGGAGACTGTCCACCTGGTCGGCCTCTACTGGCACCTCGTGGACGTGATCTGGGTGTTCCTGTTCCCACTGCTCTATCTGGCGAGGCCGTGATGCGCGGCGAGGGCCTGAAGCTGGTCCTGGTCTGGGCGGCGCTGGCCGCGCTGCTGACGCTGACCGTCGCGCTCAGCTTCGCACCCATGGGCGTCTGGCGGCTGCCCGCGAGCCTGGCGATCGCCGCCGCTAAGGCCGGGCTGATCGTCTGGGTCTTCATGGAGCTGCGCCGCGAAGGTGGGATCACGCGGCTGGCCGCCCTGGTCGGGCTCCTGTTCCTCGCCCTGCTGATCGGCCTGCCGGCGATCGACGAGGCCATCCGGCGGTGAAGGGAGTCCCGGCCGCCGGGAACAGGCCAATGAGGCGCGGATTATATGCCGGCACGAGCTATTCGCGTGCAGCGAGAGGGGTCCGTCATGGGCAGCATGACCGCAGCCGACGTGCTTATCCAAACGCTGATCAACTGGCGGGTCGATACGGTTTTCGGCATTCCCGGCGACGGAGTGAACGGCGTCATCGAGGCGTTTCGTCGGCGACGTGACGAGATCCGCTTCGTCCAGACCCGTCACGAGGAGGCGGCGGCCTTCATGGCCTGCGGCTACGCCAAATGGACGGGCAAGCTCGGAGTCTGTGTCGCAACCTCCGGGCCCGGCGGAATCCATCTGCTCAATGGGCTCTACGACGCCAAACTGGACGGCCAGCCTGTGCTCGCCATCACGGGGCTGCAGTTCCACGATCTCGTCGACACCCACACCCAGCAGGACGTCGAGCTCGACAAGCTGTTCATGGACGTGACGGTCTACAACGCCCGCGTGATGGGCGCGGCCCACGTCGAGAACGTGGCGGAACTGGCGATCCGGACCGCGCTCGCACGGCGCGGCGTGGCGCACATCACCCTGCCGGTCGATATCCAGGACGAGCCGTTGGCCAAGGACCTTCGCTCCAAGCGCAACGTGGCGCACCACGCCTCCGAGGTCCGCGCCGGCGCGCGGCCAAGGCCCATTGAGGCGGAGCTGGACCGGGCGGCGGACGTCCTCAACGGCTGCTCCAAGCCGTTCATCCTGGCCGGCCGCGGCGCGCTGGGCTGCCATCGCGCCCTGGGCGCGGTCGCCGACCGCCTCGGCGCGCCGGTCGGCAAGGCGCTCTTAGGCAAGGGCGCGCTGGCCGACGACCATCCCAACTGCACCGGCGGCGTCGGTCTTCTCGGCACCAAGCCGTCCCAGGAGGCGCTCGAAGGCTGCGACGGCCTGCTGATCGTCGGCAGCAGCTTCCCTTACATCGAGTTCTATCCCAAGCCGGGGGCCGCCAAGGCGGTGCAGATAGAGCTCGCCCCCGAGCGCGTAGGCTTGCGCTACCCCGTCGAGGTGGGCCTGGTCGGCGACTGCGAGACCACGCTCGACCTGCTGCTGCCGAAGCTTCAGCACCGCCAGGACCGCGGCTTCCTCGAAAAGGCGCAAAAGGCCGTCGCGGAATGGCTTGCGCTGATGGAGGACCGCGGCACGGTCCAGGACAAGCCCATGAAGCCGCAGGTCGTCGCCCACGAGCTGAACAAACTGCTGGCGAACGATGCGATCGTCGCCACCGACTCCGGCACCGTCACCACTTGGATCGCGCGGCATTTTATGATGCGGGAGACCCAGATGTTCTCCTGCTCCGGCAATCTGGCGACCATGGCCTGCGGCCTGCC
>NZ_DATELG010000103.1:0-6514 GCF_035276905.1 Phenylobacterium sp. | reverse complement strand
CCATCTCGGCTCGACTGACAGGCGTCGTGCGGGCATTCCTATGCAGGTTCATCCGGTCCCCCGAGACTCAGCTGAAGTGTCGCAACAACAGCCTTCCCGGTCCGGACCGGATGGACAACCTACTGAGAGCTCACATCTAGCCGGCGCGGCCGATCCGTTTGATCTCCCAGTCGAGCTCGACGCCGAACTTCGCCTTCACATCGGCGCGGACGGCTTCGCCCAGGCCTTCGAGGTCGGCGGCGGTGGCTTCGCCGGTGTTGATCAGGAAGTTGGCGTGCAACGGCGAGAACATCGCTCCCCCGCCCTTCCCGCTCACACTAAACGGCTTGCCGCGCCAGCCGGCCTGGTCGACGAGCTGCCAGGAGGAATGGCCCGGCGGGTTCTTGAAGGTCGAGCCGCCGGTCTTCTCGCGAATCGGCTGGCTGGCCTCGCGCCGCTCGGTGATCTCGCTCATCCGCGCCTCGATGGCGGCCGGCTCGTCGGCCGCGCCCTCGAACAGGGCGCCGGTGAAGACCAAGGGCTCGGCCGCCGCGCGCGCCGACTTGCGGTAGCTGTAGCCGAGGTCGGCGTTGGAGAGCGTGATCCGTTCGCCGGCGCGGGTGACCGCATAGGCCTCGACCAGCACGTCCTTGGTCTCCGCGCCGTAGCAGCCGGCGTTCATCGTCAGCGCCCCGCCGACCGAACCGGGCACGCCGCGGTAGAACTCCAGGCCGGCGATCCCGGCCTTGGCCGCCTCGCGCGCCAGGACCGCGTCGAGCACCGCGGCCCCGGCGAAGATGCGGGTCGCGCCGCGCGGCTCGACGTTCGTGAAGCCCTTGCCCAGCCGCACGACGACGCCCTCGACCCCGCCGTCGCGCACCAGGGTGTTGGAGCCGACGCCCAGCGCCGTCACCGGCACGGCGGGATCGAGGCCGGCGAGAAACCGGGCGAGGTCGTCCTCGTCCTGCGGCAGGAAGACCACCTCGGCCGGCCCGCCGACGCGGAACCAGGTGAATGGGCCGAGCGGCTCGTCGAAAAGGATCTTGCCGCGGACGGCGGGCAGCCGATCGCGCCAACTCATTCGGCGGCCTTCCCCAGCGCCGTCAGTTCGTCCGGCAGGGCGTAGGCCCAGCCCGTGATGTCGCCGGCGCCCAGCAGCACGACCACGTCGCCGGGCTGGGTCTCGGGCCCGACCAGGCCCGCCAGCTCCCGCGGGCTTTCCAGCGGCAGGACACGCCGGTGCCCGTAGCGGCGCAGGCCCTCGACCAGGGCCGTGCGGTCGACCCCCTCGATGGGCGCCTCGCCCGCCGGGTAGACGTCGGCCACGATCACGGTGTCGGCGTCGTTGAAGCAGGCGCAGAATTCGTCGAACAGGTCGCGCAGGCGGCTGTAGCGGTGAGGCTGGACCACGGCCACGACCTTGCCCGCGGTCACCGCGCGGGCGGCCTTCAGCACCGAGGCGATCTCCACGGGATGGTGGCCGTAGTCGTCGACCACGCGCACGCCGTTCGCCACGCCCGTGGTCGTGAAACGCCGGCGCACCCCGCCGAAGCCGGCCAGGCCCTGGCGGATGCCGTCAGGCGAGACGCCCAGCTCGCGGGCGACGGCGATGGCCGCCAGGGAGTTCAGCACATTGTGGTTCCCCGCCATCGGCAGGCGCAGGTCGTCGTAGCGGACAGCCTCGCCGTCCAGCGGATTGATGACCACGTCGAAGCGGGCGCCGTCGGGGCCCATCTCGATCTTCTCGGCGCGGACCTCGGCCTGGGGATTGACGCCGTAGGTGACCAGCCGGCGGTTCTCGACCCGCGCGGCCAGCGCCTGCACCTCGGGGTGGTCGGTGCACACCGCGGCGAAGCCATAGAACGGGATGTTCTCCACGAAGTCGCGGAAGGCGCGCTTGACCGCGTCGAAGTCGCCGTAGTGGTCGAGGTGCTCGGGATCGATGTTGGTGACCACCGCGGCGGTGGAACGCAGCTTCAGGAAGGTGCCGTCGCTCTCGTCGGCCTCGACCACGATCCAGTCGCCGGAGCCGACCTTGGCGTTGGTGCCGTAGGCGTTGATGATCCCGCCGTTGACCACCGTCGGATCGAGCCCTCCAGCGTCGAGCAGGCAGGCGATCATCGAGGTGGTGGTGGTCTTGCCGTGCGTGCCGCCCACGGCCACCGAGAACTGGAGCCGCATCAGTTCGGCCAGCATCTCGGCCCGGCGCACCAGCGGCAGGCGCCGCTCGCGCGCGGCGAGCATCTCCGGATTGTCGTGCTTGACCGCCGTCGAATAGACCACCGCATAGGCGCCCTCGACGTGGGCGGCGTCGTGGCCGACGAAGATCTTCGCGCCCAGCTTTTCGAGCCGCTCGGTGTTGGCGCTGGCCTTGGCGTCGGAGCCCTGCACCGTATAGCCGATGCGCAGCATGATCTCGGCGATGCCGCTCATGCCTATGCCGCCGATGCCGACGAAATGGACGGGGCCGATGTCGAAGGGCACGGGGCGTCGGTTCATGGCTCGGTTGCTAGCATCAACCTTCCGGCAGGTGGAAGCCGAAAGCCCGCGACCGATCAGCCGAACCGCAGGCTGAGCTGTTCGGCCTCAGGCACGCTGCGGCCGACCGCCTTGGTGATCGCTTCCCACAGCTGGGAGACCAGGATCGGCTTGGTCACGTAGTCCTGAAAGCCCAGCTGGAGATACTGCGCGCGGGTCCGCGAATGGCAGTCCGCGGTCAGCGCGATGACCGGCGTGCGCCGCTCCGGGCCGACCGAGGCGCGAAGCCGCTGGACCACCTCGACGCCGCTCATGCCCGGCATGTGGATGTCCATCAGCACCAGGTCGAAGGTGCGCTGGCCGAGTTGCTCCAGCGCCGCCTCGCCGCTGCTCACGCCGAACGAGATCTGTCCGAACGCGCACATGATGTCTTCCACCACGCGCAGGTTCAGCAGGTCGTCGTCGACATGCAGGATCTGCAAGCGACGTGGTTCGGAGGAGTACGAGACCATCACACGCCCAATCGGATCTTCCCCGAAGATTGGACGCAATGTTTAACAATTGGCACAACCGGCCATACGTGATCGCAAAAAATGATCGTTAAGCGCGATCAACCATATTTGGCGGTTTCTTCGACCACGTCGGCCAGGCGTTCGGCGGCGTCGGGGATCGCGACCGAGCGCGCCGCCGCCGCCATCCGGGCCAACCGCTGCGGACTGTTCAACAGCTTGGCCAGCGCGCCGGAGAGGCTGTCGACGGTGAGCTGGTGTTCGCGGGCGATCTCGGCGCCGCCGGCGTCGGCCAGCAGGCGCGCGTTCTGGCCCTGGTCGTCGTCGATGGCGATGGCCAGCGGCACCAGGATCGAGGGGCGGCCGGCGACCGCGAATTCGCAGACGGTGCCCGCGCCGGCGCGGCCGATCACCAGGTGCGCAGCTTTCAGCCGGGCGGCCATGTCGCGGAAGAAGGGCGCGATCTCGGCCTCGACATTGGCGTCGCCGTAGGCGCGGCGGGCGAAGTTCATCGACTCCGGCCGGGTCTGCTGGGCGACGAGCAGCCGCTGGCGCAGCTGCTCGGGCAGAAGCTTGATCGCCTCGGGCACCAGTTCGGAAAGCAGACGCGCGCCCTGGCTGCCGCCTGTGACCAGAAGCCGCACCTGCTCGCCCGGCTGCGGCGGGGCGTAGGGCTCGTTCGCCAGCTCGCGGATCGGCGGGCGCACCGGATTGCCGACCACCACGGCGCGGGCGGCGACTTTGGGCGGCGCCTTCATCAGCGTCGGAAAGGCGCAGGCGACGGTGCGCACGTGCGGCGCCAGCATCCGGTTCGCCCGGCCCATCACCGCGTTCTGCTCGTGGATCACCGTCGGACGGCGGTCGAGGATCGCCCCGACCAGGGCCGGCGCGGATGGATAGCCGCCGAAGCCCACCACCACATGCGGGCCGAACTGGCGATAGGCCTTGCGCGCCTGGGCCGCGCCGCGCAGCACCGCCAGGCCGGCCTTGGCCATGCCGACCGGATCGCCCGGCTTGTAGGTGGCGGCTGAGAGGCCGATGCGGCGCTCGGCGGGGAAGTCCTGGGCCAGGCCCGCGACCCGCTCGTCGGACGCCAGCACGATCGACCAGCCGCGGGCGATCAGCGCCTCGGCCAGCGCCTGGGCGGGAAAGAGATGTCCGCCGGTTCCTCCGGCGGCGACGACGGCGACTTTGCGCATTCCTTGCGGCGGCCCTTACGCGAACGGGGCGGAGTTGGAGAGCCCCTCGCCCGGCGTATAGGCGCCGGGCCGGCGCCTGGTGAGCGCCAGCGCCATGCCGAGCGTCAGGCCCATGGCCAACATCGAAGAGCCCCCATAGGAGATGAAGGGCAGGGTCATGCCCTTGGTCGGAATCAGGTTGAGGTTCACGGCGACGTTGATGAAGGCCTGCTGGCCGACCAGCACGAAGAGCCCCGCCGCGGCGACCTGCTCGAAGGGATCGCTGAGCTTCATGGCGCGATAGAGGCCGCGCGCCACCAGCAGCGCGAAAAGCGAGATCAGCAGCAGGGAAAAGACCAGGCCGTACTCCTCCGCGCCCACCGAATAGATGAAGTCGGTGTGCAGGT
Source organism: Phenylobacterium sp. (assembly GCF_035276905.1). Classification (GTDB taxonomy): domain Bacteria; phylum Pseudomonadota; class Alphaproteobacteria; order Caulobacterales; family Caulobacteraceae; genus Phenylobacterium. The sequence goes on along the minus strand of NZ_DATELG010000103.1, from coordinate 1,963 downwards.
CGGGCACGTGGCGCTTCATCACGCCCTCCCCCGGGCCGCGGCCAAGCAGGCCGCCGGCGCGGATCGCTTCGGCGGCGCGGTCGACCTGGTGGGTGTCGGCGCTGTCGGGCGAGACGAACTTGTGCACCCGCGCGGCCACGTGCGGGAACAGGAAGTAGGTCGACGATAGCCCCGCGACCGCCACCCCGCCCAGCAGCATCACCCAGGATATCGGCACGCCGGCCATCCAGAAGGCCGCGCCGAACGCCACGGTGATCAGCACCGACTGGCCGACATCCGGCTGGATCAGCAAGAGCGCGATGGAGATCCCGTAGAGGCCGAAGGCGATCGAGACGCCGGGCACGCCCTCGCCCTTCTGGCCCTCGGCGAACATCCAGGCGACCAGGATCACCAGCGCCGGTTTCATGAACTCCGACGGCTGCAGGGTGAAGCCGCCGATCTCCAGCCAACGCGTCGCGCCCTTGGCGTTATGGCCGAACAGCGGCAGCGCGATCATCACCGCGATCGCCGCCAGCCAGATGAAGAAGGCGGCCCGGCGGACGTTGCGCACGTCGAGCATCGAGACGCTGAGCAGGATCACCGCCGCGCCCGCGCCGAACACGCACTGGCGCACGGCGAAATGGAACGGATCGCCGATGTTCATCCGCATCGCCGCGGCGGGGCTCGAGGCGAACGACAGGGCGACGCCGATGGCGATCAAGAGCGCCGTCACCCCCAGCATCCAGCGGTCCACGGTCCACCACCACATGCCGATCGGCGAGCGGTCGGAACGGGCGAAGGCGTGAGCTTGCGAGGGAGTCACGCCGCGCCCCCGCCCGCCAGCCGCTCGACCGCGGCGCGGAAGGCCTCGCCGCGGGCCTCGAAGTCGGCGAACTGGTCGAAGGAGGCGCAGGCCGGCGAGAGCAGCACGACGGCGTCCTGGCCCGAGCCTTGCGCGTCGGCGAAGGCGGCCGCGACGGCGGCGTCGATGGTTCCCGCCTCGACCACCTTGGCCTTGCCTCTCAGCGTCTGGCCGAACGCCGCCGCGGCCTCGCCGATCAGATAGGCGGTCTCGATCCGGCCGAAGAGGTCCTGCAGGGCGTCGATGCCGCCGGTCTTCGGCTGGCCGCCGGCGATCCAGTAGAACTTCGGATAGCTCGACATCGCCTGGCGGGCGGCGTCGGCGTTGGTGGCCTTCGAGTCGTTGACGAAGCGCACGCGGCCGATCGTCGCCACCGTCTCCATGCGGTGCGCCAGCCCCGGGAAGCTCATCAGGTGTTCCGCCGCCTCGTCGGGGGCCACGCCCAGGCCCTTGGCGGCGGCGTAGGCGGCCGCCGCGTTCTGCCAGTTGTGCCGGCCGGGCAGCGAGCGGGCGCGCTTCAGGTCGGCGACCTCGACCGCGCGTTCGCCGGTGGCGTCATAGAGCAGGCCGTCCAGCGCATAGACCCCCCGGCCCATCGCCTTGGAGGCCGATACCGGGACGATGGTGCGCCGGTTGGCGGCGGTGATCTCGGTGCAGATCCGCGCGCCCCAGGGATCGTCGACGCCGATCACCGCGGTGTCGCCCTTGCCCTGGTTCGCCAGGATGCGCCGCTTGGCGGCGACATAGCCCTCCATCCCTCCGTGGCGGTCGAGGTGGTCGGGCGAGATGTTGAGGATGATGGCCACGTCGGGCTTCAGGCTGGAGGTCAGGTCCAGCTGGTAGGACGACAGCTCCAGGACGTACACGGCGCCGCCGTGCATGTCGTCGACGCCGAGGACGCCCACGCCGATGTTGCCGCCGATACGGGTGTCGCGGCCGGCCTGGGCGCAGATGTGGCCGATCAGGGCGGTGGTGGTCGACTTGCCGTTGGTGCCGGTCACCGCGACGATCTTCGGCCGCTTGTGCTCGGGCGCCGCGTTGACGGTGCGGGCGAAGAGCTCGATGTCGCCCAGGATCTCGACACCCTCTGCCCGCGCCTTCTGCACCGTCCAGTGCGGCTCG
>NZ_DATELG010000102.1:0-8910 GCF_035276905.1 Phenylobacterium sp. | reverse complement strand
CTGAAGGCCCAGGGGATCAACAGCCTCGAGCAGGCGCTGCGCAACGTGCCCGGCATCACCGTCGCCATCGGCGAGGGCGGCACGCTCAACGGCGATCAGTTCAAGATCCGCGGCTTCGACGCCAAGGACGACGTTTACGTCGACGGTTTGCGCGACTTCGGCGTCTACACCCGCGACAGCTTCAACTACCAGGAAGTCCAGGTGCTGAAGGGGCCGTCCGGCGCCCTGTTCGGCCGCGGCACGGTCGGCGGAGCGATCAACACCATCTCCAAGGGCCCGAAGCTCGATAACTTCGCCAGCGTCGACGCCTATGTGGGCAACGGCGACTACTACCGCGGCCTCGCCGACATCAACCACCAGACCGGCGAGACCTCGGCGGTGCGGCTGAACCTGATGCGCAGCTACACCGGCGTGGTCGATCGCGACGAGATCTATTCCGACCGCTGGGGCGCGGCGCTGTCGGCCGGCGTGGGGCTGGGGACCAGCACCTCTTTCGTCATCAACTACCTGCACCAGCAGGACTACCGCCGCCCCGACTACGGGATCACCATCGTCCAGCCGCCGGGCCAGCTCCTCGCCCTGCCGGCGACCGAGTACGACGTCGGCGTCGAGCGGTCGAGCTTCCTGGGCTTCAAGAACGACATCGACCGCACCAAGGCCGACATCTTCACCTTCCAGTTCGAGCACCGGGCGGGCGACCACCTGATCGTCAACTCGGACACCCGGCTGGGCTTCTACAAGCGCTACTTTCAGTACACGACGACCGACCAGTGCAACGCGGCCTGCACCACCGCGCTGTTCGACGGCGATCCGACCACCGAGGCCTTCGGCGGCATCGGCGGCTCGGGCCCCTACGACATGGACTCCTCGGGGATCCAGAATATCACCACCGTCCGCTATGACGGGGCGATCGGCGGGATTCGCCACCAGTCGATCCTCGGGATCGACATCTCCAAGCAGGTCAACGACAAGGTCTTCTACGCCTACACCCTGCCGGCGACGATCAAATCGCGGCCGAACATGCCGCATCCGCTGGTCAATCCGAATCCGGACTTCCCCGCCGGCTATTCGGTCTTCCGCCCGGCGCCCGGCCAGAACCTGGTCTGCCCGGCCGACATCACCATCAACTGCTCGACCAACGTCCTGGGCGCCAGCGTCTTCACCAACGTCAACGGGGCGGGCGCCTACACGACCCACGGCGTCAGCACCGACCTCGCCGCCTTCGCGACCGAGCGGGTCTGGCTGAACGACCAGCTCTCGGTGCTCGGCAGCATCCGTTTCGACCGCTACATCGCCGAGCTCGACACGGTGACCTACGCCGGCGCGGCCTCGCCGCCGGGCGGGCTGAAGGTGGAGTCCCACCTCACCAGCCCGCGCGTCAGCCTCATGTGGGAGCCGAACGCCCAGAGCACCTTCTACGTCACCTGGGGGCGTTCAGAGACGCCGCAGGGAACCTCGATCGTCGGCGCCGGCACGGCGCTCTCCGTCAGCGCCCGGGACCTCAAGCCCGAGAAGAGCGAGCTCTGGGAAGTCGGCGCGAAGGTCGCCATTCCGGGGACCAACCTGGCCGCCACCGCTTCGCTGTTCGACATCAAGAAGGACAACGCCCTGCAGACCGACCCGGCGACGGGCTTCCTGCAGGCCCAGTCGGGCGAGCGCCAGGAGGTCAAGGGCGTCGAGCTGGGGCTGAGCGGCCACATCACGCCGGCCTGGACCGTCGAGGCCGCCTACAGCTACCTCGACGCCAAGATCAGGGAGTCCTACTCGAACTGCTCCGTGCCGACCTCCACCACCGGCGTTCCCACCGGCATCGTCTGCCCGGTCGGCGTGACGGCGGCGCTTCCGGTGCTGAATCCGGCGGCGGTCGGCCGGCAGGTGGTGTTCGTGCCGAAGAACTCGGCTTCGCTCTACACCACCTATGACCTGGGCGAGTGGGTTCCGGGCCTCAGCGTCGGCGGCGACGTCGTCTATCAGAGCAAGCTCTTTGCGACCTATTCGGCCCGCAGCGTCAGCTACACCGACCGCTCCACCCTGACCACGGCGCGCATCGGCGAGGTTCCGGAGAGCCTGACCCTCGACGCCTTCGCCGCCTACCGGATCGACAGGTATCGCTTCTCGATCAACCTCTACAACCTGACCGACCGGCTGAACTACACTCAGGTGTTCGGCAACCGCGCCGTCCCGGCGGCCGGCCGCACGGTGATCTTCGGCGTCGGGGCCACCTTCTAGGACGCTGATCCATGCTGGCGCACATCGAAGCGGTGCTGAGTCTCGAGCAGGTGGCGTTGTGCCGCGAACGCCTGGCCGCCGCCGACTGGATCGACGGTCGCGCCACCGCCGGCGAGCAGTCGGCCAAGGTCAAGCACAACCTGCAGGTCCCCGAGGACGCCCCGGTCGCACGCGAGCTCGGCGAGATGATCCTGGGCGCGCTCGGCCGCAACCAGGCCTTCGTCGCCGCGGCCCTGCCGCTCAGGGTGTTTCCGCCGCTGTTCAACCGCTACGACGCGGGGATGGGCTTCGGCGCCCACGTCGACAATTCCATCCGCTTCGCCGGTTCCGTGCGGTTCCGCACCGACGTCTCCTGCACCCTCTTCCTCAGCGATCCGGACGAGTACGACGGCGGCGAGCTGATCGTCGAGGACGCGTTTGGCGAGCATGCGGTCAAGCTCGCCGCCGGTGACATGATCCTCTATCCGGCGACCAGCCTCCACCGGGTCGCGCCGATCACCCGCGGCGCACGCTGGGGCGCCTTCTTCTGGGCCCAGTCGATGGTGAAGTCGGACGAGCAACGCACGCTGCTCCTGGGCCTCGACCGCTCCGTCCAAGGCCTGGCCGCCCGGCTCGGTCACAACGACCCCGAGGTCGTCAGCCTGACCGGGACGTACCACAACCTGCTCAGGATGTGGGCGGAGGTGTGACGACCTCCCGCGGCTCCGCGGGAGACAGGTAGCTCACGCCGCGGCCAGCGCCCGTCGCCGCGAGCGCCGGCGCAGCCACATGATGAGGCCGGTCACGCTGAGCACCGCAGGCGCCAGGCCGCCCAGGAAAATGACCGTCCGCCAGGCGAGGCCGAAGTCGGTTCCGTCGTGGATCTTCCGCGACCAGACGGCGAAGGGGCTGCGCTGCGGCGGGCCGCCGGCGCCGGCGCCGGTGGGGCGGACCCTGCCGCTGCGATCGTCGACCAAGACCTGGGGCGCGGCCGGTCCCTTGCCGCGGAACTCGATCCGCCAGGCCGGGCGCTCGCCCGCCTGCGGCCAGTTCACCGTCGCCACGCGGTCGGCGGGGCGGGCGGCCTGGGCTGCGGCCAGGGCCGCGGGCAGGGGGGTCACCGGATCGGCCAGGGGAAGGGCGTTTCGCTGGGCCCCCCGCTGGGCCGGCGCGGCGGGCTTGCCGCCGACCAGCCGCTCGGCGGTCTGCGGGAAGCTGATGATCACGCCGGTGAGCGACAGCACCGCCAGCGGCAGGCAGATCCAGAACCCCAGCATATGGTGCAGGTTGAAAAGCTGAGAGGCGCCCCGGCGCCAGCGCAGGCCTCTCAGGAAGCCGCCGTGCCGGGGCCACCACAGCCAGAGCCCGGTGGCGCAGCTGGCGAACATCGCCCAGCCCAGCCAGCCCACGACCTTGCGGCCGACGTCGGGGATCAGCAGCGTCCCGTGCAGCCGGTGCATCGTCATGCTGAAGCCGCGCGCCACCTCGTCCACGCCCAGCACCCGCGCGCTCGGCGGATCGATCCAGGCGTTCAGCGTGCGCGGCCGACCGCCCGGCCCGGGCGCGCCCGCGATGCGGCCCAGCGCCACCACCGGATCGCCCGGCTTCTGCGGCAAGCGGATCTGGCTCAAGAGAGCGCGCTGGCCGAAAGCGGCCTTCGCCGCGGCGGCGTAGGCCTCCACCGGCAGCTGCGCCTCGCCGCTCGTCGCATAGCGCTCTGCGTGCAGCGCGTGGTCGATCGGGTCGTGCCACACCAGGTACGAGCCGGAGAGGCCGAGCGGCGCCAGCACCACCAGGAGCCCGACTCCGATCCAGAGGTGGACGTCCAGCCAGAGGCGGCGAAGGCGGGCGGATAGCGAATGGGTCATGCGGCAGGCCTTGCTGAAGCTTTGGATTGCTAATGCGAGCCAGTCGCAAAAACAAGTCCCACCGGGCCTGCGGAGCGCCGTCCAGGGCGGCGCCGTGGAAGATTGCGGCGGGAATCCGGCCAACTGGCGCCCGGCTTGCGGCGACGGCCGTTGCGCGCAGCACGCGCATTCGGCCGTTTACCACAACTTAAAGCTCCGACCGCAAAAGTGTCAGGACAAACTCCTGATTGAATGACAGCGATCACGATAGAAGGTCGGATCTCGCCGTGCTCAGTTCTGCTGCTGAGCTCACAACGATAGAATTCGTTGGCGAGCTTACTATTAAGACGATTGCCGGCGCTCACGCACGGCTGACTGAAGTCTTTGGCGCGTCTGGCGCCGTGAAGGCGGATGTCGCCGAAGACGCCGTCGTCGATTTGACGTTCGTCCAACTCATCGAGTCCGCCCGGCGCACTGCGCGCGAGACAGGCGTCGCCTTCGACCTGGCCGCGCCTGCCGCCGGCCAACTGCGCGAGACGCTCGCGCGCGGCGGCTTCCTCGCCGCGGCGGACGATCAGGAATTCTGGCTCAAGACATCGGAGGGTCGCTGATGGCGTCCGTGCTTACGGTGGATGACTCGCCGAGCATCCGGCAGGCGATCAAGATCGCCCTCGGCGGCGCCGGCCACGAGGTGGTCGAGGCCCAGGACGGCGCCGACGGCGTCGCCAAGGCCAACGCCGGCGCCTTCTCGCTGATCATCACCGACCTCAACATGCCGGTGATGGACGGGCTGACGATGATCCGCCAGCTTCGGGCCCAGCCGGCCTACGCCGGCGTGCCGATCCTTTTCCTCACCACCGAGAGCGACGACGGGATCAAGGCGCAGGCCAAGGCCGCCGGCGCCACCGGCTGGGTCACCAAGCCGTTCCAGCCCGACCAGCTGGTGCGGATCGTCAACAAGGTGCTGGCGGCGTGAGCACCACCGATCCCGTCGCGATCTTCCGGCAGGAAGCGCAGGATCTTCTGGAGCAGATCGAGCAGGGGCTGCTGGATCTGGCCCATCGTCCGGCCGATCGGGATCTGGTGGATGCGGTGTTCCGTGGCCTCCACACCCTGAAGGGGTCGGGGGCGATGTTCGGCTTCGACGCCCTGGCCGCCTTCACCCACCATTGCGAAGGCGCCTTCGACAAGGTGCGCAGGGGAGAGGCGCCGGCCAGCGCCGAGCTGGTCGCCGCGGTGCTGGCGGCGCAGGACCACATGCGCGCGCTCGCCGAGGGCCGCGAGGCCTCCGAGACCGAAGGCGCGGCCTTGCTGGCGCGCCTGCACGCCGCCGTGGAAGGGGGCCAGCAGGCGCCCGCCGCCGCGACGCCCGCCGAGACCACCTGGCGCGTCCGCTTCTCCTTCCCGGCCGACGCGCTCGCCAACGGCACGCGGCCGCTGCCGCTGATCGACGAACTGCGCGAGATGGGCGCCTGCGAGGTCCGCGCGCTGACCGACCAAGTCCCGCCGCTCGCCGAGCTCGCGCCCGCCGAATGCCGCCTGGGCTGGGAGGTGGTCGTGACCACCGCCCAATCGAGGGCGGCGATCGAGGACGTGTTCATCTTCGTCATCGACGACATGCAGCTGGAGATCGAGGCGGTCGGCCCCGAGGGCGAGGCCGCGCCGGAGCCTCAGGCAGCCGCAGCCGCCGTGCCGCAAGCTTACGCCCCTGCGGCGACCGATGTGGCCTCCGAGGCCGCGTCTTCCGCCAGGACGGCGCGCCAGGGCGAGAGCGTGCGGGTGCCGGCCGAGCGGCTCGACGAGCTGATGGACCGCGTCGGCGAGCTGGTGATCGCCCAGTCGCGCCTCAAGCAGGTCGCCGCCGGCAGCATCGACCCCAATCTGCGCAGCGTCTCCGAGGAGATCGAACGCCTCGCCGCAGAGCTGCGCGACACCATGATGGTGGTGCGCATGGTGCCGGTCAGCCAGCTGTTCGGCCGCTTCCGCCGCCTGATCCACGACCTGTCCCGCGAGACCGGCAAGGTTATCGAACTGGTCACCGACGGCGAGGCCACCGAGCTCGACAAGACGGTCATCGAGCGGCTCGCCGATCCGCTGGTGCACATGATCCGCAACGCCGCCGACCACGGGCTGGAGACGCCCGAGCAGCGGCAGGCCGCGGGCAAGCCGGCCGCGGGCCGGATCACCCTCTCGGCCCGGCAGTCCGGCGCCGAGGTGTGGATCAGCATCGCCGACGACGGCCGCGGCATAGACCGCGCGCGCGTGCGGGCCAAGGCCGAGGAGAATGGCCTGATCGCTCCGGACGCGGTGCTCGGCGACAGCGAGCTTCTGCAGCTGATCTTTCATCCGGGCTTCTCCACCGCCCAGACCATCACCAACCTCTCCGGGCGCGGCGTCGGTATGGACGTCGTCAAGCGCACCATCGAGGGCCTGCGCGGGACGATGGACATGACTAGCGAGCCCGGCCAGGGCTCGGTGATCACGCTGCGCATCCCGCTCACTCTGGCCATCATCGACGGCCTGCTGGTGCGCGTGTCCGGCGATCGCTACGTGATCCCGCTGGCCGCGGTCGAGGAATGCGTCGAGCTGTCGATCGAGCAGGACCTGCGCTCCGCCGGTCGCCACCTGATCAACCTGCGGGGCCAGCTCGTACCCTTCATCCGCCTGCGCGAGCTGTTCGACACAGGCGCGCCGCCGGATCCGCACCAGAAGGTCGTGGTCGTCTCGACCGGGGCCGAGCGCGTCGGCCTCGTCGTCGACCAGATCCTCGGCGACCACCAGACGGTCATCAAGTCGCTGTCGACCCTGCACGCCGACGTCGAGACCTTCTCCGGCGCGACCATCCTCGGCGACGGCGGCGTCGCCCTGATCCTCGACGTCCCGCACCTGGTCGCCGCCGGCCAGCGTCAGGACGCCCACCTGCGGGTGGCGAGCTGATGTCCGAAGCCATCGACATGACCGGAGCTGTCCAGCGTCAGGCCGCCGGCGAAGCCCTGCAGGTGCTGACCTTCGACCTCCAGGGCGAAACCTTCGCGCTCGACGCCGGCGTGGTGCGCGAGGTGATCGACCTGACCGCCGAGACCCGCGTCCCGGGCGCCGCGCCCTTCGTCGAGGCGGTCATCAACTTCCGCGGCCGGGTGATCCCGCTGGCCGACCTCCGGCTCGCGTTCGGCATGGCCCGGGGCGAGCCCACGCTCGACAGCCGCATCGTGGTGATCGAGTTCGAACTCAAGGGCGGCGATGCGACCCTGGTGGGTCTGCGCGCCGACAAGGTCCACGAAGTCACCCTGCTGCCGCTCGCCGACACCGAAGCCCCGCCGTCGGTGGGCCTGCGCTGGCGCGCCGACTTCATCCGCTGCCTCGCCAAGCGCGGCGGCGAGCTCGTGATCGTCCCCGACCTTTCGCAGATCTTCGCCACCCGAGGCGGCGCCTCGGGAACGGTCGTCCCCTTCGCCCAAGCCCAGATCAGCATTTAAAGTTCATGGAGCCGCGCCGTATGCGCCTGACCATTAAACTCAAGCTCGGCATCGCCTTCGGCCTGATGATCGTGCTGCTGATTGCATGCGCAGGGCTGGGCGCCATGGGCATGCGGTCGATGAACGAGGAGTTCGACCAGGTCCTCGGCGTACCCGAGGCGCAGCTGGCGCTGATCCAGGACCTCGACAACAAGGTCGTCGGCATGTCGCGGGACGAGCGCGACATGATCCTGGCCGACACCCGCGCCGAGGCCGAGCCGATCGCCGCGCGCCTCGCCGAGAAGCGCCAGGCCTATCAGGCGCTGCTGCCGAAGCTCGACGCGGCGGCGACGCCGCAGATGCGGCCGCAGCTCGCCGCCCTTCGCTCGGCCGGCGACCGTTTCCTGGCCGTCGACGACCGCCTGCGCGAGCTGGCGCTGAGCAACCAGGACGCCGCCGCCAAGGCGCTCGCCAACGGCGACGGCGACCGCATCTATGGCGAAATCATGCAGTCGATGGACGCTGTCGTCGGCCTGGCGCGCGCCGATGTCGAGAAGTCCTCGGCAAAGGTCGACCACGACGAGGCTTCGACCTTCGCCTTCCTGGTGGGGCTGGCGCTGGTGTCGTTGCTGTTGGCGATCGGGGCGGCGGTCTGGATGTCGCTGATCATCGGCCGCGGCTTCGCCAAGATCACCACCCTGGCCGACGCGGTGGCGCTCGGCGATCTCGACCAGAAGATCGAGGTGTCCACCGACGATGAGATCAAGGACCTGATCGTCGTCCTGAACCGCATGACCGACAACCTGCGCGGCACCGCGGCTCTGGCCGGCAAGGTGGCCGACGGCGACCTCACCGTCGAGCCGAAGCCGCTGTCGGAAAAGGACGTCCTCGGCCACTCCCTGGTCAGCATGGTCGAGCGCCTGCGCGGCGTGGTCTCCGACGCGCTGTCCGCGGCCGACAACGTCTCGTCGGGCAGCCAGGAGCTGTCGTCGGCGGCCGAGCAGGTGAGCCAGGGCGCCACCGAGCAGGCCTCGTCCGCCGAGGAGGCCTCGGCGTCGATGGAAGAGATGGCCGCCAACATCAAGCAGAACGCCGACAACGCCGCCCAGACCGAGAAGATCGCCCGCCAGTCGGCCAAGGACGCCGAGGTCTCCGGCGAGGCGGTGAACCGTGCGGTTGATGCGATGCAGACCATCGCCGAGAAGATCACCATCGTGCAGGAGATCGCCCGCCAGACCGACCTTCTGGCGCTGAACGCAGCGGTCGAGGCCGCTCGCGCCGGCGAGCACGGCAAGGGCTTCGCGGTGGTGGCCTCGGAGGTGCGCAAGCTCGCCGAGCGCAGCCAGAGCGCCGCGGCCGAGATCGGCGCGGTGTCGTCGGAAACGGTCAAGGCCGCCACG
>NZ_DATELG010000101.1:0-2713 GCF_035276905.1 Phenylobacterium sp. | reverse complement strand
CCTGCGCCCGCCCCGCGCGAGCCGGATCCGGCCGAGATCACCGCCCCGCCGACGGCGCCCCGTCGTGGCTGGTGGCGGCGCGGCTGAGGCGGATCGCCCGTCAGCGGTCCGGCCCGGGTGGTTCCACCCGGGCCGGATTGGCTTTACTCTGTCAGCGGGCGTTCAGGGGACGGCATAGAGAGTTGCGCATGGTCTCCCCTGCCAAGTCGATCTCACGTCTGGTCCTCGCCGCGGCGCTGTCGGTCAGTCTCGTCGCCCGCCCGACATTGGTCGCGGCCCAGGAGCGCGAGACCCTGATCCGCGACACCGAGATCGAGGAGATCCTGCACAAGGACGCCGACCCGATCCTGCGGGCCGCCGGCATCAATCCCGCCAACGTCCAGATCGCCCTGATCGGCTCCAAGGAGTTGAACGCCTTCGCAGCGCCCGGCGTGATGGGGATCAACACCGGCCTGATCCTGCAGACCAAGGATCCCAACGAGCTGCAGGGCGTCATGGCCCACGAGGTCGGCCACCTGGCCGCCGGCCACAGCTTCCGCTCCGGCGAGATGAGCCGCGCCGGCATGCGGCCGTTTCTGCTGACCATGGGCCTGGGCGTGCTCGCCGCCCTGGCCGGCTCGGGCGACGCCGCCGTCGGCCTGATGGGCAGCGCCGGCTACTTCGGGACCCTGGGCGCCATCGGCTACAGCCGCGAGCAGGAGGCGCGCGCCGACCAGGCCGGCGCCACGCTCCTGGAAAAGGCCGGCCTTTCCGGCAAGGGGCTCGCCGACTTCTTCGACAACTTCCGCTACCAGGAGGTGTTCGACGAAGCGCGGCGCTACAAATACTTCCGCGACCACCCGCTGTCGTCGGACCGGATCGACGCGCTGGAGACGCGCGTCAAGGCGCAGTCGCACTACAGCGAGACCGACAGCCCCCTGGCGATGGCCGAGCACGCCATCATGAAGGCCAAGCTGGACGGCTTCATCAGTCCGCAGGAAGCGATCGTAAAGTACTCCGAGACCGACAAGAGCTATCCGGCCCGCTACGCCCGCGCGATCGCCTACTACCAGATGAAGGAGCCCGACAAGGCGCTGCGCATGATCGACGCCCTGCTGCAGGAGCAGCCGAACAACCCCTACCTCTGGGAGCTGAAGGGCCAGGTGCTGTTCGAGTTCGGCCGCGCCCCGGAGGCCGAGGGCCCGCAGCGCCGTTCGGTGCAGCTGAAGCCGGAAGCCCCGCTGCTGCACGTCAACCTTGGCCAGACCCTGATCGCGCTCGACGACAAGGCCAAGGTCGAAGAAGGCGTCGCCGAGCTGAAGAAGGCGCTGACCGAAGAGAACGACAACGCCGAGGCCTGGCGGCTGCTCGCCCAGGCCTACGACAAGCAGGGCAAGGATGGCCTCGCCCGCCTGGCGACGGCGGAATACGAGTACAACATCGGCGACATGACCCAGGCGCGGGTCTTCGCCATGCGCGCCCGCGAAAAGCTGCCGAAGGACACGCCGGACTGGCGGCGGGCCACGGACATCGTCCTGGTCTCCAAGCCCAGCAAGGACGACCTGCAGCAGCTGGCCCGCGAGGGCGCCATCTCCAGGTCCCAGGCCCAGGTGCGTTAGCCGACCAAACGCCGACGGACTGGCCACGGCCGCGCCGGCAGCCTATCTGAGGTTCCATGAAGATCGCTTCCCGCGCCGCCTCTTCCCGCGTCATCTTGGCGCTCGCCGCCGCCCTCGCCCTCACCGGCTGCCACAAGTCCGACGACGCTTTCGGCAAGCGCGTGCACGCCTACCTGCTGGAACATCCCGAGGTGATCCGCGAAGCCGCCGAGAAACTGCGCGAAAAGGACCAGATCGCCGAGGCCAAGGCCTCCAGCGACACGCTGGCGAAGTACCGCAACCAGCTGGAGCACGACCCGCGCGACTTCGTCGCCAATCCGGACGGCAAGATCACGGTCGTGGAGTTCTTCGACTACCGCTGCGGCTACTGCAAGCTGGCCGCCCCGCAGGTCCTCCAGCTGATCAAGGACCACCCCGACGTCCGCTTCGTCTTCAAGGAGTTCCCGATCTTCGGCGACCTGTCGGACACGGCGGCCAGGATCGCGCTGACCCCGCAGGTCAAGGCCAAGGGCCTGGAGATCTACAAGGGCTGGATGGCCGAGAAGGCGCTGACCGACGCCTCCCTCGACAGCCACCTGAAGGACCTCGGCATCGACGCCGAGGCCGCGCGGAAGTCGGCCACCGACCCGGCGATCCAGCGCCAGCTCACCGACACCCGCTCGCTGGCCGCGGCGCTGAAGCTCGAGGGGACCCCGGCCTTTATCGTCGGCGACACCCTGGTGCCCGGCGCGGACATGAACGCCGTGCGCGCCGCCATCACCGTCGCCAAGGCCGGCAAGCTGAAGACCATCAGCTGACAACAGAGCGCTGGTATGTTCGATCTGACTTCCGCGCTCTGCGGATCTCGGATTCGGACCTTTTGATGCCGCATGGCGACAGCCTGATCCTGACCCTGGTCGGCGCCTTCGTGCTGGCTTTCCTGCTGGGCCTGGGCGCCCTGCGGCTGAAGCTGTCGCCGCTGGTCGGCTACCTCCTGGCGGGCGTCGTCATCGGTCGCTTCACGCCGGGCGTCATCGCCGACCGCCAGGTCGCGAGCCAGCTGGCCGAGATCGGCGTGATCCTCCTGATGTTCGGCGTGGGCCTGCACTTCTCGCCCAAGGACATCCTGGCGGTGC
>NZ_DATELG010000100.1:0-4667 GCF_035276905.1 Phenylobacterium sp. | reverse complement strand
CCCGCGCCAGCTCGGCCGTCAACAGCCGCGGCCGGCCGGCGACGCGCTTGAGCCGCGCGGCCAGCGGCTTGGGCAGCGAAAGGGTCTCGACGAAGGCCGCGAACAGGGCGACGTCGCCCAGCCACAGCGACAGGTCCGTGCGGCCGCCGGCCGCGGCGGCGCGCCAGGCGAGCGCTGCGACCTCGGCGTCGGCCTCGACCGGCTCGGCGCCCATCGCGTCGAAGCGCTCGAGCCCGAGCTGCAGGAACTCCTCGGCCAGGTCCGCCCCTTGCGACGCGCGGAAGGCCGGGCCCTCATAATAGTAACGGCCGGCGGCGGCGGCGCGCTCGACGTGGCAGCGGGCGACCGCGACGGTGAAGTCGGGACGCAGGCAGGCCTCGGCGCCGCCTTCCGCCTGGACCACGAACAGCCGCGCGCGCATCGCCTCGCCGGCCAGGTCCAGCAGCAGGGACAAGGGCTGCAGCAGCGGCGGTTCGATCCGCTCCGCGCCGGCGGCGGCGAACGGGGCGCGGATGGCGGCCAGCGCCTCGGCCGGGATCGGGGCTTCGGTCCTCACGGCTGGGCGTCCAGGATGTTGCGGATGGTCGCGACCAGCTCGGCGCGCGGCACGGTCGCCTGACCGGGGCGCTGCTCGCGCCAGGCGGCGTTGTCGACCACGCCGAGCGAGAGCGCACGGCCGAGGTCGAGGTCCTTGACCGTCGCGGTCCCGGCGGCCAGCTCGTCCTCGCCGATGATCACCGCCGCAGGCGAGAGCCGGCGGTCTGCGTACTTCATCTGCGCCTTCATGCCGGAGCTGCCGAGATAGACCTCGGCGGCGACGCCGGCGGCGCGCAGCTCACGGGCGACGGCGAAGTAGTCGCTCATCCGGCTCTGGTCGAAGGCGATCACCACCACCGGGCCGCGGGCCTGAGCGCCCAGGTCGCGGCCGGCGGCGCGCAAGGCGCTGGCCAGGCGCGAGACGCCGAAGGAGAAGCCGGTCGCCGGCGCCTGCTGGCCGGTGAAGCGCGCCACCAGGTCGTCGTAGCGGCCGCCGCCGCCGATCGAGCCGAAGCGGACCGGATTGCCCTTCTCATCCGCGGTCTGAAGGAGCAGCTCGGCCTCGAAGACCGCGCCCGTGTAGTACTCCAGGCCCCGCACCACCGTGGTGTCGATCCGGGCTGCGGCCTCGGCCACGCCCATGCCGGCCAGGGCCGCTGCGATCTTCTGCAGCTCGGCCAGCGCCTCCTCGCCCTTGGCGCCGAGCGTCAGGGTGGCCAGCGCCTCGACCACTTCCAGCCGGCTGAGGTCGGGCGCGGCCTCGATGGCGAGGAAGGACTGGATCGCCCCGATCGCCGCGGGCGCAAGCTCGGCGCCTTTGGTGAAGTCGCCGGACTCGTCGAGCCGGCCCGGGCCCAACAGGTCGCGCACGCCCGGCCAGCCCAGCCGATCGAACTTGTCGATGGCCCGCAGCGCCGTCAGTCGCTGGCGCACGTCCTCGACCCCGTGGGCGTCGAACAGGCCGTCGAGCAGCTTGCGGTTGTTGATCTTCAGCACCGCCGAGCCTTGCGGCAGGCCGGCGGCGACGAGGCCCTCGGCCGCCATGGCGATGATCTCGGCGTCGGCCTCGGGACGGGCCGAGCCCACCGTGTCGGCGTCGCACTGCCAGAACTCGCGGAAGCGGCCGGGGCCGGGCTTCTCGTTGCGCCACACCGGCCCATAGGCGTAGCGGCGGAACGGCTTGGGCAGGGTCTCCCAGTTCTGGGCGGCGAAGCGGGCCAGCGGCGCGGTCAGGTCGTAGCGCAGCGCCATCCACTGCCCATTGCCTTCAGAATCCGGGTCGTCCTGCAAGGCGAAGACGCCCTCGTTCGGCCGGTCGGCGTCGGGCAGGAACTTGCCGAGCGCGTCGGCGTATTCGAACGCTCCGGTGTCGAGCGGCTCGAAGCCGTAGCGTTCGTAGACCGCCGAGACGGCGGCGAGGATTCTGCGCTCCGCAGCCAGGTCGCGGGGGCGGCGGTCGACGAAGCCGCGCGGACTGCGCGCTTCGGGGCGGACGGGCTCGGTGGTCATGGACGGGCGCTTAGCCGAGGCGGCTTCTGCGCTCAAGGAAGGAAGACGGTCCATCGTTAAGGTCCTGTCAGATCGGATGACGGACAGGACGTTCGGAAAACCGAGCCCCGTCCGCTTCGGCGGGGCTTCGGAGAGGGTCGCGTCAGGCCACGCGATCCCGAGCCGAACCCGCCAGGGTCGGATGGTGATGCGAGCCGTGATGGTGCGCGACGCAGGTCATCGGGGCGGGGCTATAAAGGAGAGATGTGAAGAAAGCGAGTCGGCGGATGGAACGCCCCCTCCGTCTCGCTCCGCGAGCCACCTCCCCCGCTTCGCGGTGGAGGATCTGAGCGCCGAGATGCTCCACCGTGAAACGGGGGGAGCTGTCGGCGAAGCCGACTGAGGGGGCGTTTCGGCGAATGCCGACACCCCCAACTCCTAAGATTTCAGCCGCCCGATCAGCGCTTCCGTCGACGGATCGTGGTCTCCGGCCGCGCCGCCTTCCAGCTCGCCCAGCACCCGGCTGGCCAGCGTCTTGCCGAGCTCGACGCCCCACTGGTCGAAGCTGTTGATCCCCCAGAGCACGCCCTCGACGAAGGTCTTGTGCTCATAGAGGGCGATGAGCGCGCCCAGCGCCTCGGGGCTGAGCCGCTCAAGGAGGATGAAAGTCGACGGCCGGTCGCCGGGGAAGGTGCGTTGCGGCGCGAGCGCGTCGATCTCGGCGGCGGAGAGTCCCTTGGCCGTGAGCTCGGCGCGGACCTCGGCTTCGCTGCGGCCGACCAGCAGGGCCTCGGCCTGGGCGACGGCGTTGGCCAACAGCTTGCGCTGCATGGCCGGGTCGCCCTCCGAGCCCTCGCGCACGGCGACGATGTCGACCGGGATGATGTCGGTCCCCTGGTGCAACAGCTGGAAGAAGGCGTGCTGGCCGTTGGTGCCGGCGTCGCCGAACACCGCCGCGGCGGTAGCCCGCGTCAGCGGCCGGCCTTCGGCGTCGATGCGCTTGCCGTTGGACTCCATCTCCAGCTGCTGGAGGAACGGCGCGAACAGGCGCAGCCGCTGGGCGTAGGGGACGACCGCGCGCATCGGCCGGCCGAGGCCGTTGCGGTTGAAGACGTGGGCCAGCGCCAGCAGCACCGGGGCGTTGCGCTCCAGCGGCGCGGCGGCGAAGTGCTCGTCCATCGCCCGCGCGCCGGCCAGCAGCCGGGCGAAGGTCTCGTAGCCCAGGGCCACGGCGCAGGAGAGGCCCACCGCCGACCACAGCGAATAGCGGCCGCCGACCCAGTCCCAGAAGGCGAACACCCGGTCGGGCGCGACGCCGAACGCCTGGGCGCGGTCGGGCGCTGCCGAGACGGCGGCGAGGTGGGCGTCGGCGCCCTCGCCCAGGCTCTGCCTGAGCCAGGCGCGGGCGGCCTCGGCGTTGGCCAGGGTCTCCAGCGTGGTGAAGGTCTTGGAGACCACCACCACCAGGGTCTCGGCCGGATCGAGCCCGGCGAGCGCCAGCGCCAGCTCGGCGGGATCGACGTTGGCGGCGAAGCGCAGCTCGATCTGCGGCTGCAGCGGGCGAAGCGCCTCCCAGATCAGCCGCGGGCCAAGGTCCGAGCCGCCGATGCCGATGTGCAGGATCGCGCGGAACGCCTTGCCGGCGGCGCTGCGGATCGCGCCCGCGCGGACGCCGTCGGCGAAGCGCTTCATCGCCGCGCGGGTGGCGTCGACCTCGCTGGAGACCTCGACGCCGGCGGCCTTCAGGCCCGCCCATTCGGGGGCGCGCAGGGCCGTGTGCAGCGCCGGCCGCTCCTCCGAACGGTTGACGATCTCGCCGCCGAGCAGCCGCGCGCGGGCGGCCTCGACGCCGGCCGCGCGGGCGAGGTCGAGCATCTCGCCCAGGTCCGGCAGCGACCAGGGCTGCTTCGAGAAGTCCAGCGTCAGGCCGGCGGCCTCCAGCGTGAGCTTGGCCTGGCGGCCCGGCTCGACCTCGAACAGGCTGGCGATGCGGCGCAGGCGGGCGCGCTCGGCGGCGGCGTTCAGCGCGGCCCAGGCGGCGTCGAGTTCAGACAAGCGGCAAGCCCCCACGATGTTCGGACGATCAGCATAACGCCGGGAGAAGTCCTAACGATCATGCCCCCGCGACAGCGCTGTTACGCGCCTGGACCCCGGGCCCGGCGCTTGGCCCGCGCGCGCCTGCCAAGGCTTTGAGCACCGCGCCCTCGGTCAGGATCGGCGGCAACACCTGCGGCGCGCGGCCATCGGCCGGATAGACCAGGTAGAGCGGCACGCCCGCGCGTCCGAAGCGCGCCAGGTCGGCGGCGA
Source organism: Phenylobacterium sp. (assembly GCF_035276905.1). Taxonomy (GTDB): domain Bacteria; phylum Pseudomonadota; class Alphaproteobacteria; order Caulobacterales; family Caulobacteraceae; genus Phenylobacterium. The sequence goes on along the minus strand of NZ_DATELG010000100.1, from coordinate 335 downwards.
TCACCGGGTCGCGCCGGGTCCAGTCGGCCTTGAGATAGGCCACCCCCTGCCGGCGGAAGGCCTCGGCCACGCGGCTGGTGGACAGCGCGACCCGGTCGTTGACCTGGCAACTGACGCACCAGGCGGCGGTATAGTTGACGAACACCGGCGTCCCCTTGGCCCGCAGCGCGGCGAGCGTCGCCGGCGAATAGGGCTGCTCGTCGAGCGCGGCCGATTCCGGCCCCTGGACCGCAGACGGTCCGGCGGCGGCGTTGGGGACCATGACGCCGGAAGCCAAGGCGGCGAGGGCGAGGGCCGCGGCCGCGCCGCCCAGCGCCCAAGCCTTCTTGCCGGCC
>NZ_DATELG010000099.1:0-10780 GCF_035276905.1 Phenylobacterium sp. | reverse complement strand
GGCCCAGGCGCAGGCGCCCGCCAATTCGACCGCGAGCCCCCTGGCGCAGGGCGCCCCTTCGTCCGCGCAGCAGCAGCCGACGTTGCCGGCCACGCGCCGCGCGCCGCCGCCGGAACCTCGCCGCTCGGCCGCCGAACCACGGGTGCGTCCGGCTCCCGCGCCGCAATCGAGCGCGCTGAGCTCCGGCGTCGATGCGAGCACGAACGCCCCGACCATCGACACCCCGCCGCCCTCGCCGACCAAGCGGTCGCTGCAGCCCTCGCCCGAGAACCCGGTGGTCAACCCGCTCAATCCGGCCGCGCCGCCGTCGGCGACGACGCCTCCGCCGGGCTCGATGGACGACTCGGCCGCGCCGACCGCCAGCCGGGCCCAGGATCCCTCGGCGACGCCATAGTCCTGAACCGGGTCGGCTTCCCAAAGGAGCCGTCCCGGCCTTCGCTATTCGAGCTTGGCGTCGAGCGTGATCTCGGCGTTCAGCACCTTGGAGACCGGGCAGTTCTTCTCGGCCCCGCGGGCGAACTCCAGGAACTTCGCTTCGTCGATGGCGGGGATGCGTGCACGCAGCGTCAGCGCCGAGCGGCTGATCTTGAAGCCCTCGCCTTCCGGCTCGAGCGTCACGGCGGCCTCGGTGCGGATCTCCTCGGCGGTGAAGCCCGCGGCCTGCAGGCCGAAGGCCAGCGCCATGCTGAAGCAGCCGGCGTGGGCGGCGGCGATCAGCTCCTCGGGATTGGTCCCAGGCTCGCTCTCGAAACGGGTCTTGAAGCCGTAGGGACTGTTCGACAGCACGCCTGACTGGGTCGTCATCGTACCGGCCCCCGTGCGGCCGTCGCCCTTCCACACCACGTTCGCCTTGCGGATCATCGCCCTACCCTCGTGCATGCCTGTTGTGGGAAGCCGGGAGCATCGCCCCTGCCCATGACAAACGTAAGCGCGGGGCGGATGGCGCCCAGAGTCCGGTCGATGCCGACAAATTCCCTGCTGCGCGGCGGCGCCGCATAGCACGCGCAACGGTAAGCGGCTAAGAGACGCCGACATCTCCACGCCGCCAGCTGAGCCGCCACAGGGAGCGCCGCAGTATGATTTCCTCGAAAGAAGCCGCCGAGTGGGGCTCGGCCATCATGGTCTTCGCCTCGGGCGCCATGGCCGGCCACTACGCGTCGCTCGGCATGACCCCGGTGCAGTGGGCCGGCGCCGTGGCCGCGGTGCTGGGGTCGGTGACCGTGGCGGTCGTCGTCCGGGTGTGGCCGGCGAAGGCCAAGGCCGCGACGCGCGACTGATCGCGGCGCCTGAGCGGCGGACTCCCGGCGAGCTCCGCCGCGGCTGATTTCGACCAGCCGGAAGCAAAAGAACCCCCGCCAAGGCGGGGGTTCTTTCGTTTCAGGCTGTCGGCGGACCGCTCCAGGCGGCCCGCAGCAGCGCTTACTTCTTCGCCGATTCGTTGCAGGCGCCGAGTTGCTCGGGCGAGAGCTGCCTCGAAGCCGGGCCGAAGCTGTTCACCGCGCCCATCTGACGGGCCAGTTCCTTGCAGCCCCGGACGGAGGCGGTGTCGGCGGACGGCGTGCGCGCGGCGCAGACATCGCCCAGGCATTCGAACACGGCGCCGCCGGCGACCGGCTTGGCCGCGCCCGGGCCCGGAGCCGCGAGCTTGGCGACGACCGGCTCGGCCATGGCGCTGGTGGCGAGCGCGCCGGCAGCGATGGCGGCGAGCGCGGCGGTAAGACGGAGCTTCATATCGATCCCCTCATCAAAAATTCAGTAACCCCTCGGGCTCCAAGGCCAGGGGTCCCCTACACCAAAATCGGCGCGATTGGTCTTAGGTTTTTTCATGACCTGGAAACATCGCGGCCGCGGTTGCGACCTTCAGCCGCTTAACCCTGGCGAGCAACACCGATCAGCCAGCCGTGCTCAACGGAACCTGGATCTCGCCGCCCGCTTCGCGGAACTTGCGCGCCATATCATCCAGGCTCGCCGCAAGACCGCCCTCGGCCGCCGCATCTTGAGCAACGTCATTCTGCGAACGCGCCGCCTCGCGGATGTCCTGGCTGATCTTCATTGAACAGAACTTCGGCCCGCACATCGAGCAGAAGTGGGCGGTCTTCATCGCCTCCTTCGGCAGGGTTTCGTCGTGGTACTCGCGGGCGGTCTCCGGATCGAGCCCGAGGTTGAACTGGTCCTCCCAGCGGAACTCGAACCGGGCGCGGGAGATGGCGTCATCCCAGGCGCGCGCGGCCGGATGCCCCTTGGCCAGATCGGCCGCGTGGGCGGCCAGCTTGTAGGTCATCACGCCGACCTTCACGTCCTCGCGGTTGGGCAGGCCAAGATGCTCCTTCGGCGTCACGTAGCAAAGCATCGCGGTGCCGAACCAGCCGATCATGGCCGCGCCGATCGCGCTGGTGATGTGGTCGTAGCCGGGGGCCACGTCGGTGGTGAGCGGGCCGAGCGTGTAGAAGGGCGCCTCGCCGCAGGTCGCCAGCTGCTTGTCCATATTGGCCTTGATCTTGTGCATCGGCACGTGGCCGGGGCCCTCGATCATCACCTGGACATTGTGCTTCCAGGCGATCTGGGTGAGCTCGCCCAGGGTCTCCAGCTCGGCGAACTGCGCGGCGTCGTTGGCGTCGGCGATCGAGCCCGGGCGCAGGCCGTCGCCCAGGCTGAACGACACGTCGTACGCCTTCATGATCTCGCAGATGTCTTCGAAGTGCTCGTAGAGGAAGTTCTCCTTGTGGTGCGCCAGGCACCACTTGGCCATGATCGAGCCGCCGCGCGAGACGATGCCGGTGACCCGCCTTGCCGTCAGCGGGACGTACGGCAGCCTGACGCCGGCGTGGATGGTGAAGTAGTCCACGCCCTGCTCGGCCTGTTCGATCAGGGTGTCGCGGAACACCTCCCACGTCAGGTCCTCGGCGACGCCGCCGACCTTCTCCAGCGCCTGATAGATCGGCACCGTGCCGATCGGCACGGGGCTGTTGCGGACGATCCAGTCGCGGATGTTGTGGATGTTGCGGCCAGTGGACAGGTCCATGACCGTGTCGGCGCCGCAGCGGATCGACCAGACCATCTTGTCCACTTCGTCGGAGACGTGGGACAGCACCGCCGAGTTGCCGATGTTGGCGTTGATCTTCACCAGGAAGTTGCGGCCGATCGCCATCGGCTCGAGCTCGGTGTGGTTGATGTTGGCCGGGATGATCGCTCGGCCGCGGGCGACCTCGTCGCGCACGAATTCCGGGGTGCAGAAGTCCGGGATCGAGGCGCCGAAGTCCTCGCCGTCGCGAATGAAGGCGTCGGTCTCCTTGCGACGCAGGTTCTCGCGGATGGCGACGTATTCCATCTCCGGCGTGACGATCCCGCGCCGGGCGTATTCGAGCTGGGTCACCACCTTGCCCGGCCTGGCGCGGTAGACGCGGCGCGGGGCGCTGAACTGCGGGGCGAGCGCCGCGCCCGCCCTTTCCAACTGTTCTTGGGCGAAGCCGTTGTCCTCGGGCTTCACCTCGCGCGGGGTCTCGACGATGTCGACGTCGCCGCGGGAAACGACCCAGGGCTCACGGGTGCGCGGCAAGCCCTTGTCGATGTCGACCTTCACCGACGGGTCGGTGTAGGGGCCGGAGGCGTCGTAGATGGTCACCGGCGGCTCGCCCGCGCTCGGGTGCACGGCGACCTCGCGGAATGGCACGCGGATGTCCGGCCACAGCACGCCCGGCTGGTAGACCTTCTTCGAGCCGGGACGTTCGCCGGTCGGGATGGCGGCGGCTTCGAGATTGCCGGTGGGCTTGTTCATGACGCGCGGCCTCGCTCAATTAAGGCGGATCGGCGGCGAGGTCGGAAACGGGTTTCCCTTCCCTTCGCCGGCATGACCCGGATCAGGTTCGACGGGTCGCGGGCTCACCCGCCTCTCAACCGCTTGGGCGCGGCCCCCCGAGGAGGCGCGAAAGGTAGGACGTACGCGCCGGATAGGCCAGCGAATTTCGGCGCCGCGCTAAAGCTGGTCCGTGCTGAAGGTGTCGCAGGCGGACGGGTCGCCGGACTCGGCGCCCTTGCGGAACCAGCGCATCCGCTGCGCCGAACTGCCGTGGGTGAAGCTGTCGGGAGCGACGCGGCCGGTGGCCTGGCGCTGCAGGGTGTCGTCGCCCACCGCCTTGGCGGCGCGAAGCCCGTCCTCGATGTCGCCGGGGTCGAGCGAGACCTGGCCGTTGGACGCCTGCGAGGCGTGCGCGGCCCAGACGCCGGCGTAGCAGTCGGCCTGCAGCTCCAGCCGAACCGAGCCGCCCTCGGCGCCGCGCGCGCCCATACGCTGGGCGCGCTGGTCGGCGCCCAGCAGGTGCTGGACGTGGTGGCCCATTTCGTGGGCGATCACATAGGCCTTGGCCGCATCGCCGGTGGCGCCGAAGCGGCCCTCCAGCTCACGCCAGAACGAGAGGTCGAGATAGACCTTCTGGTCCTGCGGACAATAGAACGGGCCCATCGCCGACTGGCCGAGGCCGCAGCCGGTGCCGGTCGATTCCGAATAGAGCACCACCGAGGCCGGCGGCCGGTAGTCGCGCCCGGCGCCACGGAAGATCGGCGCCCAGACGTCGTCGACGTTGGTCGAGATGACGTCGACGAACTGGCCTTCGCGGTCGGCGACCCGGCCCTGGGCGACGTCCTGCTGTTGCTGTTGCGCGCCCTGGCCTGCCTGATTCACCGCGTTCAGCGTGGTGGTCGGGCTGATTCCGAAGACGAAGTAGCCGATCAGCGCCAGGACCACGCCGCCCACGCCGAGGCCGCCCACGCCGACCGGCCCCAGGCCACGGCGGTCCTCGATGTCTCCGGACTGGCGGCCGCCTTCCCAACGCATCGCACCCTCTCCATGAGCCCGGCCGACCCGCCGATAACGCCGCAGCCAGTCTAGAAGATGCCGTCCCGGAACACGAGGTCAGTGGCGGTTCGCCGCCGCGTCGAGCACGCGCTGGTTCGAGGCCGCGAGCCGGTCGTCGGGGATCGAGGCCAGCTGGCTGGTGTCGATGTTGACCGGCGGGGCGCCCGCATACTGCGGAATGGTGGGCGAATAGCTCTGGGCGCGGATGTCGCCCAGCGACTGCTGGGTGTGCAGCTGGGCGTCGAGCGCCTGCATCTGGTTCTGCAGGCCGATCGCCTGGCGATTGGCCATCGCCTCCCGCGCCCTGATCTGGGTGTCGAGGATGTTGAGCTGCATCTGCTGCTGGATCGTCTGGGCCTGCGCCGGCGCGCCCCAGGCGATCGCGAGGCCGGCGGCGAGGAGGAGAAGGCGATGGACGTCCAGGCGCATGACGACTGCTCCAAGCTCTTCAGACGGGGAGCGAAGCACCCATGGCCAGGGCGATCTCAGCTCCCGGACTCCACGCCCTCCTCGGTGACCCCGAATTCCTTCGACGCCCTGCCTGCCGTGGCGAGCTCGACGCCCTCGGCCGCGAGGCCCCGGCGCAGCAAGTCCCGCACTGCGGCGGCCCGGCTCGGCATGCGGCGGGCGAACCGCCAGTCGTCGAGCGCGGCGAGCTCGCTCTCGGTCAGCATGATCTGCAGACGATCGGCGCGGTTCAAGCCGGGCATGCGCCATCTCCTGACTGGCCGATGCACAAACGGCTCAGGAGGGGGACAAGTTGCCTCTTACTCATTTTTCTCATCCGACGCACCTTGCTCACATGGCGCCCAAAAGGCCAAATCCACAAAGAGGCGAATTCAAACAAAGTGAGCAATATTCTTATATTCGCCAGAAGTAGATGACGCCTTAAGAAAATAATGTCGCAATGAAACAATTTTCATATATTATGCGTTTACGTGCCCGCACAGGGAATCCATTGGGTTCCGAGGGTCCACCGGATGCTCGAGGATTTTGGAACGTTCTTTGAGCTGTATGTCGACGACGACCGTTATGTCGTCCCCACGCTTCGCTTCTTCATCGCGATCAACGAGATGCAGGCGCGCCAGATGGCGGCGCGGCTCCTCACGGAAAGCCCGCACCACCTGGGCGTCGAGGTGCGTGTCGGCGACCGGCGCGTGGACGCCCTGGGCAGCTTCGCGACCCGCCGCTCGTGAGACTTTCGTCGGCGCGCGCGGCGGCGCTACCCCTCGAGCTCGCCCGAAGCACTCTGGATGTAGTTGGCCTCGCCCATCGCGCTCAGCAGCTTCAGCTGGGTCTCCAGGAAGTCGATGTGGTCCTCGGTGTCCGTCAGGATCTCTTCTAGGATCTCACGGCTGACGTAGTCCTTGGCCGCCTCGCACTGGGCGACGCCGGCCACCAGGGTCGCGCGGCCGCCGACCTCGAGCTTCAGGTCCGCGGTCAGGGCCTCGAGCACGTTCTCGCCGATCGCCAGCTTGTGCAGGTCCTGGAGGTTCGGCAGGCCGTCGAGGAACAGCACGCGCTTGATGAGCTTGTCGGCGTGTTTCATCTCGCCGATGGACTCGTCGTAGACGATCTTGCCCAGCCTGCGCAGGCCCCAGTTCTCCAGCATTCGCGCGTGCAGGAAATACTGGTTCACGGCGGTGAGCTCGTTCGTCAGCACCTCGTTCAGCCGGGCGATGATGGCCGGATCGCCTTGCATGGGACTCTCCTTGGAACACGCAGCGCGAACCTCGGCGCATTGGACGCAGCTGTAAATAGGCCCAGAGCGCCTGGAGCGCCGTCAAAGCAGATTCACGCCCGCCCGCAGCGGGCCGATCCGCTATTCCGCCGCGTAGCGCAGCGTCTCGCGAGCCTGGGTGATGATGCCGCGCATATCGCAGACGCACTTGGCGCACTTCGGCGAGCAGGCCTTGGACTTGAAGATGTCGGCCGGGCGGCGGGCGCCCGCGGCGATCGCGGCGTGGACTTCCCGTTCGCGGATGCCGTTGCAGTTGCAGACGTACACGTGCCGACCTTCGTCCCTGTGAGCGCCCCTGGAGAGCGCGGACCGCTGCTGCGGCCCAAGGAGAAATATATGCAAGTGCGAGTCGGTCGCAAGTCCTTTTGACGGCGTCTGCAAAAACGTCGCGGAGGCCGCCGCCCGCGGCGGCGACGGACTATTTCCTGCAGCCTTGACCAATATCGAGGCAGCGGCCGTCGACCGGCGGCGGCGGCACGTCCATCACCGCGGCGAGCGTCGGGGCGATGTCCACCGTCTCGATCGGCTGGGACTCGGCGACGGGCTTTACGCCGCGCCACCAGAACAGGATCGGCACCCGCCGGTCATAGTCCCAGGGCGAGCCGTGGCCGGCCACCGTGTCGCCCAGGGAGCGCGGCATGCCGAGCGTCGCATGTTCGGCGTAGGCCACCAGAATGTCGCCGCTGCGCTCGCGCTCGAAGCTCTCGGCGAAGCGTTCGGCCATGGTCAGCTCGGGCGCGGGCTTGCCGTTCGGCACGACGACGCCGGCGATCTCGTCGGCGGTATAGGCGCCCGCCACCTCGGGCCGCGCCTTCAGCCAGGTCACCGCGTCGCCCACGATGGCGGCGCGACGCGCCTGGTCGAGGGGGGCGAGGGCGAGGATCAGCTGCCGCGGGTCGTCGCCGACCAGCGGATCGTAAGTCAGGTCAAAGGCCTTGCGCAGGTGGCTCGACAGGGCGCCCAGCGTGGCGGCGGCGTCCACCCGGGTGGCCGGCGCCCCGGCGCGCTCCGGGGCGTCGGAGCCGCCATGGTCGGCGGTCAGCACCACAGTGTAGGCCAGGCCCTGCCGATCGAGGCTGTCGAAGAACTGGCCGAGCGCTGCGTCGAGCTCGGCCATCTGCACGCACATCTCCGGCCCGCCGGCGCCGTAGCGGTGGCCGATGAGGTCGGTGGCCGACAGGCTGATCGCCAGCAGGTCGGTCGAGGGACCCTGGCCGAGCCTGTGGTGGCGGACCAACTCGCCGGCGAACGCCAGGGTCATCGGATCGAACGCGGGCGAGGCGCGGAGCTCGTCGTCGAAATGCGGGTCGCTCAAGGGCAGGCCGCCGCCCGGCGCGGTCTGTGGCGGAATCTCGCCGGTGAGGGTGACCTGGCCGAACTTGTGCGGCGTCTCCAGCGCGGCGCAGCGCTGGGGAACGTCCTTGGGCCAGAACTTCGGCGGCTGGGCGCGCCACGCAGCGAAGCGGGCCTTGTCGAACGCCTGGGCCGGCGCCAGCACGGCGGGCGTCGCGGGGCCGGCGTAGTGCGAGGTGGCAAAGCCGGTCCGGTCGACCCACCAGTAGACCGCGTCCGGATGGTGGCCGGCCATCATGATCGCCGCGCGGTCCTTGCCGGAGACGGCGATCGAGCGCGCGCCGGGCCGGGCCCGCTTCAGCCAGTCGCCGAGGGTGTCGACGCGCAGCTTGACCGGGCCGCGCGCGTTGGGGTCGGCGTCGCCGTCGACGGAGACGCAATAGACCGTCGAGCCGGTGGCGCGCTCGTACCAGCTGTTGGCGACGATGCCGGTGTGCGAGGGATGCTCGCCGGTCAGGATCGTCGAGTGGCCCGGGCAGGTCTCGGTCGCCGAATGCGACTGGTAGCCGGCGAAGGACAGCCCCTCTCCCAGCCGCTTCAGCCCGCCGGTGAAGGTCGGCCGGTAGCGCTGGTAGAGGTCGAGCCCGAACTGGTCGACGGAGATCGCCACCACCAGCTTCGCCGGCGGCGCGGGCTGGGCTGCAGGCGCCTGCGCCCAAAGCGGCGTGGCCGAGATGAGCGCCGCACCGATGCCCGCCAGACAACCCCGAATCCAGCTCACTTGCCCGCCTCCCCTCTCGCCAAGCGCCCGCTTATCGACGGCGACTGTGACGGTTACATCATCCTGCGAAGGATTTTCCCGCTCAACCACGTCCGATTCCCGCCGGTCGATCGCGGCGGGAGCGCCTACAACGGCGCCGGCGCAACCTCCAGCGAGAAGACCATGACCTACGCCTTCAAGGCCATCCCCTCCCCGGTCGGCGAGCTGAAGCTGGTGGCCAGCGACAAGGGCCTCGTGGCGATCCTGTGGGAGAACGACAGGCCGGGCCGCGTGCGTCTGGGCCCGATGGCGCAGGACGACGGCCACCCGGTGCTGGTCGAGGCCGAACGCCAGCTGCAGGACTATTTCGCCGGCGCGCGCACAGCCTTCAGCGTGCCGCTCGACTTCCAAGGCACGGACTTCCAGAAAAAGGTCTGGACGGCGCTGCTCGCCATCCCGTTCGGCGAGACCCGCAGCTATGCCCAGATCGCCCGCCAGCTCGGCAGGCCTTCGGCCTCGCGCGCGGTCGGCGCGGCGAACGGCAGGAACCCGATCTCGATCATCGCGCCCTGCCACCGGGTGGTCGGCTCGAACGGCGCCCTGACCGGCTTCGCCGGTGGTCTCGAAGCCAAGGCGCTGCTGCTGGACCTGGAGCGGGGCCTGGCGCGGCCTGGTCTTACGCAACCAAATCCGAGTTATGAACATTTGCGGTAACCGCACGGTGAGAGGCTAGAATTGATTCCGAAGGCCGTCGTCCTGGCTGCAGCCTGCGCCCTCGGGGCGACGGTCGCAAAAGCGGCCCAGCCGACATCCGCCTCCGCGCCGCCGTCATCTTCGGCTCCAGCTCCATCAGCCGCGCAGCCGGCGCCCGCCCCGGAGGGCTCCTTGGAGCACGGGCGCAAGACGGCGGAAGAAATCGCCAGCCAACCGGCGCGCGACGTCGGCGTGCAAAAGGCCAAGGTCCCGCCGGCGCTGGTGAAGGCCGTCCTGAGCCCGTACGGGCTGGAGGGGCTGAAGACCTGCCGGCAAATCTCCGGCGCCATCAATGACCTCAACGGCGCGATCGGGCCGGACTTCCACGCCGGGACCAAGTACCACGAGAGCCACACGGCCAAGATCGCGGAAGCCGGCGGCAAGGCCGTCGTCAACTCGCTGATCCCGTTCCGCGGGCTCGTGCGCGAGGTCTCCGGCGCCGCCCCCGCCGACCGCAAGTACGAGGCGGCCGTCACCATGGGCTACGCGCGGCGCGGCTTCCTGCGCGGGGTCTATCTGCAGCGGCGCTGCAAGCCGGCCTATTGAACGCTGGCGTATTGGTGCCCCAGGCCGGACTCGAACCAGCACTCCCTCGCGGAAAGCAGATTTTGAGTCTGCCGCGTCTACCATTTCGCCACTGGGGCCAGCGCCGAAGCTGGCGGCGTTCTAGAGGTTCGGGTTCGGAGAATGCAAGCGTCGCCCGCAAGTGTGAGCCGCGGCGGCTCCTCGCAGGCGCGACTATCGGCTCGCGCCTTGATCCGGATCAGCGCCTCGGCGCTTGAATTTGCCTAGCCTTCCACGTAATTGATAATCAGTCGCAAAGTACCGCAAGGTGCGCCCAGATGCACGACATGCTCGCCCAGCCGATCGAAGACGCCGCCGTGGCGCAAGCCGCGGTCGATCCGGCCGTGCGGCGGCTGAGCGCCGCCCGCCCCGGCGACGCGGGCGTCATCGTCGAGGTGCGCGCCGAGACCCATCCCGGCGACCACGGGGTCGGCGTCGAGGAGCTGCAGCGCCGGCTGCTGGAGTTCGGCTTCGTCGAGGGCGCTGAGATCGAGGTGCTGCACGAGGGCGCCATCCGCCGCGACCCGATCGCGGTTCGCATCGACGACATGCGCGTGGCGCTGCGCCGGCGCGACGCCGAGGACGTCTGGGTGCGGTTCGTGACGCGCGCGGCCGGCGCCCGCCGCTGATGAACGCCGTCACCGACACCCTCGCGCCGACCGCGCGGGTCGCCCTGGTGGGCAATCCGAACTCCGGCAAGACCGCCCTGTTCAACGCGCTCACCGGCAGCCGCCAGAAGGTCGCCAACTACGCCGGCGTCACCGTCGAGCGGAAGGAAGGCCAGCTGAAGACCGCCTCGGGCCGCACGCTCTCGGTG
>NZ_DATELG010000098.1:0-4660 GCF_035276905.1 Phenylobacterium sp. | reverse complement strand
AGGTCCGACGGCGAGGCGTAGCGGGCGAAGGCCTCGGCGCGCGGATCCTCGGCGATCCAGGCGGGGACCGCGTGCTCTCGCGCCGCGGCGGCGCCGGCGCGGCCGAGCGGCTCGGGATCGGGCCCGTAGCGGCGGATGTCGGCCCCGGCGCTGGCGGCGGTGCGTACATGCGGCTCTATGCCCGCGTGGGCGAAGCCGTCGCGGATCGCCGCCCACCAGCCCTTGAGGTTTTCCTCCTTGCGGTTCGCCGGCCGCTTGCCGCAGATCACCAGCCGCTCGCGGGCGCGGGTCAGCGCGACATAGAGCAGGCGCAGCGCCTCCTCCTCCTCCTTCTGGACCCGCAGCGCGCGGGCCGCCGCGGAGGCCGCGCAGTCGCCCTTGCCCGAGGCGCACCACAAAAAGCCGCCGTCCGGCGTCTCCATCAGCGGCGAGCCGCGCGGGCTCTGCTGGCTGGTGGTCTCCGGCAGGAAGACGATCGGCGCCTCGAGGCCCTTGGCGCCGTGGGCGGTCATCACCCGCACCTCGTCGCGCCCGCCCTCCAGCTCGCGCTTCACGACGATGTCCAGCCTGGCGAAGTCGGCGGCGAGGGTCTCCAGGTCGTGCACGCCGCGCTGCTCGGCCGCCAGCACCTGGGCCAGGAACTCCTCCAGCGCGTCCTCGGCCTCCGACCCCAGCCGGCGCAGCAGGCGCGCGCGCATCGACCGGCCGCCGGCGTCCTTGCGGGCCAGCGCCTGGGCATAGAACTCGAACGGCCGCCCGCCTGGGCCGTGATCGGCGATCCAGCCGAGGAAGTCGGCCGCCGCCGCCCATTCCGGGACCTCCCCGGCGCGCCGCCGCAGCCTGGCCCACAGCCCCTCCGATCGCCGGTCGTGGGCGAGGCGATAGAGCCCCTCGTCCTCCAGGTCGCAGAACGGGCTGCGCAGCAGGGCCGCCAGCGTCAGCTCGTCGTCCGGGAAGAGGGCGAAGCGGGCCAGCGCCAAAAGGTCGTCGAAGACGATGTGCTGCGACAGCGCCAGCCGGTCGGCGCCGGCGACCGGCACGCCCTCCTGCTTCAGCGCGCGCAGGATCTCCTCGAACAGCGGCCCGCGCTTGCGGACCAGGATCAGCACGTCGCCGAAGGTCGCCGGGCGCCACTCGCGGCCGTCCGGCAGGCCGCGGTCGAACACGGCGTCGCCGCGCTCGACGGTCTCGCGGATCTCGCGGGCGATGGCGCGGGCCAGCTGCTTGTTGGCGCTGCCCGCGGCCTCCATGTCGAGCGGCGCGGTCCAGGCGGTGCGCTCCGGGACCTGCGGCTCCTCGACCAGCGGCCAGAGGTCGACGCAGCCGCGGTGGCCCTCGCGCATGGCCGGGTGCGAGGCGGCCTCGGCCGTCGGCGGCACGCCCGCGGCGAAGACCGCGTCGACGAAGCTCAGCACCTCGCCGGTCGATCGCCATGAGGCCCGAAGCGGCGCCAGCTCCGCGCGCCGGCCGGCCGCCCGGATCTCCTCGACATAGCGGGCGGTCTCGCTGACCAGCCGCGCCGGATCGGCGCCCTGGAAAGAGTAGATCGACTGTTTCTCGTCGCCGACGACGAACAGGGTCCGCTCCAGCCCGGCCCCGCGAGGTCGCCCTTCGCCCGCGAAGAACTCTCCTGTCAGCGCCCGGACGATGTCCCACTGGTCGGGCGCGGTGTCCTGGGCCTCGTCGACCAGGATGTGGTCGACGCCGCCGTCGAGCTTGAAGAGCACCCAGGCGGCGGCCTGCCTGGCGGTGAGCAGCGCCTTGGTCTTCTCGATCAGGTCGGCGAAGTCGAGGGCGCCGAACGCCCGCTTCTCGACGCCGTGGAAGGCGAGGTAGGTCGCCGCCAGCCGCAGCGCATCGAGCGTGCTGACCGCGATCTTCGCCCCGCGCAGCCGCTGGCGGGCGTCCTCCAGCCGGTCCTGCTCGGCGAGCAGACGCGCGCGCAGGCCCTCGTGCCCGGCCAGGCCCTTGGTGGCGCCGCACCACTTGGCCGGGGCGCCCTCGCCGCCCTCGGTGAAGAGGGCGCCCAGCATGTCGGCGAGGCCGGCCCGACTGTCGGCGGCGACCGAGGCCATCAGGCCGGCGCATTTCTGGTCCTGCTTGCCGCCACGGGAGAGCACCTGGGCGGTCTCGCGCCAGAAGGCGCGGTCGAAGCCGCGGACGGCCTCAGCCTCCACGGCCTCCGGCGTCGCGCCGGGGGCAAGGCCGACGGTCGCCCAGACCCAGGCGTCCGCTCCGCCGAGGGCCGCGACCCGGTCGAAGAAGTCCTGCAGCTTGCCGCGGCGCGCTTCGAAGTCGAGGAACATCTGCTGGAAGGAGCCGAAGTCCAGCTCGACCGACATCCGCGCATAGGCCTCGGCCAGCGGGCCTGCGCCGTGCATGGCGCGTTCGGCGACCGCGGCGCGGGCGGCGGCGGCCACCGCGGCGCTGACGGCGTCGTCCATCACCCGAAATCCCGGCGACACTCCAGCTTCAAGCGGGAAGCGCCGCAGCAGCTTCTCGCAGAACGCGTGGATGGTCTGGATCTTCAGGCCGCCCGGCGTCTCCAGCGCCTGGGCGAACAGGGCGCGGGCGTCGGAGAGCCGGCCCGCGTCGTATGCGTCCGTGCGGCGGCCCTCGAGATCGGCGAGTTCGCGGGTCAGGCGCGCGTCGGGCATGACCGACCAGTCGCCGAGCCGGCGGTAGAGCCTGCGCTGCATCTCCGCCGCGGCGGCCTTGGTGTAGGTGACGCAGAGGATGGTCTCGGGCTTGGCGCCGTCGAGCAGCAGCCGCGCCACCCGGTCGATCAGGGTCTTGGTCTTGCCCGAGCCGGCGTTGGCGCGGACGAAGGCCGACAGCCGCGGGTCGGCGGCGGTGCGCTGCGGGTCGGCGATCAGGTGGACGGTCACGCCTCGCCCTCCTCGCCGCTGGTCGACCATTCGAAGACCCGGGCCAGGTGGTCGTAGTCGCCGTGGTGCTGGCGCACGAACTGCGGCGCGGTGCGCGAGACGTAGGCCTGGGCCGGGTCGAAGTAGCGGCGCAGAAGCTGGGCTAGGCCCGCCATCGCCTCGTCCGCCGCCTGGGCGCTGTCGGGAATCTTCTCGCCGGCGCCGCCGGGCAGGGCGCGCAGCTCCTCGCGGCCGGCGGGCTTGCGGCCGGTGACCTCCAGATAGGTCAGCTCGCCGGGCTTCAGCCGGCCGATCGTCTCGAACCCGCCCGCCGCCAGGATGGCGGCGGTCAACGTCAGCTGGGGAGAAAAGCCGGTGTCGACCATCTTCTGTGACGGAGCCCTGCCGGTCTTGTAGTCGAGGATGTGGCCATGGCCGTCGGGGTCGGCCTCGATGCGGTCGGCCTTGGCGGTGAGGGTGAAGGCGTGGCCGTCGACCATGATCGCCAGCCGGCCCTCCTGCTCCACGTGCAGGGCCCGCCCGTCGGCGCGGCGCACCCGCTCCAGCTCGGCGACCCAGGCGGCGGCCTCGCGGGCGAGCGCCGCCTCGCGCGCCAGGCCTTCGCTTGGCATGCCGGCGCCTCGCAGCGCCTGCAGATAATACCCGGAAAAAATCTCCGCGGCGTCGGCGGGCAGCTCGCGCGGGAACTCGACCGAGAAGCGCTCGAAGGCGGCGTGGATCGCCGTGCCGCGGGCGCGCGCTTCGACCGGCTCGTCCGGCCGCTCCATCGGAAAGAGCTTGAGGATGTCGCGCGCCCAGACCGAATAGGGATCGCGTGTCAGGGCCTCGATCCGGGTCACGGCCATCTTGATCGGCCGGTGCTCGACCGGCGGGCAGGGGGCGGGGCGCTTCGCAGGGGTGTAGCCGTCGGGCGCGTCGAGGCCGCGCGCCCAGGCCAAGAGCTCGGGGCGCTCGGGGATGGCGACGCCGGCCCCGCGAGCCAGGGTCTCCAGCCGCCACAGCCAGCGCGACTTCACCGCCGGCTGGGCGTCGCGGCGCTCGGCGTGCAGCAGCACCACCTCGGGCGCGCAGGCGGCCTGGGCGAAGTCGTGGGCCGACAGGCCGATCCGCCGCTCGGGCGAGGGCAGGCCCAGCCGCTCGCGCATCGGCCGCGACAGGAAGGGATCGATCGGCGCGCCGCGCGGCCAGACGCCCTCCTCCAGGCCCGCCAGCACCAGCCGGTCGGCGCGAACCAGCCTGGCCTCGATGGCGCCCAGGATGCGCAGGCGCGGCTGGGTCGCGCCGCCGACGCGGACCGTCTCGCCCTGCATCAGCTGCTCCAGCAGGTCGGCGTAGGCCCGCGCGCCGGTGGGCGGCAGGGCCCCGCCTTCGCCGATCAGCCCGGCCAACAGCCGGCTCATCGCCTCGCCGCCGTGGCCGCTCCAGAGCTCGCCGAGCGCGCCGTCCGCGTCGCGGGCGAGAGCCTCGAGGGTCTCGACGAGGATGCGGGTGGCGTTGGCGGGGGAGGCTCGCAGACCAAGATGCTCCCCCTCCGGCCCGTCGGGCCACCTCCCCCAAGGGGGGAGGATCTTGGCCAGCGGCGCAAACGTCGCCTTCAGCCGCGCCAGCAGCGCCTCGGCCGCGTCGACCTCCGCGCCCTTCGCCGGCGACTTCTCCCGCGCCGCAACGAGCTTCGCCGCCAGCGCGTCCCAGTCCTCGGCCCGCGCCCCGCGCAGGCCGAGGCGCTCCAGCGCCTCGCGCTGGCGGGCGAGGTCGGCGGCGGGCAGGCCCAG
>NZ_DATELG010000097.1:0-16659 GCF_035276905.1 Phenylobacterium sp. | reverse complement strand
CAAACGCGTCCGGGCTGAACTTCGGAGCAGTGTCCCAGGCTAGGTCGGCCTGGAACTTGGGCCGGGCGGGGTCGTCGCTGGCGACGAGGATCACGCGCAGCGGCATTGGCTTGTCTCCGTCAGCAATCCAGATCTGCCAATCGACCCCGGGCTGGCGGAAGGCGTAGTGGTTCGCGTCCTGACCCGTGAGCCGATCCCTGCCGATGAAATGCGCCGAGGTCAGCGCCTTCGCCCGGGGGTCGCCCTCGGTCCAGGTGAAGAGGTCGTCCAGAGGCACCGTGGCCCCGTACGTCTCGGCGCGCTCCAGGCTGGCGCGGACCGTCGGGAGAGCCGGGAACTTGCCGTAGTACCCTGTCCCGGGGTCGTAGAGGGTCACCGTCTTGCCGTCATCGACGTACTGTCGAGCCAGGCTCGGCAGCTTCAGGTCGATGGCGAACACGTCCGGGCGGCGGACTTTGTAGGTCGCCTCTCCGCTCAGCGTGATCAGCTGCCCGTAGACATCGACATCGTCGCGCTGGGTTCGCAGGTCGATCTGGAACGCTGGAACCGACCGCAGATAGGCGCTCATGTTGGTGAGCGCGTCGACCGCCTTGGGCTCGACCTGCGCGGGGCCCGGTTGAGCGGTGGTCGCCGGTGGCGGTGCAGCCCGGGCGTCGAACGCACCCCATCCCAGCGCCGCCGCGATGATTCCTGTCGCGAGCTTCATGTCGCCAGAGATCTCGCACCGGATCGATCTAAAGCATCGGCCGCGTGCACTACTGCGCTCGCAGAGCGGGGACAATCAGGTGAACGCCTAGGTTCCAGGCCGATTTCAATTCTTTCGACGGGGCGGGCTTCCAATGCGTGAGCGGCCCTTGCGAATGTCGCCTGAATGGTCGGCGGCGCCAGAAAGTCCCATCGTGGGCGCCGGCGCGACGCAAGCGACCGTTCCGCCAGGTCGGGGTATCACCCGATCGCGAAACGTCGGCTCACATGACGACCGACGTGCCGGTCGTCCTGGTCCCCACCGACGCCGGTTGGGCCCTTGGTGCTGTTGGAGGCCGAGGGCGACTGGCACGCCGTTTTCCTGCCGGGCTCGCCGCAGACGTCTTCGGGATCCATCGCCTATGCGCACACCGATCAGATTCACCGAACAGACCTGACGCTCACCCAGCTCTGGGGAATGCTGCGGGCGCGCGGGAAGGGCTCGTCAAGTGCTACAAGCAACTGGCGATCCTGCAGGCGGCAGGAAAGGTGTGAGTGCAGCCTGGCTGGCTGCACCCACGACATCGCTGGCAGAGCGCCTGTTCAGTTGAGGAGCGGTCGTTCGCAGTGTCTGGGCGCCCCGACCTTTGCCCTACCAAGTCAGCGCCTCGGGGTTGGCGATCACCATTCCCGATTTCGAGTCAACTGCGACCGGGTGCAGGGCGCCGCTCTTCAGAAGCCCGACCATGTAGGCGTGGACGTCAGAGGTCGGGTTGGAGGCGCTTCTCGCGATGCCGGCCACGACCGCCGGTGCGCCCTCCTGTGCTTCGGCGGTGCGGATAGCGTCTGCCAGCGGAACCTTGGCCGCCTCCACGGCAGCGGCGCGCCGTTGGTTGCGCCAGTTCAACATCCACGACGGAGTCGACGCCTGGCTGATGTCAACCGCCTGGCCGCCCGGCTTGTCGATCCGCATGAGCCTGACGTTCGATCCCTGCGTCAGGATGACGCCGTAGCCTGGAGTACCGGCGACGTTGTTATAGGCTATGGCGGCCACGCGTCCGCCAACCATGGACTCGATGTTGGACACCGCGGTGGGCAAAGTGTTCGCATCGCCGCTAAAGCCGGTGACGTCGATACTAAAGTTCGGGTTCACGGTTAAGGTCTGGGCGAAAGTCGGCGCTCCAACAGCCAAGCTGCTGGATATCGCGAGGGCGAGCAGAAGAGCACGCATGGAGGTCTCCTCCGAGGTTGTGTCTCTGCTATCCACACTACAGACCCTGTAATCGCAGGTCGCGCGCGCCGACACCTGAATGTGGGCGGTGAGAATCCCGATGCCCTCAAAACGGGAGGCGTACCGTCGGCGGGGTTCGTCCGTCATCCGGTGTTTGCCCGATGCTCGATTCATCAAGGCACCCAGCCTTGATCGCTCGCGAACAGCGCCCGCCGCGCTGATGGTTGGGTTTCGACGCATGGGCGGCATCATATGCGAGAGCGGGCGGCCATGGCCCGCTGATGAATGCTTGCTGCGATGCCGCCTCGTTATCCCCCGACGGTGTGCGAACTCGGCCCCGCCCCGTCGTGGCGGGGCCTATTTTCGCTCGCGTGCAATGCCGGCGTGTCGGGTGAAATCTCGCATTGGCAGGCGTTCAGTGGCCTGGCTTTGTGAAACCACTGAATTGCGCGACGGCGCAGCTCCCCTTGAATGTTGACCCAAAATGGGGGCCTTCATCAAAAGCATACACGCTGTTGGTTGTTCGATCTATGTATTCGTCAGACGAAACTGACCTGAGCGTCCCTTTGCCCACTGAATGTCGCAAGATAATTCTGTCTTTCGTCACGTCTAGAATTGGACGCGTTTCCGAACAATTGTGATTGCACCACCTGCGGGAAGACAGGTCTATGCGATACCGCTGCTCGGTGTTGGTGACGCCGCCTTCGTCTATCAACTGACCCTGGCACACGAGGTCGAACTGCTCAGCCGCCTGCGCTGCGATGGGAATAGCCAGAGCCGAAACGAGCGCCGGAAGGAGGTGAGAGCGCATCTTTGCCACGCCGGTTTCTGCCGTCATAGCTGCTCCGCGCCGCAGGGTCGCTCGGGTGAGGACATGATGCGGGGCGCAGAAATGGCCGGGGGCGAACCCCGCGACCGTTGCAAGCTATTACCGCAGGGCGTTGAGCGGCCCCGCGCGCCGGTTTTTTTGGGGGGGGTGCTGGAGCTGGGCGCAGCTGGGCTGGCGCCGCGGCTGCAGACCGGCGGAGCCAGCCATCTCCATCACAGGTTCATCCCCGGCGTCCGTGCAGCGCGACCCTGCCGCGGTAGCGGCTTAGCCCCCTGCCGCGGCTCGGCCAAAGTTCGTCGATGCTGACGCGTCCAGCTAAGTTCCGAGATTTCATGGCCTGCTCACTTCCCCTATGAACGCCATCGACTACGACGCAAACAGCCCGGCGAATTCCGGGTCGGCATAGTGGCGTACTTTCCACGCCCATATCGGCGGCAGGCCGGGTTGCAGCAGGATCTCCAGCAACTGATTCCCCAGCCGTATGATTTCGTCCGGTGCGATCAGGTCGCGGCGGGCCAGGTGCATGGTGGTCGACGTGCTGCGCGCGCTGAAGAGTTGGTTCGGCGCGCGCGAGGTGCTCGCGCGGGAGGTCTCGCAGGCGACCGTCGTAGCGCCGATCGAGCGCGACACCAGTTGGCCGTTTCGATGCGGCGACGTTGAAGACCTGGACCAGCCCGGTGTGCGGCGGTTCGCAGTCCTTCAATGCGGTGAACACCCTGGCCTGCTCGGACGCTGGATGCGGATGATCGCCATCCCGAACCAGTCCTCCGTCGCGAAGGCCTTCCAGGAGTTCAACGAAGCTGGGCGGATGAAGCCGTCAGCCTACTACGACCGGGTCGTCGACGTGATGGAGGAACTGATCAAGTTCACCCTGCTGACGAGGGATCGGGGTACTACCTGGTCGACGGCTACCGGGAGGGCTGATCCGGCTCGGGCGCGTCGATGACAATGGAGCGGGCTAAGCCTAATGCACTCAGGGGCAAATGTTCGCCTTATGTTCTTGAGCGGGGGTGCAAATCGCCTCTGACTCTGTCGGGAAGGAAGGCCGCGGTGGCCTTCCTCCCTAGACGGAGGCGGCGCGTCGCGAGGGAGCGCCGAACGAGAATGCATGCCGGAATCCCCACGACAGGCAATCGCCCGGAACCAGAGGATCCGCGAGGAACTCGAGGCTGAAGAGCGCGCTCGCGCCGCGGCGAGGATCGCCGCCGGCCCTACACGCCCCTACGCCAGGCGTACTGGAGGGGGGCTGACAGGCGCTTTGCGCGAAGGCGTTCTGCAGGCCGACACGGCGGCTCGAAGTCTTGCAAATACCTCCACATTCGGAGGCGCAAACTATGTTTCGGCCAAGTTGAACGCGCTGCCTTCCTCCCGCCCTGGGCTGGACTACGAGCAGAGCTTCAAGGCCAACCTCGCGAACGAACGCACCCGCGACGCCTACGATGCAATCCACAGGCCGGGGGCCCAACAACTCGGGCAAGCCGGCGCGCTCTTGCTTAGTCTCGCAGGACCCGGGCCGTTGGTCCCGGCGCGCATCCCTGGCGCGGCTGGGATCAGCGGGCGCGAGTTGATTGCGCGCCTTGGCGTTGGCGGTTTGACCGGAATGGGCGTGCAGACCGCCGTCGACGCCGCAGCGCGCCGCAACACCGACTGGCAGGATGCGGTTGGCGCAGCGCTCGGCGGCGCGGTCGGGGCGGCGTTCCCGGGGCTCGATCCCGCCAAGGCCGGAGCTGTGGGATCGGCTCTAACCACAGCGGCGCAGGACCTTTTGCACGGCAGGCCTGTTTCGCTTTCCGACATGGGGCGGAGCGCCATGGCGGGCCGCGTGGCCGCCGCCGCCGCGGGCGCTGCCGGCCGGCGAGGTTCGGCCGCGTTGCCCCGGCGAGAGAAGGGACGTCTCGGCGAGACACTGGGCGGAATCCGCAGCGCCATCAACCACATGGAGCGAGCGCCCGGACGGCCCACGCTACCCGTGACCGGCGCCAAGAGGGGCACGGTCGTGGACGGTGTCACTCACGACGCGGCGCGGTTCTTCGAAGACAAGTTCGGCGAACACGCTCGGCTGCGGCCGAACCAGACAAAGGCGCAGACCGAATACGGACCGAATTACCTCATTTATCACTTCCTGCCGCACGACGTGGGCGAGTTCCTCGGTGGTCTGCTGGGGACATCCGCCGGTCAGGTCCCGAGGCGTCGGCCCGGCAACTGACGCGACACGCGCACCAGGGACCTGGTCGTTTGTTCTCGTAATGTTCTTGACCGTCGCGCGGGCTTGCAGATAGGATTGGCGCAGGCTGTGACGCGAACTCACATGTGCGGGGGCGGGATGGGCGCGAATCTCAACTGGCTAGCCGTACAGGGGGTGGACAAGGTCGATCTGCTGGAGCGGCTG
Source organism: Phenylobacterium sp. (assembly GCF_035276905.1). Taxonomy (GTDB): domain Bacteria; phylum Pseudomonadota; class Alphaproteobacteria; order Caulobacterales; family Caulobacteraceae; genus Phenylobacterium. The sequence goes on along the minus strand of NZ_DATELG010000097.1, from coordinate 11,526 downwards.
GGCTTCGTTGAAGCCGGTCTGTCGAGCGATGAGCTGAACGTCCCGGTGGCCTGCGCCGTCTTGCCGAAGAGTTGGGTGGTGATCGCGTCCTGGGGGAAAGGGCTCGATCTAGACCGGCTCTTGCCGCGCGCCTCAGCGGGAACGCTGGCGCTCGGCGGCGAGATGGACGACCGGGTGATGTTCAGCCAGCTGGGCGCATTCCAGGACGGCGCGCCCGCCTGGGCCGTGACGCACGACCCGGATCGGGGCCTGGACAACGTGACCGTCCAAGGCGAACCGCCGGGGCTGCTTGCGCAGGTGCGGGCGGAGCTTGTCGCCGAACAGGCCGGGGACGGTTTCGAGGACGTCGACTACATGTTCGAGGCGCCCGTGCGGCTCAGCGAGCGGTTGTGCGGTTATCATCCGGAGGCGCCGCTGCCGGTGGAATGGAAGATCCTGGAGCCGGCCGGCGGGCGGCGACGGCCATCGCCGGACTTGCGCCTGGCGGACGCTTTCAGGTCCGAGCTTCTGCCGCAACTCGAAGGCTCGGGGTGGACCTTGGCGGCGCGCGATGCGGAATTCCGCGGAAGGGCGTGGGACGTGACCCGCGTGCTCGACGGACGGCGGCAATGGCTGTCCTTCACGTGGCGAGAGGATTGCGTGGGTCCCGCATTCGAGACGTCGTTCCTGGTCTTCAGCGGACAGGCCTGGGACAGCCCTCATCTCATGGTGGGCGCTGTCCGTCAGATGCGGGCTGCCGCGCCCCGCCAGGGGGGCGCATTCTGGCGTCGTCTGCTTGGGCGGGCGGACGATGTGAGCCGACCTCGGCCCGAAGATCGCATGGTTGAGTTTGTCGGCCCCATACGGGAGGATCTCGCGGCGCTTGACCGCTTCCTCGTCTCAGGAGAACCGGACGCGAGAATAGAGGTCCGCTTCGGTTCTGCGGAAAGTTTGCGCTCGGCACGCGCCTAAAAGCCGGCGAAACGGCCGTGTGGCAAAAATGCACAAGAACGAATGGGAGGGGCGAAGCGAAGACGGGAGCGGATGGAGCAGCAGACTTGGCCGCCTCGAGCCCGGGAGCGACCGCTACCTCGGCCGGCTGGCGTCGCAATGACTGCGATAACGTGCCGCCATGACAGGCGTGAACGAGCTCTCGGCGACTGGCCAGGGGTCTCATCTGCTGCCCGCTGCGAGGCGGACGAGGTCACGTGCGGCCGCATACGCGCGGACGGGACTTGCGCCCGCCGGCGGGATGCTTTAGCCCTGAAGGAACATGAATCTTCCCTGTGGATGCCGCGCCCTGGTGCGGAGCGATGCCGTCGTCAGCTTCCGGTCCATGCTGAAATCAGCGGGTCACGCGCCCAACTCCGCAGGGACGGGCTCTAGAACGCATTTGCGGTCCTCGAGGCGCGCTGCGGCCAGCTGCGGCGACCATTTCATCGGAGAATCGGCATGAGGCGGCCGCGCGCGGGACGCGCCGCTGCGGCAGCCCCGACCCCCGTGGAAATTCGCGAGAAACACGATGGGGCCTTGGTCGGCCGCATGGAAGTGCGCGTATGGCTGCGGCTTCTCAGTTGCTCGATGATCATCGAGAAACGGCTACGGCGTGGCTTCATAGAGAAGTTCGATTCGACCCTGCCGCGCTTCGACGTGCTCGCGACGCTCGAGCGTTTTCCTGATGGCGCGACCATGGGAGAGCTCTCGCGTTCGCTGCTGGTCTCGAACGGCAATGTGACCTCGCTCGTCCGCCAGCTCGAATCCGCCGGTTTTGTTGCGACGCGCCCGGCGCCGGACGACGGGCGCGCTTCGATCGTGGCCCTGACCGCCAGCGGGCGAGCGCATTTCGCGGTTCTCGCTCAGGCCCATAGAGCCTGGATCGAAGCGGCCTTCGCCGGGATGCCGCGTGAGGAACTCGCCGCATTGTACCAATTGCTGGCGACGCTGAAGACGTCCATCGCCACCGACGCAGAGGCGAGCGGAAAGTAACCTCTGGCAGGCGGGCCTGAGGGTGGTCAGTACGCCCCGGAGAGCAGGGCGCCCGCCCCAGGCGCCTCGGCCGATAGGTTCAGCGCCTTTAGCATGCGATAGGTTGTGCAGACCGCTGCGGAGACCACGGGAACGCCGGCTTCGGCCTCTACTCGCGCGATCGAGGGCAGCGACGGCATCTGCACGCAGGCCGACAGCACGATGGCGTCGGCCCCCTTGCGATCGAGCCGCTTGTAGATGTTCGCCAGCTCCGCGGGGTCATGCCGCGCCACCTCGAGATTGTCGGGAATCTCGAGCGCCACGAAATCCCGGACCATGACGCCTTCGTGTTCGATGTAGTCGACCACGAGCTTGGTGAGCGGCTTCATATAGGGGCAGATCACCACGACAGACTTCGAGCCCAGGGCGCGTAATCCATCGACCAGGGCTCCGGCGCTGGTGACGACCGGCGCGGGCGCGCCGTTGTCGACCGTACGCTGGTGCAGGCGCTGCTCTGAAACCCTGTGGTAGCCCAGTCCCATGCTCATGGTGGCGACCAGACAGGCGTAGCCAAGCACGTCCACCCTGGCGTCAGACAGCTCGACGGCGCACCGGTCACTTTCGGCGTCCATGGCCTCGAGCTCTTCCTTGACCACGCGCTTCATTCGCATGCGGCTGGAATGGAACGTGAAGCGCTCCGGCGCGATCAACTCGCGGCGACGCAACATCAGGGGAATTTCCGTCTCCATCGTCGTGTTGGAAGACGGCACGATCTGGCCCACGCGGAGTGTGGTCATAAGGCCTCTCGATGATCTACTGCGGCCAGCTTGGCTTAGACGGACACGATGGGGTGCCTGGTCGTGCCGATAGACTCGACGCAGGCCTCGATCACGTCGCCCGGCCACAGCCATTCCTGCGGCGTACGGCCGGCGCCGACACCTTCTGGCGTTCCAGTCGCGATGATGTCGCCGGGTTCAAGCGTGATCCCCTGCGAGATGTCGGAGATCAAAGTCGCCACGTCGAAGATCATGAAGCTCGTATTGCTCTTCTGTTTGATCTCGCCGTTCTTCGTCAGCCAGAGATCAAGATTCTGCGGATCAGGAATTTCATCGGCGGTGACGATGCACGGCCCAAACGGCGCATAGGTGTCCATGCCCTTGGAATAGATCCACTGACCGCTGCGTCGGTTGTCCCGGGCGGACATGTCAATCATCACGGAATAGCCGAAAACGTGGGAGAGGGCGCACTGGACCGGTATGCGCGTCGCCGTCGTTCCGATGATCGCTGCAAGTTCGACCTCCCAGTCGAGCTGCTGCGTGATCTTTCCGTTGTGTTGAATGCTTTCGCCCGGGCCAATGACGGTCGTGGGGGGTTTTGAGAAGATGACCGGTTGCTTCGGAGCGTCCGGGCTGGTGTCGAGGCTTCCGGCGGATTCGATCACATGCGCGCGATAGTTCAGGCCGATGCCGAAGATGTTCTTGCGCGGCCGCGGAATGGGCGCGAGCAGGCGAACATTAGCCAGCGGGGCGGCCGTCTCGGTCGGCCAAGGCGCTCCGGCGCCCACAATATCCCGAAGCGCCGGCAGCGCGCCGAGGTGATCGTCGATAATGCCGAGCATCGTGTTCGGCAGCGCGACCCCGTGCGCTGCCCCGAGCGCCTCGACGTCGAGGACCGCCTCGTCGATCAGAACGCCAAGCCGAGCCGCAGCTTCAATGTTTTTTCGGTAGGTGACGAGACGCAACGCCTGACTCCAAGTTTAGGTAAGAGGCTCTTGGACGAGCTGAAATCCGCCGTTGTCTTTAATCGGGACTTCTCGGTATAGGTCGAGCGCCTTCATGACCGGTTGGTCCGTGAAGGAGAACAGGACCGCGTCTTCAGTTGCCGACGAATTTACGTGCTCATGCGCGCACCACGACGGTACAACGAAGATGTCCCGCTCTTTCCAGTCGAAACGTCTGCCGTCAATAATCGAATATCCGGCGCCCTTGGCGACGTTGTAGACGTAGGAACCGGTCTGGCGATGCGCCTTCGTATGCTGTGCGGGGGCTAGTCGCTGGATGTAGGCGCCGAGCGTCGGCATCACCGATCCCCCCGAACGCGGGTTGGTGTACTCCATGATTACGCCGTCGTAGGGCGTGCCTTCCCAGACCTCCGCCGCCTCGCAAAGGCGGTCGTAGGTCGCGCTCCACTCGTACTTGAGCAAGGGCGAATAGCGATGCTCCCACGGCGCCATGACGGGCGCCAGGTTTGGGCCGCCGTGAAGCTTCACCGAATCATTGGTGGCGCCGCGCGGCTGTTGCACGATGTCCGGATGGACGGCGTAGAAGTTTGCTTCGAGCTGATTGACAAGCAGCATGTCGAGCCCGTCCTGCCAGATCGACGTCTCGCCCTCGGCGGCGACGCCGTGATCGTGCCAGGTCTCGGCCGGCGTGATCACGAAGTCGCCCCGACCGAGTGTGACCTTACGCCCGTCGACCACGGTGTACGCGCCAGCTCCCTCCATGATGAAGCGCAATGCGGCCGCGGCGTGTCTGTGGGCGGAGGTGCTCTCTCCCGCCCGCATTCCCTGCAGGCCGGTGTAGAGCCAGCCGACGCAGGCCGAGGCGCCTTTTCGCGTGGGATTCTCGAGCGCGACGACGCGACGGCCGGCCTCTTCGGGGCTTACGATGCTGAGGGATTCCAGCACCAGAGGCCGGAGCGCCTCGTATCGCCACACCACCGGCGTGGACGGCGATTGCGGAAACCAAGGCTCAATTTCGTTGGCCACGGTCCAAAGCGCATAAGCGTCCTGCGCCTTCAGCCGAGCGTAGTAGGCCGCCCGTTCGGCCGTATCGGAGACGTTGGCGCGGCCGATCACATCCTCACGCATTGGGTTCGCCTCCGGGTTCGTGAGAGGGAGGGGGGCCGCCAAAGGGGGGCGGTGCGACCTCCCCCTCCCAGGCGACCGCGGTCTGCGGGCGGCGATTCACGCGCAGATCGAAGATGTCGAAACGGTTGTAGTGGCCGGTGATGTTGTGCATCTGGGTGGGCTCGATGCAGCGCGTCAGGTCGATGTCTGCGTAGACGATGCCCTCGTCATCGATCAGCGGGGCGCCGACAAGTCGTCCGTCTGGTCCGATAACGCCGCTGAAGGCGCTGTGCTTTCTTTCCAGAAGCGAGCGAGCGTCAGCGCGGGCCGACGACATGGCGGCGATGATCTCTTCTGAAATGGTCGAGCATGACACGATGGTGAACACCTTTCCCTCGAAGGAGTGCGCCATCGCTCGAATCTTGATCGCCTCGGCCATATCGTAGTCGGGCGGCGCGACCGGAAGGGCGATGTAGCTCGCCGCGTGCACCATCTCGCCTTGGGCGAGAAGGGCGAACCGGGCGAGCGTATTCGTGTTTTCACCGCAGGCGAGCACGCCGAGCGGCCCGACGGCGGTCTTGTGCACCTTCAGCGACGAGCCGTCCCCTCCGGCCCAGGTCAGCTTCTCGGCCCAGGTCGGCACGAGCTTGCGGTGGCGCCCCAAAAGCGTTCCGTCCGAGCCGATGACCAGGATGGTGTTGTACAATGCGCCGATCCGCTCGGGATCGTGCTCGTTTACGCCGATGACCACCACGACGCCGCAATCGCGGGCGGTCGCCGCCAAGAGATCGACTTCCGGGCCCGGCGCCGCGATCGACGCCTGATAGAGCCTGCGAAACCAACGGCTTCCCTCCGGCGGCGGGACGATCCAATTCCAGTAAGGGTAGCCGGGGACGTAGACCTCTGGGAACGCGACCAGTTTGGCGCCGTTCGCAGCAGCTTCGCGGATGAGGCTGCAGGCCTTGTCGACGGTCTTCGCCGTGTCCAAGAAAACAGGCGCGGCCTGTACAGCCGCAGCCTTGAAGATGGGAAAGTCAATCACCCTGCACCTGGCTCTGCACTCCGCAGCGGCGGGCGCTGCGAGGCAAATAGTAGGCATACTAACAGATTGGCTGTCAACGCGCTTTCCGTGCGCCAGATCCCACTAGCCCGGCCTCAAGTGAAAATTTATGAAAAGCGATAAAAATCAAATAGATATAAGGATTGACGCAACCGCATGTGTGTTGAGGCGTCGAGGCGTGGCGCGCGACCGATCCCCGAATCCGCGGGCAAATGATAGGGATACCTCGTAAATGTCCCGGGCGTTGTCGGGACGTCGTGCTATGCGCGGCGCCGCCGGCTATCCCGCAGCGCTACACGCTGACGGCCCGCCTTCACGCCTTGTCGTCGGCCCCGCGCTCGACGGGCCGCCGGAACGCCGACTGCAGCAAGCCGATCATCTGGTCGTGCGTCGCGCCATGCTCCGAATGCAGCAACGCCGTCGGCAGCCGCTCACTTCTCCGATTCACCAACTTCGAGAGCAGGAACATGAAGATCAATTGCTCGCCGTCGGAAAGGGGAGCGAGGATCCGAAGCTGGCTCTGGAAGACCAGATCGTCCATGGCTGCGAGAACCTTGCCGCCTTCAGGCGTGAGACTCACATTCTTTGTGCGGCGATCGACGCCGCTGACGCGTGCGAGCAGACCACGCTGTTCCAGCCGATGGATGACGTCGCCGATGGTCGACCGATCGAAGGCGACGAGTTCAGATAGGCGCCTTTGATCGATGCCGGGATAACTGTCCGCCACCGTCAATGTCGCATATTGTATCGGGGTGAGGCCAATATCCTTCGTCGATTCCATGAATATGGCGACGCCGATCTGGTGAAGGCGGCGGATGAGGTGGCCGGGCATCTCGTATATTCGATGCAGGCGGGTATCTGACCCGACGTGATCTGAGAAGGTATTCGCATTTTTCCGAGATTTTGCCATTCGTGTCACTTCGATTCCGATCGGCGGAGGTCGGCGGCTGATCCGGGTGGGCGGTCAGTCAAGCTCGCCTTCAGCTGAGGTTGTCATGCAGTCGGTTGAGCATCTCCAGGAGCTTGGCAAATTCGCTCGCAGAGAAGCCCTTGATCAGCTTGCGATAAAGCGGCGCCGTGATCTTGCGCGCTTCCACCAGCTTCAGGCGACCAAGCTCCGTGAGCGATAGCTGGGTGACGCGTCCGTCGTCCGGACACGGGCTGCTGCTGACCAGGCCGGCCTTGCTCATGCGCTCCACGAGCCGGACCAGCGTCGAGATGTTGATGACGGCGAGCTTTGCGATTTGGGCGACGGGAAGGGGCGAGCGTTCGCCGAGGATCATGATCACGCGCCAGCTCGGAATGTCGATCTCAATCGCCCGCAGTTGCGCCTCGATGACGACATTGTAGCGACTGACCGCCCGGTTCAGCAGGTAAAAGGGATAGACATCAACGCGGAAGTCTTCTGATCCCGGGTCGCCGAAGCGGCGTAAATCTTCTGCCATGGTCTCGGTTTCCGCCTCGGAAAAAACTTGCATTTGCAAGTGTCGTGCGCGAGCTTGCGAGGCGTACTCAACAAACGGTGGCCGACATGTCCAGCTCCCTTATTGACGGCCAGGCCGTCGCGCTCACGAGCGGCGCCGTGCGAAACGTCCACCTCGCGCAAACCGTGGCGCGGTCCTCATCGCCACGCCAAGGCGCGGCTGTCGATTATTACCGGCGTGGCCCGTCGGTTGGCGCGGTCATGTAAGCTTGCGCGCACTGGCAATCTGCTTTAGGCCTAAAACGTTGTGAGCCTCGCAGCAGTGCTCGCCACTCGGGCGGTCTGGATCGCCGCCGCGTGCGCGGGCTCCCATCCATCATTGATGCAGCGTTGCGCGCCGAGAATCTCGGTCGAATTCCGGCGAACGTCAAAGTCTCAGTCGCTCAGATAGGGGGCTCATTTGCCATTCGTTTCCCAGCAACGCGTGCAATTCGCGCATGTGGATGCCGCTGGCATTGTGTTCTATCCAAGATACTTTGAAATGCTGAACGCGGCCGTCGAAGAATTGTTCGCTCGGAGGACGGCGGCCGATTTCAAGACCATACATCTGGAGCGTGGTCTTGGTTTGCCAACAGTTCAGCTGAATTGTGATTTTAAGGCGCCAAGCCGACTTGGTGACCTTCTTGATTTTTTTCTGGAAGTCGTGCGCATTGGACGCTCGTCCATGGAGTTGGCCGTTCAGGTGCGCTGTGCTGATGAGGAGCGTTTCTGTGCACGCGTGGTGCTGGTTTGCGTGGATCTCAAAACGGGCCGATCGGTCGCCTGGCCGGACGACATGCGTCCGTGCGGGGAGGATCGTGGCGAGGCGTGACGGCCTCAGCCAGCGTTTTTGCTCAACAGTGCTAACGGGAAGCTATTTTGATGCCCAAGTTGTTGCTCACTGACCGTGCTGGCGGCGAAACCCCGCTGGAGGCGCCGGCTGGCCGCTCCGTGATGGAGATCATCCGAGACGCCGGGTTCGACGAACTGCTTGCCTTGTGCGGAGGGTGCTTGTCGTGCGCCACCTGCCACGTCTATGTCGACGAGGCGTTCGCGGACTTGCTACCCAAGATGAGCGAAGACGAAAATGATCTTCTGGACAGCTCCGACCGCCGGCAGCCGAATTCTCGACTGTCCTGCCAGATTCCCTTCACCGATGAGCTGGATGGTTTGAAAGTGCGGATCGCGCCCGAGGACTAGTTGGATGCGCATCCCCGCTGGCGGGGCGGGCCCTATGGGCGCGATCGAATGCAGAACAAGCTCAGCATTGGGCTTTTGAAATTATGATAGAGGTTAGATCGCGCCTCAAGCGGGATGGTTTCGACAATTCAAGGTGGTGAAGGCGCTACAGTAACTCATATTGTCAAAGGTTATATCTCGCGACCCCTCGCCGCAGGCGTCGAGTTGTTTTTGACTTGCGCCGAACACGGGCCGCAAGTCTCGCGCTCGAACGGGGGCGACGATCATGACGCGGCGGCGAGCAGGCGTATGCGGTCTTGGACGTCTTCGGCTGATGGCCGGCCTGCGGGCGCGTGCGCGCTTGCGCTGAACGGTCGGCAAGTCTGTGGTCGCCTTCCTCAGGAAGTTGCTGGTTCGGGGGTTGTCGACGTCGCGTGACGTCGAGCGGTGGACGGGCCTGCCGTACCTCGGCGCGATCCCCAGGGCTCAGGCGCGCGCGAGCCGGCTCAATCCGTCCGCGGCCGTGGTCGAGTACGACGACCCGGCGCTCGCCGCCTCGTTCAAGAACCTTCACGCGACATTCCTGCGCGAGTGTCCCGGGGCGCGGGTCGTGGCGCTTTCTTCCGCCGTCCCGAAAGACGGAAAAACGACCTGCTCGGTGGCGCTGGCGCGGACCAGCGCGCTCCGCGGCCACAGGACCGTGCTGCTGGACTTCGACCTGCGCCGCCGTTCCGCCTCGGCGGAGTTGCGCAAGCCCGCCGCTGTCGGTCTGCTGGAGGTGATGTCGGGGCGGGCGAGGCTGGACGAGGGGCTCTATTTCGACGGTTTCACCCCGCTTTACGTCCTGCCCGCATCCGACGACCTGGAGCTCGTCCGAAAGGCGGTCGTGAAGGACGTCTTCTCCTCGCCCATGATGACCGAGCTGGTCACCGTGCTGCGAAGGCGGTTCGACTACATCTTCATCGACACGCCGCCGCTGCTCGCCGTGGCGGACACGCGGCACATAGCCCCGCACGTGGACGCCTTCCTGTTCGTCACGCGGTGGGGAAGGACGCCGAAGGACTCGGTGGCCGCGGCGGTCGATCTGCTCAAGAGCACGCGCACGCCGCTGGCCGGCGTGGTGCTTACCCAGGCGCCGCCGCAAGCGCCGCCGCGCGCTGCTGAAAAAACAGGCGTCGTGGCGAGAGGCGTCGAATGCGACCCTTTGTCGGATGCCCATGGAACCCTGCGGCGGCGATCCTCATTAGACACCGCCGATTCCCGGCGGCTCGCCGGGGGGTAGAGAAGGGGCTTTCATGACCCGCTATGTCTCGCAAGGCCGTTCGTCCTGGGTGCCGTCCCAGTACGTGGTCGTGGACACCGCGACTGGGCAGATCGTCAGCCGTCACGTCTCGGAGACGGTGGCCAAGGACGTCGCCCGAGGCATGAACACCCCGCGGCCAAAGCGCCGCCTGTCGTAGCGCTTCCGACCGGTCCTCCAGCCTCCGCGCGCCGGACCGAGCCAGGACTGTTGCCAACCGCGACGCTTTGCCGCCAAATGTCGCGGCGGGCGTGCGCGCCCGCCTGTCCAGAGTTTGCGCTAAGCAACAAGTGGGGAGGTGGCGCCTTGGCTGCGTTTCAACCTTACGATGGCGCCTTCATTTGGGAAGGCGAGACTTACCGCTGGAATTGCTACGCCACGTGCCGGGTCTACGAGGTGCGCAGCTTCGCCCACGCGCTGCCTGAGCCGCCGAACGGCCGCAAATGGGTGCGCAAGGCGCGGCGGGCCGGCGACGATCCGGAATACGCCGTCCTGGTCGACCACGAGACGACGGACTTCTCACAGATGCTGACGCAGATCACGGCGTCCGCGGCGGCCCTGGCCTTCTAGTTCAGCCGCCGGCGATGACCGGCCGCAGGCCGCGCGGGAACGCCCGCGGCTGCGCGGCGGTTGATCGCATCGATAGCCAAGCCTTCGTGCATCGGAACGAAGGGGAACAGCCGTGAAGGTCCGGATCCTGGCCGCAGCCGGAGCGCTCCTTTTGGGCCTGGCGGTCGCAGGCCACGTCCATGCGGCCTGCAGTTGCGAGATCGCCGCTGAGCGTCAGACCGGGCGGTAGAGGATGTGCGGCGCGTCCTCGCCGTCGCCCACGAACTCGGCCGTCACAAGGCCCTCCGTCGCGAGCTGCTCCAGCGCCTCGGCCAGACTGCCGGGGCCCGCGGGCATGGAAAGATAGATGCGCTGCTCGCCCGAAAGCGCCGTTGCGCGGGCGGCCGCGCGGCGCTCTTTGAGATCGGCGTCGTCGGCCTCGGGCGCCGCGCCGCTGATGAACGGATCGGGGTCGTCCGGATCCTCGAAGTCCTCGTCCTCCCAGCCGCCGTCCTCGTCCTGCTCCTCATCCTCCTCGGAGACGGGAGGCTCGGTCGCCGCCGGCTCGGCCGGTTCGACCGTCGCCGCGACGGCGACGGCCTCCTCGGCAAGCGGAAGCTCGCGTTCGGGCGCAGCTGCCGGCGCGGTTTCTGGCGCGGTTTCCGGCGGCGGTCCCGGATGCGACGGCTGACTGGGCTGTGGCCTGGCTCGCCAGGGCCACAGACCTCGCAGGAATGACCAAAGCCCCATGCCGATTCTACCGCGCCCCTTCCCGCGGCAACGACTAGGCGCGCAACGTCACGGCGCCAAGACAGAAGGCGCGGGCGCGGCGTTGGGGCTCAGGGCGAGAGGCCGTAGCGCGCGAAGTTTCCGGCCACCTTCGGGTCGACCGCCGCGGCGTGGTCGAGGTCTTCTTGGGCGGCCGCATTCCCCAACCGTTTCTCGGCCAGGCCGCGGCCGAACAGGGCGCTGACCATGGCGGGCCGAAGCTTCAGGGCCGCCTGGTAGTCGCCCAGCGCCTGGGCGGGCTCGTCGCGCCGCAGCCGGACCAGGCCGCGGATGTCGTGCACCTCCGCCAGCTGCGGGGCGCCGGCGACCGCCGCGTCGGCATCGGCCAGGGCTGCTGCGAGGTCGTGGCCGGCGAGGGCGCGGACCCAGGCGCGTGTCGAGAGCGCCTCCGCCGC
>NZ_DATELG010000096.1:0-44199 GCF_035276905.1 Phenylobacterium sp. | reverse complement strand
CGCCGCGACGCCCGCCGCCGACATGACCGCGCCGTCCATCGCCGCCCCGGCTCCGGGGCTTGCGGAGCAGGCGACGCCGCCGGCGAACGAACCTGCCGCCGCCGTGGAGGCCGTACCTGCCGGTGAGCCGGCGGCTGAACCTGCGCCCGTCGCCGTCCGGCCCGCCCAGCCCGCGGCAGCGCCCCCCAAGCCGCTCGCCCGCGCGAGTGTCCCACCCAAGGCTGCGCCGGCCCCCCGGACGCTCGCCAAGGGGCGGTCGTCCGCCCAGGCCGCCGCCGACCGCGCAGCTACGGACAGGGTCTCCGCCCTCGCCTCCCTCGACCAGGAGGTCAACAAGGCCTACGCCGAGGCGCTCAACGCCGGGGCCCCGGTCGGCCCGCTGTCGGTGGCGCAGGAAAGCTGGATCATCCGGCGCGACCGCGTGCGGCGCGAGGATCCCGACATGGCCGAAGACCTCGCCCGCGCGCGTATCGCCGAGTTGCGCGGCATCGCCGCCAGCAACGCCGCTGCAGAGCCGCAGGGAACCCGCTAGGCCGCCCCCGCGGCGCAAGAAAACGCCTCGGCAGATGGCAAAGCGTGGAAAATCCGCACGGAAATTCCCCGCGAACGGGGCCATTCTGAGTGCATGAGCGCAGACGGCTTTACCGGCGGGCCGCCGCCGGGCGCGCGACCCGACTGGACGATCGACCAGAACTGGAACGCCTATTCGGGCGCTGAGCACGAGGTCTGGCTCACCCTCTACCGACGCCAGGTCGAGCTCCTGCCCGGCCGCGCCTGCGACCCGTTCCTGAAAGGGCTGGAAGCGCTCGACCTGCATCGCGGCGGCATCCCGGACTTCGCGCGCATCAACCAGGAGCTGGCGCGGCTGACCGGCTGGACGGTGGTGGCCGTGCCGGGCCTCGTGCCCGACGAGGTGTTCTTCCAGCACCTGGCGAACCGGCGCTTTCCCGCCGGGCGCTTCATCCGCAGGCCGGATGAGCTCGACTACCTGCAGGAGCCCGACGTCTTCCACGACGTCTTCGGCCACGTGCCGATGCTGACCGACCCGGTGTTCGCCGACTACATGCAGGCCTATGGCGAGGGAGGCCTGCGGGCCCAGGGGCTGGGCCGGCTCGCCAACCTCGCCCGGCTCTACTGGTACACGGTCGAGTTCGGCCTGCTGGAGACGCCGCAAGGCCTCAGGATCTACGGCGCGGGCATCGTCTCCAGCCACGCCGAGAGCCGCTTCGCGCTGGACGATCCCTCGCCCAACCGCCTGGCGTTCGACCTGGCGCGGGTGATGCGCACGCCCTACCGGATCGACGACTTCCAGCAGGTCTATTTCGTCATTCCGTCGCTGGAGGCATTGCTGGCCGCGAGTCTGCAGGACTTCGCCGCGCTCTACGCCCGGCTGGCCGGCGCGAAGGACATCCCGATCGCCGCGATCATTCCCGAGGACCGGGTGCTGACCCGCGGGACCCAGGCCTATGCGAAAGCTCGGGCCGATCAGTAGTCCCGCCGCCAGCGGATGGCCAGCTTGGCGCCGTTCTGCCCGCCGAAGCGCGACAGGATCGAGAGCTGGCGCTTCACCCGCCACTCCACCTGGGCCGAAGGTCCTTCGCGGCCGCCGCCGCTGACCTCCAGATAGATCTTCTCGGTGATGTACTTGCCGCCGGAGACGGTCACGCCGCCGCTCGCCGAATCGCCGCCGCCCAGCGACAGGCGGTCGAGGCCGGCGAAGGCGCGCAGGTTGCCGATTACGTCCAGGCCGCCGCCGCTGGCCAGCGCCGACACCGCGGCGGCGAGTTGGGCCGCCTCCAACGGCGACAGCTGCGAGGCGGAGGTGCCAAAGAGCACCTGGGAGAGCACCTCGTCGCTCGGCAGGCTGGGCGTCGAGGTGAAGGTCAGCTCCGGCTTGGCCGCCGTTCCCGTGATCTTGACGACGGCGGTGAGCGTCGGGTCGTCGCGTGTAGCGGCGAGGTTGAGGCGGATGTCGCGCGGTTTGGTGGAGAGATAGACCACGCTTTCGTCGTCGAACTCGAACCGCTTGCCGGCGAAATCGTAGTCGCCGCGGACCACCCGCGCCGTACCCGAGAGCGTCGGGGCCGCGGTCGTCCCGCCGACATGGGCGTCGAGCGACAGCTCCACGTTGAGACCCTTCCCCCGCAGGAAGACGCGGCCCGGCGCGCGCAGGCTGACGTCCAGCGCCCAGCCCCCGGTCCCGTCGGCGGCAGCCGCAGTGGTGGTGGCCCGCTCGGCGGCGACCAGCTCGGGCGGGCGGTTCTTCTCTACGACGTCCATGGTGACCACGCTGGTTCCGCCCGGCAGCCGCGGCGCAATCGTCGCCTTGTCGATGGTCAGGGCGCCGGAGAGCTTCACCTTGCCGTCCGCGCCGCGGTTGATCGTCGCCTGGCCGCTGGCCGAGGCCACGCCCTGTTCGTTGTCGATCAGCCTGAAGCCGTGCAGGTTCAGGCGGAAGCTGGAAACGCCCTGGCGCTCGAGGCTGATCTTCCCCGAGCCGGACACCGATCCGCCCTGGCCGTCCTCGCCGGTCGCCTGGGTCACGTCCACGCCGGTGCGGGCGAAGTTCGCCTGGATCGTCATGTTGCGCAGCGACAGGCCCGTGGCCCCGTCGTCAAAGCGCCCGCCGGCGACCGAGATCTGGCCCGACGCCTGCGGGTCGGCGAGCGTCCCGCCGATCGTGCCTTGCGTCTCCACCTGGCCGCCGAGGCTGCGCTCGCCGCCGATCAGCAGGTCCCACAGCGGCCGCACCTCGCCGCTCGCGAAGAACTTGCCGCTCATCGGCTGTTGCCGGGCGATCGCCACGCGGAACGGGGCGGCGGAGGTCTCGGTCGGCAGGACCACGCTGGCGTTGGCCTTCAGGCCCTGGCCATTGGTGGCGGTGGCGTCGATGGTCAGGCTGGAGCCCGCGAGGCGGCCGCGCACCACGCTGTCGACGCCGCTGGCGAGCGGCGCGCCTCGGCCGCGGGCCCCGCTGAGCCGCGCGTCCAGTCCGCCTTCGAGATGGCCGCCTTGGCCCTGCACCGCCAGCGTCGCGTCGACCTTTCCCGCCAGATCCTCGTCGACCAGGTTGAGGCCCACGCCGGTCATCTGGGCGTGGATGTCCGCCATCGCCTTGGTGAGGCGTCCGTCGACGCTGATCCGGCCGCCGTCGCTGGAGGCGAGGCGCAGGCGGGCGCTGCGCTCGGCGTCGCTGAAGCGGAAGGTCGCGGTCTCGGTGGTGCTCAGGTCGCGCCCCCCCAGCCGGCCCGCGCCGTCGAAAGTCGCCGCGTAGCCGGGCTGCAGCTGGGAGAAGACGCCACGGCCGTTCGCCAAGAATGGTCCGGCGCTCGCCACCCCCTTTGCGGCCAGGGTGTAAGGCAGGCGCGCAAGCGGCCCGTCGGCGACGAGCTTGGCCGAGGTCAAGGTGGTGGTCGAACCGGGCGTGCGCGCGTCCTGCGCCGTCAGGTTGAGCTGCACCCGCGAGCCGCCCGCGCTGTCGCTGATCCGCACCACCGCGGCTACATGACCGGCCTCGAGGAAGGCGCCCTTGCTGACCGCAAGGGTCAGGTTGGCCGCGGAGGGGCCGGTCCGGCGCAGGCCCACCGAGCCGTCGGCCTTGATCCCGCCGGCGTCGACCGACAGGTCGGAGAGGTCCACCCCGCCTTCCGGGAAGCGGAAGTCGGCCCGCGCCCGCGCCGGGCCGTAGGCGCTGGCCGCCGTGGCCGAGATCATCCCGCTCGAACCGTCCGCCTGGCGCAGGAAGCTCAAGGTGACGTGCGCGGCCTTCAGCGGCAGGTTCGGCACGTCGATTTCCGCAAAGTCGGCGATCAGATCGGCGCGCGGCGCGGCCAGCGTGCCGCTAAGCGCCCCATTACCCCTGGCCGCACCCGCGATCTCGACCGGCCCCGCGCGGAACGGACCCTGGGCGCTCCAGTCCAGCTTGAAAGCGAGCTTGCCGTCCTCGTTCATCACCCCGGCGCTGGCGGCGTTGATCGCCGCCCCCTTGAGGCTGGCCTTGGTCAGCGACAGGCGCCGCCCCTGCAGCGCGCCCTGGGCGGAAAGCTGGGGCTTTTGCCCCAGCAGCCGGTCGAGCTCCGGATAGCCGGTGGCGAGCTTGTCGCCCATTGCGTCGAGCTTGAGGTTCCAGGGCTCGCGCGCCCGCGCCTGCGCCGCCGACCAGTCGATGCGGGTCGTCCCGCTCGCGCCGGCATGGGCGGCCGAAAGGTTCGTCACGTCCGCCTGCCCCTTGAACGTCAGACCGCCCAGGAAGCCGCGGCCGCCGCTCGCCTGCACCCGAAGGCCCGAGCCGGCCACCTCCAGCTTGCGCAGCAAGATCCGCCCGTCCTTCAGCCGCCCGCCTTCGAGATTGGCGCGCGGAGCGGTCCCCATCAGGGCTGCGACCCAGCCCGCGCCGCGCCCGCCCCGCGCGGCCAGCTGCACCTTCACGCCGATCTCGTTCGGATCGTAGCTCAGTTCCAGCGGGCCCGAGACCTGGTCGAGGCCGTAGCCGGCCATCGCCAGCTGGGAGACCGTGGCCGGGCCGGCGAACCGCCACTTTGCGCCCGTCTGCGTCAGCATGCCGGTGAGCCGGGCCGCGCCCATCTGCGGTCCGCCGGTGATCTTCGACAAAGCCGGGCTCGACGCCGCCAGGCTGACCCCCTTCGGCGCGAGCTTGCGGGCGCCGAGGTCGCCGCGCCCCTGGGCCTGCAGCGAGAGGTTGGCCGCGCTTGCCTGGAGCGCCAAGTCATAGAAACCCTTGTCGGCCTTGCGGCCGGAGACGTTGAAGCGGACCTCCGGCCCCAAGCGCTCGGCGAAGCCCGCCGTCAGGCTGGAGGCGGTGAGCATGGCCCGGCCGCTCGCCTGCCCCCCGTCCGGCGACCAGGCGCCTGACGCCTCCAGCGGCCGCGTCGCGCCGGAGATGGCGAGCGCGGTGAAGCGGCCCGCCGAGGTGCGGCCGCCTGCCTGGACCCGCAGCAGGAAAGGCTGGTTGGCGGGCAGGCCGGCGGCGCCCGCGATCGCCCCGCCGCGCGCCTCGACCACGTCGGCGAGCACCAGAAGCGGCCGGCGCTTGCGAAGGTCGAACTGCAGGTTCAGGTGGTCGCCGGCCCGCAGTACGCTGGCCGCCCGCACGGTGCCGCGCATCCCGCCGCTGCGGCGCAGGTTGAGAAACAGCGACAGGTCGTAGACGCCGCGCTGGACGCTGAAGGCCGGCAGCATCTCGACCTGGCCGTGCGCCGCGTCGATGTTGACCGCGACCGGCATGGGCTCTTCCGGGCCCGTCGAGGGGGTGCGGTGCGGCCGGCGGATCAGCTGCAGGTTCTGCACCTCGATCTCGCTGGCGTGGAAGCGGCGGATGAGGAGCTCGCCGTAACGCCATCGCATATGGACGTTTTTCGCGTCGAGCCAGACGCCCTGGTCGTCGCGCACGGTCAGCCGCCGGATACGGAAGTCGCGCCAGACGTCGCCGGTGAGCCCCTCGATCTTCAGCCGGCCGAAGCTGCCCAGCTTCAACCCGTCGGTGCGCGCCTCGATGAACTGACGCGCCTGGGGCAGCAGCACGCCGAAGCGCATCGTGAGGATCAGCGCCGCCAGGATCGCCATCAGCCCCATGCAGGCCGCGACGATCGCCTTGGGCAGGCGCGAGGCCTTCGCCGCCTGGGCGGCCTCGGCCGCTTCCGGGGCGGCGGGCGTGTCGGACTCCTCGCTCAAAAGTTCTGTCCGATGCTCACGTAGATCTGCAGCGGCGAGGCGCCGTTGCGATTGGCGACAGGAGTCGCCAGGTCCACGCGCACGGGGCCGAACGGAAGGGCGTAGCGCAAGCCCAGGCCCGCGCCGACGCTGAGGTTGGAGAAGTCGGGCGCCTTGTGGATCGCCACCGAGCCGGCGTCGACGAAGGCGACGACGCCCCAGGGCCCGAACAGCCGCTGGCGGACCTCGGCGGAGGCCTCGACCAGCGCCAGGCCGCCCTCCGGCGTATCGTTGTCGGAGAGCTTCGGGCCGACGCCCTGGTAGGAGAAGCCGCGCACCGAGCCGCCGCCGCCGGCGTAGAAGCGCTGCGAGGCGGGAATGTCCTCGACGGATCCGCCGCTCAAAATGCTGCCGACGCGCAGGCGCCCAGCCAGCACGGTCCGCGGCGAGGCCGACCGCTGGAATGGCAGATAGGCCGTCATGATCGTCTGCACCCGCACATAGGGCAGCACGTTCGAGCCAGCGAGCACGGAGGGATCGGCGCCCAGGGTCAACCGCCAGCCGCGCTTGGGATCCAGCGCGTCGTCGGAGCGGTCGAGGTAGGCGCTGCCATGCAGGGCGAAGGTGGCGATGTTGCGGCCCAGCGGGGCGAGCGTGCCGATCTTCAGCTCGTTGGTGCGGCTGTAGTCCGCCGAGGCGCCGAGCGAGACGAACGAGGTCTTGCCGTAGCGCCGCTGGACGTCGGCGCGGGCGGTGACGCCGGTCTGGTCGTAGGCCGGGGTGTTGGAGTCGTAGGCCTCGGCGTCGAGGGTGAGGGTCTGGGCCGGGCGGCGCCAGTGCGGCAGAGCCTCGGTGACGCCGAGCCGGCTGTCGATGTTGGACACGCGCGCGAAGTACGTCAGCGTGTCGGCCCGGTGGAAGATGTTGTAGTGGATCCAGCGCAGGTCGAGGCCGAAGCCCTCGACGCTGGCGTAGCTGGCGCCCAGTTCGATCGAGCGCGGCTTGCGTTCCGCGAGGCTGACCACCACCGGCCGCAGCCCCTGCGGCGTGGTCTTGTCCTCGGGCGCGAGCGCCACGGTCACCTGGTTGTAGACGCCGGGGTCGACAAGGCGGCGCTCCAGTTCGGCGACCAGCTCCGGATCGTAGGTCTCGCCGGTCTTCCAGGGCGCCAGACCCTGCACCCACCGCGGATTGGTGCGCCCCGAGCTGGTGAGCTCGATCCCGTCCAGGCGGACCCTGGCGCCGGTGGCGATGCGGTAGGTCGGCTGCACGGAGGCGTCGGCATGGTCGACGACCACCCGCCTAGGCTCGGCCTTGGCGTCGGCGAACCCCTTCTGCTGCAGGGCCGAGACGATGCGGCCTTCGGCGCCCACCACGTCGGCGGCGCGGCCGGGCGCGCCGGGCTTGAGGCGCATGGCCTTCTCGGCGGCGGCTTCATCCGCGGCGGGGGGCGCGGTTCCCACCCATTCGATGGCCGGGGCGGCCAGGGTGAACCGCGGCCCCGGCGTGACGTGGATGTGCGGGGCCGGCGCGTCGCCCTCGCCCACCTGGGGCTCGACGTCGTAGCCGTAATAGCCCTCCGAGCGCAGCACGGCGATCGCCGCCTCGGCGGCGTCGCGCGCTCGCCGATGGGCCTCGAAGCGGTTGTCGACCGCCTTGTCGGCCTCGCCGATCTCTCGGACGATCTCGGCGCGCAGCGCGGGCTCCAGGTCGCCGTCGACCACGGCCCGCGGCTGGGCGGCGAGCGCCAGCGCCGGGACGCAGACGGCCGCTGAGGCGGCGACGGCCAAGACCGGTCGACCCAAGATCCAGAATCCTTCAGCGGCCCCGTTTCGGTGTAGCCGGGCCGCCCGGACGTGTCGACGGTGGGCGCTGCGGCGGGAAAGCGCTCTTGCGACGACGCTCTGGCCCAACGTCCGGAATGGGGCCGCAATCGGCGCGCCGATGGGCCGTCGTAGCCCGCCGCAGCATAGCGGAATCTAGGCGCGGGCCGACGCCGGCGCAAACCCTTGGGAACGCTGCGTACTTGCAGCCGGGACCCGTCGGGATCATGGTCTCGCAAGCTCGCAAATTCATCCGGAGACGGACATGGCGAACAAGAAGATTCCGAAGACGCTCGCGGGCGTGAAGATGCCCAAGCCCCTGCGTCGGGGCCTGCGCGACCTGGCCGCGAGCCAGAACGGGCGCCAGGCGCTGCGCGATGCGCTGGAAGCGGCCTGCGCCGCCCTGTGCGCCGCCCAGGCCGCGCCCCCCGCCAAGCCGGCCAAGGGCGCCAAGGCGCCCCAGCCTGCGTCCCCGTCCGAGGACGAGGCCCGGGCGGCGACGGCGGCGGCGCTGGAAGACGCCGCCCGCGCGTTCACCGACACCCTGAAAGGCAAGGCGCCGGCGCAGGCCGCGGCGCCAGCGGCGAAGCCGCCGCCGGCGGAGCCGCCGTCAGCCGCGACCCATTAGAAGTCCTTCCGGAGCGTCACGAACCACTGCCGCGGCGCGCCGATCAGCAGGGTCTGGCTGTCGCCGGAGTTGGTGAAGCCGTTCGAGCCGACGGTCGCGACGTAGTCCTTGTCGAAGAGGTTGGTCACGTTGACCTGGATCTCCAGGCCCTTGCGCCAGTCCTCGCCCTCGAAACGGTAGCCCGCGGTCAGGTCGGCCACCCAGTAGGACGGCACGCTCTGGTCGTTGGTGTAGGTGTAGTAGCGCTTGCCGGTGTAGTGGCCGGCCATCGAGCCGAAGAAGCCGCCGTGGTGGTAGGAGAGCTCGAGGTTGGCGATCGACTTCGGCGTGTCGACCACGGTCTTGCCGGCGGTGCGGGCGATCAGGACGCCGGAGCCGTCATGGACGTCGTCGTCGTACTTGGAGTCGTTGTAGGCGTAGGAGGCGAAGGCCGTCCAATCCTGGGTGATCGCCCAGGCGCCGGCGAGTTCGACGCCCTTGGTCGTCACGCTGCCGACGTTGGAAAGCACCGCCGGGTTGCCCGCCACGCCTGACCCGACCGAGGTCGCCAGCAGCCGGTTGTCGAATTTGACGTGGTAGGCGGCGATCTGCCCCTGGAAGGCGTCGATGCGGAAGCGGTAGCCGAGTTCGAAGGTCTTCGAGGTCTCGGGCTTCAGCTTGTCCTTGATGGCGTCGAAGCCGGCCTGGGTGGTCGAGAACGGCCCCGAGGTCGCCGCCGACTGAAAGGCGCGCATGTTCTCGGCGTAGTCGCCGAACACCTCGCCGGCGCCCGGAATGTTCCAGTTGAAGCCCACCTGCGGCAGGAAGCCGTCCTTGGCGTCGATGCCGCCGCCGCGCGCGACGCTGGTGTCGTAGCCGTTCACGAACCGGGCGTCGTTGGTGACCTTCAGCGACTTGGCGCCGAAGTTGACCTTCAGGTCCTCGGTGATCTTCCAGCTGTCCTCGATGAACAGCATCGTGGTCTTGGTCTTGAAGGCGTAGTCCCAGCGGGTCTTGTAGGGGTTGGACTGGAAGTCCAGCGCGTCACGGTTGGGCGCCGCCAGGTCCAGGGCGTAGTAGCGGCGGGCCTGATCGAAGTCGTTGTCCTCGTACCAGCCGCCGGCCTGGATCGTGTGGTCGCCAAGCTTCAGCTCGGCCGCGCCGAAGACGCCGATCCGGTCCATGCCGTACTCGGTGGTGCGGAACGACATCGGCGAGTTGGCGGTGGTCGCCCCGGCCACGCCGTAGTTCGGGCTGGGGTTGAGCGGGGCGAACCAGCTGCCCTGGCCCTTGTTGTGGTGGCCGTAGACGGTGGCCGAGAAGTTCAGGTTCTCGGTGATCGGGGTCTTGCCGTTGACGTACCAGAGGTTGTCATCCCGCAGGCCCGCGGCGTCATAGTAGGCGTCGTCGTCGCAGCGCACCGGCGAGGGGTAGGCGCTGGCGTTGCCGTTGTCTCCAGGGTCGGAGACGCAGAAGGACGGGTCGCCCGAGTGGCCGTTGGCCTTGTAATACTCCAGGGCAGTCGTGGCGATCTGGGTCGCCTCGGCGTAGTTGTTGGAGATGTTGTCCCAATTGTCGCCGAGACGATTGATCATCTCCTTCGACATGTCCTGGTAGTCGTTCTCACGACGTCTGGACCAGTTGTAGTAGGTGGTGACGGTCGCCTCGCCGAGCGGCTGGACGTACTTGACGTTGATCTGCTGCTGCTTCTGCTCGCCCCAGCCCTTCCACTTGTCGGTCTTCTGGTTGGCGTAGCTGACATAACCCTTGCCGCCCGTCGGCAGCACGCCGGTGTCGAGGCGGATGAAGCCCCGGTACATGCTGTCCGAGCCGCCGGTGCCCTGGACGTTGACGTTGAAAGCCTCGGACGGGTCGCGGGTGAAGAACTCCACCGTGCCGCCCAGGTTCGAGCTGGAGGCGGTCGACAGCGAACCCGCGCCCTGCGCCAATTGCACCTGGCCGAGGTTCTCGGAGATCGCCGCGCGGCTGATGTGCAGGCCGTTCAGGTTGCCGTAGGTCATGTCGCCCAGCGGCACGCCGTCGAGGGTGAAGCCCAGCTGGTTCTGGTTGAAGCCGCGGATCGAGATGCGGGTCGACCACTCGTAGGCGCCGAAGGCGTCGGCGGACTGGAAGTTCACGCCCGGCAGCTTCTCGACCATCTTGATCGGGCTGGTGCCCGGCGCGACGTTCATGATCTGCTGAGCGGTGATCGTCTGCACTTCGCGGGTCTGGCCGTGGCCGAAGACCACCAGCTCGGCCGCCGTGGCGGCTTCCGCCGCCGGGGTCTCCGTGGCCGCCGCGGCGCCGGCGTCTTCCGCCGCAGCCGTATTCGCGAAGGCGCAAAGGATCGCGCAGGCGGCCGCGCCGCCGAGCCAACCAGTTCTCATATCATCCCCCAGGGTGTCATCCGGCGCGGGCGTTGATCCGTCCTGCGCTGGGCTGGGGGTCGGTAGCCGCTCAACGTGACACCGCGGCCAACCTTAAGTGTCAGATGTGCGACACTTCCACTCGACCGGATGCAGATGATGCTGATCCCGGCGCCGATCACGGCCCAGCTCATAAGAGCTTGACCGAACGGGGCCCTTAACCCTGAGGATGACCGGGACGTCGTGTCGCAACCCGTCCGCCCCCGCAGCAACGGCTCGGGACACGAAAGCGCCTGACTTGCCGGCTCAATCAGGCGGGGCCACAGGGAGCGGACCAAGCGCATGCCGAACATCGCCTTCGTCAGTCCAAAGGGCGGCGCCGGAAAGACCACCGCGGCCCTGGCGCTCGCGCTCGGCCTGGCCGACCGCGGCCAGCGCGTGGCGATGATCGACTCCGACCCGAACAAGCCGCTCGTGCACTGGGCCGAGCTGCCGAACCGACGCGACAAGATCACCGTCCATCCCGCGCCCACCGTGCAGGACATCCGCGACGCCGCCCGCGAGGCGCAGCGCTATTCGCCGGAGTGGACCATCGTCGACACCGAGGGCTCCGAGCGCGGGGCCATGGTCTTCGCCGCCCTGCGTTTCGACCTGGTGCTGACGCCGGTGGCGGGCTCGCAGCTCGACCTGCGCGAGGCGATCAAGGCCTCGGAGATGGTCGCCGCGTTCGGCCGCCGCGCCGGCAAGGCGCTGGCGCACCGCGCACTGCTCACCCGCGTGCCCGCCGCCCTGAAGCCGAAGATGCTGAAGAGCGTGGTGGCCCAGCTGCGCCAGGCCGACGTGCGGATCCTGCCGACGCCGCTTCTGGAGAAGGAGGCTTTCCGCGCCCTCTTCAGCCTCGGCGCCGGCTTCGAGACCCTGGAGATGAACGGCGTGTTCGGCGCCGCCGCCGCCCGCCAGAACACCGCCAGCTACACAGCCGACGTGATCGAGCTGGTCCAGGCCGAGGCGCCCCGGCCTGCCGCCTTCGCTGAGGAGGCTCGCTACTCGTAGGGGAACCGCAGACGGCCGCCGCCGCTTTTCCAGCCATGGCCGATGAGAACCTGCACGACCAGCTGAGCGTCCACGTCGAGGGCGAGGACGTCCTGCTGCAGATGCCGGGCGGCGCCGCCCGCAGGCTGGTCCCGGACATGGCCGATGAGCTGGCGCAACAGCTGATCGAGGCCGCCGACCGGGCGCGGGGCGGGACAGGCGCGCCGCGCCCGAGACCGCCCTTCCCGCCCTCGGAGCTGGTCAGCCCGCACGGCGCCGGCTGAGCGCGTTTCCAACCGCCGGATCGCCGAGTCTGGCGCGGCAGGCTTGCAAGGCTGCGCCCGCCCCCACATGCTCTGCGATCAGGGCAACGGCGCGGGCGCATGAACCAATCTCCTTACTGCATATGGATCGTCAGCCCGCCGGGATACCTGCACAGCCGCTGCTTTGAAGAGGTCGCGTTGGCCCTCGGCGAGGCCTTCGCCGCGCTCGGTTATCAGGCGCCGATCGTGACCCAACCGGAACAGATCCACGGCACGCCCATCGTCCTGGGCGCCGACCTGCTCGGCCCCGTTGCGCCGCCGCCAGGCTCGATTCTGTTCAACCTGGAACAGGTCAGCCAGGGTTCCCAATGGATGGCCAATGGCTATGTCGACCTGCTGCGCCGGCATCAAGTCTGGGACTACAGCTCGCGGAATATCGACGCCCTGGCCGCGCAGGGGGTCACGGCGACCTTGTGCGAGATCGGCTATGCGAGCGGTCTAAGCCGCATTCCGGCCGCGCCGGAGCCGGACATCGACGCCCTGTTCGTCGGCTCGATGAGCCCGCGCCGACTGGCCGTTCTGCAAGAGGTGGCCAACCACGGCGCCAAGGTCATCGTCGCCAACAACGCCTATGGCGAGGAGCGCGACGCGCTCTTCGCGCGGGCCAAGCTCGTCCTCAACATCCACTACCACGAAGGCAGGGTCCTGGAGATCGTGCGGGTGTCCTACCTGCTGGCCAACCGCATACCGGTCGTCTCCGAGAGCGGTCACGATAAGGAGATCGAGGCGGACCTGAGCGAGGCGATCGCCTTTGCGCCTCATCAGGAACTGGCGGCGACCTGCCTTGGCCTGCTCGCAGACCCGGCCCGTCGCCTCGCGCTCGGCCAGAAGGGCTTCGAAGTGTTCTCGAATCGCGACCAGGCTACGATGTTGCGGGCCGCCCTGGCGTCGCTCGAGTAAAGCGCATTAAGGGCGCGGCGCTGAAGAACTGGGCGCTTCGGGGTGGAGGCCGGTGTGAAGACGTATGACTGGATTGTCGTCGGGGCCGGCTTCACCGGCGCTACCGTCGCCGAACGGCTGGCGTCGCAGCTTGATCAACGGGTTCTTGTCATTGACCGGCGTCCGCATGCGGCGGGCAACGCCTACGACGAAGATGAAGGCGGCGGTCTGCTCGTCCACAAGTACGGGCCACACCTGTTTCACACCAACAGTCTGAAGGTGTGGAATTATCTGTCCCGCTTCACTGAATGGCGGCCATATTTCCATCGGGTGCTCGGGCATGTGGACGGCAATTTCGTGCCGATCCCGTTCAACCTCGACTCCATCGCGGCGTGCTTTCCCTTCAACTTCGGCCAGCGGCTGTGCGAGGCGCTGATCGCCGAGTACGGGTTCGGCGCGCGGCCGCCGATTCTGAAGTTGCGCAAGTCCACGAATTCGGACGTTCGACTGCTCGCCGACTATATTTATGAAAAGGTCTTCAAGAACTACACGTCCAAGCAGTGGGACCTCGAACCCGATGCGTTAGATCCTTCGGTGACCGCCCGCGTTCCGGTCGAAATCAGCCGCGACGGCCGATACTTTCATGATCGCTGGCAAGCCATGCCGAAGGACGGCTACACGGCGATGATCGGCCGGATGCTCGACCACAAAAACATCGACCTCGTGTTGAGCACGGACTTCCGCGACGTCGAGCCGAGCCGATACCGCCGGGTGGTCTTCACCGGTCCGATCGACGAGTTCTTCGACTACTCGAACGGGGCGCTTCCCTACCGCACCATCCGCTTCGAATTTGTCGACCAGGCGGCTGGGGCCTCCCAACCTGCCCCGACGGTGAATTATCCGAACGAATTCAGCTTCACGCGCATCACCGATCAGGGACTTGTCGCGGGCGCGACGCAGGGCGGCGGCAAGCTCATCTACGAGTTTCCGGAGGCGCATGCGCCGGGCCGCACCGAGCCTTACTATCCGATCCCGACTGCGCAATCGGCGGTCATGCTGCAACCCTACCAGCGGCTTGCGGCCGACCTCGCCGGGCAGGTCTGGTTCGCCGGCCGGCTTGGCGATTACGCGTACTACAACATGGACCAGGCCTGCGCCCGGGCGCTGGCCCTGTTCGAAAAGCAGCTCGCCTCCGCGGCGCAGGGCCGCGCGATCGCCGTTTAGATCATCCGCTTGACGCCCCAGAGGCGCATGACCTGATCGTGGAAGCTGGCTTTTTCCCAGGCGATCAACGCGCGGTAGTGGGCTTGTTCCGCCCAATGCCGTTGCGGATCGGCGACGACGGCGTCCAAGCGCCGGGCAAGCTCGCCAGAGGCAATGTCCTCGGGCGTGAATTTGAAGAAGTCCGCGATCGGGAAGTCGTCATAGAACGCGCCGGCGCCTTGCCGATGCACGAACACGATGCCGCCGCAGGCCGCCGCTTCCCGCGGCATTCGGTCCTTCCCTGGAAAATGGCCGAAGTCCACGTAGAGAAGCCGCTCGGCGAAAATGTCCCGCAGCTCGGCTTTTGAGAACCCCTTCAGCCCGAGCCCATTGAACCTCGGGTGCGCGGCGAAGAATTCCTCCGCGAGGGTTGCGCCTTTCTGGAGGTTGAACGAGGCGGCCGCCCCCGGCGGGGGCGTGGCGACTTCCGGGCTGTGGAACAGCGCGGTGGTGTAGTCGCCCAGGTCATAGAGGTTGCGGGCGCCGTTATGGCGCAGCCATTCGCGCGCATAGACGCTCTGGTGCAGGTGGATGAGGTCGTCGCGCTGGAAGACCTCGGCGCGGCCCGCCGGTTCGCCCAGCGCCGGATTGAACGCAATGGCGTTATCGATGGAGAGCCACCAGACGGCGACGCCGCAGTTCTGGAACATCGCATGCTGTGCGGCGAAGACTTCCGGCAGGATGACGAGGGTCTGCGGATCGAGCGGGATCTCGGGCGCGACCTGAGGGCGATAGTCGCGATAGATTTCCATGGTGTTCGGATGCGTCGGCGTTGCGCACAGCACCCGGTCCGGGGCGATCTGCACCGCGTTCGACGCGCCGAGATAGGCCAGCTTGGCGTCCACCCCCAGGCAGTTGAGCGAGTAGGCCAGCTGGTGGATGGCCTCGGGCCCGCCCGTCACGGCCACGGGCGTCACGATCACGACGCGACGAAATCGAGAGAGCGGCGCCATCGTTCAGGCCCGGTGCGCCGCCGGGCGACGACCCAGGCGCGCGGAGGCGCCGTTGTCGGCGCCGATGTCGTAAATCACCCCGTCGCTCACCATGCCCGGCTACTCATCTCTGTTTTGCGTCCGGAGGTTAGCCGAATCGCCCGAGGCTGCTCTCGTGCGGAGCATGGCCCACCCTGGGTACAAGGAACAGGGGCGGAGACGGCCGAGCTTGCCTCTAACCCACGCGCGCGGCGATCTCCGCGCGCAGCCCCTCCCGCGCGAACTCCAGCCGGGCCGAGCCGCCCAGGGCCTCGCCAAGGTTGCGCTCGATGAGCTGGGAGCCGAAACCGCGGCTCGGCGGGGCCACCACCTCCGGTCCGCCGCTCTCGCGCCAGGTCAGACGCAGCTCGGGATCGGCCTCGCCCTCCAGCCGCCACTCGACCGCCACGCGCCCGCTTGGCGCGGAAAGCGCCCCGTATTTCACCGCATTAGTCGCCAGCTCGTGCAGCGCCAGCGCCACCGCGGTCGCCGCCTGCGGCCGCAGCATGACCGTCGGCCCCTCGACCCTGATGCGCGGCTCGCCCGGTACGTAACCGAACGGCCTGAGGATGCGGATCAGGACGCCCTTCAGCTCCGCCGTCTCTCCGCTGGCCTCGAGCAGGGCGCCATGGGCGTCCGAGAGAGCGCCGAGCCGGGCCTCGAAGTCCCGTCGCGCGTCTTCCAGCGGCCGGGCGGGCGTGAAGGTGCGGCGGCTGATCGCCTGGACCAAGGTCAGGGTGTTGCGCATGCGGTGGGCGAACTCGCGGGCGATGATCCGCTCGTGCTCGGCGGCCGCCTTCGCCCGCGCGACGAGGCGGAACAGCGCCGAGACCATGCCCAGAATGATCAGGCCGACGACCGAGGTGCCGATCAGCCCGCCGAGCTCGTATTGCGCCAGGACGAACGAATGCGGCGGCCCCAGGAAGAGGTACCAGGCGCCGACCAGATCCACGATCAGGCAGGTCACGCCCGACCAGGTCCCGCCGATCAACGCCGAAAGCAGGATCATCGGAAACAGCGGCAGGAACGGCTCGCTCGGCCCCAGCACGGAGGCCAGCGCATAGCGCAGCATCAGGGACGCCAGGCCGGCGAGCACGCCCACCACCAGCCGCTGCGCGCACCGCACCAGCGGCTTTGCGGCGACCCTGGGTTGTTGAGGCATGCGACGTTTCCCGCTCGGCCCGTCACGTCATTAACGCTACTGCGGCGGCGGCGTCCCTGACGTTTCGTTGAACGCGCTACTGGAACGGGATCCGGCGCTGAAGGCCGGCGTCATCGTCCGGGCGCACCCAGCCGCTCCGCGTGATCGAAGACCGTCCGCGTGCCGTGCGAGGGCTTGGCCGCCGAGAGCGCGGCGCAGCTGCCGTAGAACTCGACCTCGGCCGCCTTCAGGCGGACGTGGAAGCGCTGTCCGCGCACGCTCGCCTCCAGGTCGCACGGCCCTTTCGGCGTGATGGCGACCGGCGCGATGGCGTCGTTGAGCAGGCCCTGGCGCGCCAGGCCCGCCCGCACCAGCTGGACCACCTGCGGATCGTAGACCCTTCCGCGATAGCGCGCGGGATCGATCCGGCCTCCCGTCTCCGCGGTGCAGAGCGCCGCCAGGTCGAGATCGCCCAGATGGGCGTACATGCTGCCGGAGGGAAAGAAGATCCCCGTGGCGGCGAACCGGTCGCCGCCGAGGTGCGAGCTCTCGATCGCCTCGAACGGCGAAATCCCCTCTTCCACCAGCTTGCGGGCGGACTGGTAGGCGGCGAAGCCGAACTTGGCGCAGCAGCGGTCGCGGGTGCCGTGGGTGCAGATGGCCAGCGTCGGCCGGCCGGTCCGATCGACGCGCCAGCGCCGCGCGAACAGCGCCACCAGCGAGCTCAGGCCCGGCGCGGGCAGGTCGTCCTGGGCGTGGACGATCACGGGCAGCTCCTCGGTCGCATCGCCCGGCTGCGGGTTGTAGAGCCGCGTCACGACGCCGGCCTTGCGCGCCGCCTGGACCGCCTGCAGCTCCTCGCGCGAGGCCCAGTGCGAGTTCATCTCGCGCTCGTGCCAGAAGCGCTTCGGCACCGGCACGAAGACATAGGCCTGGGCGCGCACCCCGGTGCCGGCGAGGTGCTCATGCCTGGCGATCGAGACGCGGGAACAGAAATTCACGGCGCTGCGTCCGCACGCACGACGAAGACCCCGCGCCGCAGCATCTCGCGCAGGAAGCCCTGCAGCTGGGCCGCCGACGCGCCGGGCGCGGCGCGGCCGAAAGCGTCGATCGACGCCGTCTCTCCGGCCAGCAGACGTCGCAAGAGAGGTTCCAGATCCGGCGCGAGCGTAAACTCGACGCCGCGCCAGCTCAGCACCAGGCCGCGCTCGGATCGCCGAAGCCGCGCGGGCCCAGGCGCGAGGCTGAGCTCGGCGCCGGCCGCGAGCGGCGCCTCTTCCTCGCCGATGTGCGGGAAGGACAGCGCCGGCCGCTGCGGCTGCAGCGCCTCGACGTGGCGGCGGTAGCGGCGCGCCAGGTCCTGCGGATCGCGCGCCGCCAGGCCGGCCACCAGCCGGGCGAGCCGCTCGGCCACCGCCGCGTCGCCGGCCTCGAACGGCAGGTCGGCGCGGCCGATCTCGTCGGCGAAGACCTCGTCGGCCAGCCATTGGAAGAGGTCGCCGCCGGTCTTGCGGGTCAGGCCGATCGTCAGGTGCAGGGTCGGTTCGCCCAGCCCGACCGCGGCGTGCCAGTGGCCCCGCGGCAGATAGAGCACGTCGCCCGGCCCGAGCACGATCTGCTCAGGTTCGCCCTGCGGCGACGGCGCGTCCGCCGCCGGGCCGCGCCGGGTCGGCGCCGGCTTCGTGGGGCCATAGAGCGCCCACTGCTTGCGGCCCTCGACCTGGACGACGAAGACGTCGTGGTCGTCCCAGTGCACGTCGAAGCCCTGGGTGACGCCCCAGCAGGCGTAGAGATTGGCCTGGCTGGCGGCGGTGAGCTCCGCCGAAAGCCCGGCGCACAACCGCTGCAGCGGCGGGCTGATCTCGTTCACCGCATCGACGATCAGGGTCGCGCCGTCGCGCAGGCTGGCGGTGAGCGCCGCGACGTCGAGGTCCTGCAGAACCGCGCCGCGCCGGGTGCGGCGCGCGCGGAATATCCCGTGCGTCACGTCGGCCCCGGCGCGCTCCAGGCGCAGCCGCGGCGGCGCCAGCCGATGCTCGGCCAACGCCGCGTTGAGCTGCGGCCAGCCGAACAGCTCGGCCGCAGCCGCTGGCGCCAGACGCGTCCGATAGACGGCTTGGCCGAGACTGTGCTTCAGGAAGCCGGCGACCTCGGCCGGCCCGATCAGGCCGGCGAGGCCGGGAGATACGGGGTCCGGATCAGCTGTCCGTTCCGTCGTTGTCGCCGTCGGTTCCGTCGCCGTCGGTTCCGTCCGTTCCGTCACCGTCCGCGCCGTCCGTTCCGTCACCGTCGTTCCCATCCGTTCCATCGCCATCGGCCGGGTCGGGGCCCTGCATTTGGAGCCGGTGCTCTACGGGCTCGTCGATGGCGCGCAGCAGATCGCTGTCGGAGTATGCGTCTTGGTTCATTGCCCGTCCTCATCCGCCTGTGGCGCCCGGCTTTCGACGCCCCGGTCCACAGCCAGAACACCGCGCGGAGGAGTTTGATCCCGCAGCGCAGCGGATCGATGCAACTTCAGGAGAGGCAAGCCGAGAGCCCGGCGCCCCCGTCCGTCAACCAATTGGGCGGTTTGAACCTTCCTGCCCGACACTGTGGCCGAAACTCGGCCTTATCACGGCGAGCATCCTCAGATCTTCGTGAGACGCGCCGGGGCCGAGGGAAGAAAAAGCCTCACATTAAATTCAACGGCCGGGTCGATTGACCACAGGCAGCGACACCGTGTCCAACCTGATCATGGAACTGATCGAAAACGCCATCGCACATCTCCCAATGTTCTCGACTGTTCTCGTCGCGTGTCATTCCGAAGTCTACCGAGACGAGCTCGTCCGGACATTGGTTGATCGAGGGATCTGCATCCTGGGTCCCGTCTATACTGCCGGCCACGCCCTGGCCCTGGCGGCCCGCGCCGACGTCGACCTGGCGATCGTCGAGGCCCCGCCCGCCGAGCCCAGCGGCGGTCACGCCCTGGTCAAGCGGCTGAAGGAGACCTGGGGCATCCCCTCGCTGGTGCTGCGGCCGCCGTCGTAGGGCGCGGCGCGCCTGCGACCAGGGACCTCCGATTCCATATCGATCGTTTATGCCGCAAAGCCTTAGGCTGCGGGCGGTCGAGACGGCGGAAGGAGCGGGTCATGTCGGATGTCCTTGCGGGCGACGGCGCAGCTTTGGCCCAACGCCCGCAACAGTCGGCCGGTACGCGCGCGGCGCGCGGCCTGCCCGCCGTGAGTCAGTACGCGGTGTCGCTGCTGCTGGTGGGCGCGGCCACCGTCCTGGCGTTCGTGGTCAAGAACCTGATCGCCGCGCCGAACCTGACGCTGATCTTCGTCCTGCCGGTGGTGATCGCCGGCGTCGCCTTCGGCTGGGGCCCCTCATTGGCTGCGGTGATCCTCGGCGTGCTGGCCTTCGACTTCTTCTTCACCGTCCCCTATTACTCGCTCCGCATCGCGACCCCCTCGGACATTTGGGCGGCGGGCCTGCTGCTGGTGGTCGCCGCGATCACCACGACGGCGGCGGCGCAGTCACGGCGGCGAGCGGTCGAGGCCGCGCTTGCGGCGGAGCGGGCCGAGGCGCTGCAGAAGCTGGCCCAGGTGGTCATCGCCGCCAGGCCGCAGCCGGAAGTCCTGCAGGCCGCCGCCGAGACGCTGCACCGGATCTTCGCGGCGCCGGTGGTGATCTTCCTGCGCGGGGCCGGACCCCTTCGCCAGGCGGCGAGCGCCGGCGGCCCGCAGGTGACGCCGCAGGACGAAGCCGCCGCCGCGGCCGCACTCTCCGACCGGCTGCACGTGCGCGCCGAGACCTATCCGTTCGACCAGTCGGCGTTCGAGTACTGGCCGGTCTCCACGGCCTCCGACACGGGCTGCGTGATCGGCGTCGGCTTCAAGCGCGCCACGGTCGAACGGCCCGAACGGCCCGAGCGCTTCGTCGACGTGGTCTCGGCCTATCTGGCGGTCGCCCTGGAGTCCGGCGCACGCCGCGGCGCTAGGCTCCACTAGGCCGCAGGGCCTCGTCGGCCATGAAGCGGTAGCCGATGCCGGGCTGCGTCAGGATCAGTTTCGGCGCGGCCGGATCAGCCTCGATCTTCTGCCGAAGCTGGCCGATGAACACCCGCAGATACTGCATGTCGTGAGCATGCGCCGGGCCCCAGATCGAGACCAGCAGCTCCTTGTGGGTCAGCACCTTGCCGTCGGCCTCGGCGAGCTTGGCCAGGAGATCGTACTCCTTGGGCGACAGGCGCAGCGCCTCGCCGGCGCGGGTCACCAGCCGGCGCGGCAGGTCGATCACCAGGTCGCCGGCGTGCACCACCGGCGGCGGCTCCTCCTGCTGGCGCTGCTGGCGGCGCATCACCACCCGCAGGCGCGCCAAGAGTTCGCCGACCCGGAACGGCTTTTCGACATAGTCGTCGGCGCCGGCGTCCAGCGCCTCGATCTTCTCGATCTCGCGGTCGCGGGCCGAGAGGATGACCACCGGCCCTTCGTAGAAGTCGCGCGCCCGCTTGAGCACCTCCTGGCCGTCGAGATCGGGCAGGCCGAGGTCCAGCACCACCGCCTCCGGCGGCTTGCGGGCGATCTCCGCCAGCGCCTCGCGGCCGCTGTCGGCGCGCACGGGCTCATAGCCGGCGGCGTTCAGCGCCGGGCCGAGAAAGCGGTGGATCTGCGGCTCGTCGTCGACGACGAGGATGCGGGGCTTATGCATGCGCGGCCAAGGGCTTCGACTCGAGCGCCCCCTCTTTGCGCAAGCTGATCAGGATTCGCGTGCCGCGGCCTTCGTGGATCGGGCTGGCGGCGGCGATCCGGCCGCCCATGGCCTCGACGAACCCTTTCGAGATGGCGAGCCCGAGGCCCGAGCCCTTGCCGCGGTCGGTCGACTCCTCCATGCGGCGAAATTTCTCGAAGACCCGCTCCAGCTCCGCGGTGGGAATCCCCCGCCCCTCGTCCTCGATGCTCAGCACCACGTTGTTGCGGTCCTCGTAGGCGGCGAGCTCGATCGTCGAATCGTCGGGGCTGTAGGCGATGGCGTTCTCGAGGATGTTGACCAGCGCCTGTTCCAGCAGCGCCTGGTCGGCCTTGACCAGCGCCAGCTCCGGCGGGAAATCGCGCGTCACCTTGCGGTGGCCCAGCCTTCGCGACACCCGGTCCAGGGCCGAGCCGAGCACGTCGCGGACGTCGAGCCAGTCGGCGCGGATGTTCAGGCCGCCGCCCTCCAGCCGCGTCATGTCCAGCAGGTTGCCGACATAGCGGTTCAACCGCTCGGCCTCCTCGCGGATGCTGGCCAGGAGGTCGAGGCTGACCGGCTTTTCCAGCGCGTCGCCGTATTCGATCAGGGTGGTGGCCGAGCCCAGCACGGTCGCGAGCGGCGTGCGCAGGTCGTGGCTCACCGAGTTCAGCAGCGCCGAGCGCAGCTTGTCGGAGCGGCGCAGCGCCTCGGCCTCGGCGGCGTCGGCGGCGAACTCGGCGCGCTCGAGGGCCACGGCCCCCTGGTCGAGCAGGGAGGCCACGAACCGCGCGCCCTCCTCGGTCTGCAGGGCCTTCGGTTCCACCGCCGCCACCCCCGAACGCGCCCGCACGCCCTGTAGCGGCCGATAGGTCCAGGTGGCGCTGGGCAGGGTGCCGGTCTCCGCCCCGGCCGGCTCGCCGTACTGCCAGGCCCAGCGCGCGGCGGCGACGTCGGCCGGGCCGAACACCGGCATGCCGGGCGAGCCCGCCACCGGAATCACGTCGTCGCCGCCGGGCAGGAAAACCACCGCCCCGCCGCCGGTGGCCGCGGCCATGTGCTCGGCCAGCACTTCGGCGGCCGCATAGCGGTCCGCCGCGGACGACAGCCGCCGCCCCGCCGCCAGCAGGGCCGAGACCGCTGAGGCGCGCCGGGAAGTCGCCAGGCTCTGGTCGCGGACCCGCCCGGTGAGCCAGCCGGTCGTCATGGCGACCGCGAAGAACACCAGGAAGGTCAGCACGTCGGTCGTGTGGCCGATGCGGATCGACAGCCGCGGCTCGAGGAAGAAGAAGTTGTAGACGAAGGCCGCCAGCGCCGCGGCCGTCACCGCCGGCCATAGCCCGAAGGCCAGGCCGCTGACGAGCACGCTGACCAGGAAGATCATGGCGAGGTTGGCGCCATGCGAGAACTGGTCGACCAGGCTCGCGAAGCCGCCGGCGATGGCCACGAAGCCGATCGAGACGAGGTGGCCACGCCAGGCCAGGAGCGAGGTCGGCGGCGTGAGCTTGTGCGCAGGCTCTGGCTCGGGATGGGTCTCGGCGGTGATGATGTGCAGGGCCGCGCCCGTAATGCGCTCGGCGAGCGCCGGGATCAGCGCCCGGCCCATCAGCGCCCGCAACCGCGAGGCGTTGGACTTGCCGACGACGATCTGGGTGACGTTGTTCTGCAGGGCGTAGTCGAGCACCGTGCCGATCACATCATCGCCCGTCAGAACCACGCTGGTTCCGCCCAGCTGCTCGGCCAGCTTGAAGGCGGCGGCGAGCCGCGCGGCGCCCGCATCGTCCGGCGAACGATGGTTCGGCCGTTCGACGAAGGCGACCGTCCAGGGCGCGTCCATCATCATGTCCGAGAGCCTGCGTCCGGCCCGCACGAGGCTCTGGGCGACCGCGTCCGGCCCCACCAGCACCAGGATCCGCTCGCCGGCCGCCCACGGCCCCTCGACCCCGCGCTGCTTCATGGCCGCGACCAGCTGGTCGTCGACGGTCTGGGCCATGCGGCGCAGCGCCAGTTCGCGCAGCGCCGTCAGGTTCTCCGGCTTGAAGAAGTTGGTCGCCGCCATGCGGGCGGTGTCGGGCAGGTAGACCTTGCCCTCGGAGAGCCGCTGGCGAAGCTCGTCCGGCGTGATGTCGACGAACTCGATATCGTCGGCCCGGGAGAGCGCGGAGTCGGGCACCGTCTCGCGCTGGCGCACGCCGGTGATCTTCCAGACCACGTCCACCAGGCTCTCGAGGTGCTGGACGTTGAGGGTGGTCCAGACGTTGACGCCGGCGTTCAGCAGTTCCTCGACGTCCTGCCACCGCTTGGGATGGCGCGAGCCCGGGACGTTGGAGTGGGCGTACTCGTCGACCAGCAGCAGGGCCGGCTTGCGGGCGAGCGCTGCGTCGATGTCGAACTCGAGGAGGGTGCGGCCCTTGTAGTCGATCGGCTTGCGGGCCAGCACCTCCAGCTCGGCGACCAGGGCCTCGGTCTCCCGCCGGCCGTGGGTCTCGACGACGCCGACCAGCACCTCGCCGCCCTCCGCGCGGCGGCGGCCCGCCTGGTGGAGCATCTCGTAGGTCTTGCCGACGCCCGGCGCCATGCCGAGGAAGATCTTGAGCCGGCCGCGCCCGGCCTTCGCCGCTTCCTTCAGGAGGGCGTCGGGATCGGGGCGGCGCGGCTCGTCGGCGTTCATGAAGCCTTCGCGCTCCCCTTCGGCAAGGCCGCGTCAAGCGCGCGATTGGTCATCAGCACATTGACGTGCGGTTGGCCCAGGAAGCCCAGCGCGGGCCTCTGCACATGGGCGTCGATCAGCTTGCGCACCTCCTCGACCGGCGCGCCGCGGGCCTTGGCGATCCGCTCGACCTGCAGGTTGGCGTAGGCCGGCGAGATGTCCGGGTCGAGCCCCGAGGCCGAGGTGGTGATCGCGTCGTCGGGGATCTCGGCCTGGCCGGTCGAGGCGCGCATGGCCTGGGCGTCGCCCTTGACCCGCTTGGCGAGGTCGGCGCTCAGCGGGCCGTAGTTCGAGCCCGACGAGTTCGAGGCGTCGTAGCCGCCCGCGCCGGCCGCGGACGGCCTCGGATGCAGGTACTCGTCCTTGGCGAACCCCTGGCCGATCAGGGCCGAGCCGATCACCTGGCCGTGGTCGCCGCGCAGCAGGCTGCCCTCCGCCTGCCAGGGAAAGGCGACCTTGGCGAGCCCGGTGATCGCCAGCGGATAGGCCACGCCCAGGAGGGCCGTGAACAGCACGGTCGAGACGATGGCGGGGCGAATTTCGGAAAGCATGGTCTTGCTCCGGCCTTACCTTAAGCCAAACCGATGGCGGTGATGGTCAGATCGACGATCTTGATGCCGATGAACGGCGCCACGACCCCGCCCAGGCCGTAGATCAAGAGGTTCCGCTGCAGCAGCTTCGCGGCGCCGATCGGACGGTACTTCACGCCCCTCAGCGCCAGCGGCACCAGCGCGATGATGATCAGGGCGTTGAAGATCACCGCCGACAGGATCGCGCTGCGCGGATTGGCGAGGTGCATGACGTTGAGCGCGCCGAGCGCCGGCAGCGAGACGACGAAGATCGCCGGAATGATGGCGAAGTACTTGGCCACGTCGTTGGCGATCGAGAAGGTCGTCAGCGCGCCGCGGGTGATCAGCATCTGCTTCCCGACCTCGACGATCTCGATGACCTTGGTGGGATCGCTGTCGAGGTCGACCATGTTGCCGGCCTCGCGGGCGGCCTGGGTCCCGGTCTGCATCGCCACGCCGACGTCGGCC
This sequence comes from Phenylobacterium sp., assembly GCF_035276905.1. GTDB lineage: Bacteria > Pseudomonadota > Alphaproteobacteria > Caulobacterales > Caulobacteraceae > Phenylobacterium. The sequence goes on along the minus strand of NZ_DATELG010000096.1, from coordinate 19,670 downwards.
TGGGCCAGCGCCGGCGCATCGTTCGACCCGTCGCCGCACATGGCGACCAGGCGGCCCTTGGCCTGCTCCGCGCGGATCAGGCGCAGCTTGTCCTCCGGCGTGGCCTCGGCCAGGAAGTCGTCGACCCCGGCCTCCGAGGCGATGGCCGCGGCGGTCACCGGGTTGTCGCCGGTGATCATCACCGTGCGCAGGCCCATCCGGCGCAGGTCGGCGAAACGCTCCTTCACGCCCGCCTTGACCACGTCCTTCAGATGGATGACGCCGACCAGGACGCCGTTCTCGGCCACCGCCAGCGGCGTGCCGCCGGCGCGCGCGATGCGGTCGACGACGGCGGCCACCTCCGCCGGCGTATGCGAGGCCGAGAGGCCGACGAGCTTCAGCACCGCGTCCACCGCCCCCTTGCGCCAGCTGTCCTTGCCGGCGTCGAGGCCGGAGATGCGGGTCTGGGCGCTGAACGGCACCGGCGTGGAGCCCTTCGGCGGCTCTCCCGCCAGGCCCTGGCCCAGCGCCAGGTCGACGATCGAGCGGCCCTCGGGCGTCTCGTCGGCCAGCGAGGCCATCATCGCCGCCCGCAGCGCGGCCTCCGGCCGGACGCCCGGCGCCGGGATCACCTCGGTGGCCATGCGGTTGCCGTGGGTGATGGTGCCGGTCTTGTCGAGCAGCAGGGTGTCGACGTCGCCCGAGGCCTCGACCGCCCGGCCTGAGGTCGCCAGCACGTTGTGCTTCAGGAGCCGGTCCATGCCGGCGATGCCGATCGCCGAAAGCAGGCCGCCGATGGTGGTCGGGATCAGGCAGATGAACAGCGCGCCCAGCACCAGCGGGTCGAGCTTGACGCCCGAGTACTGGCCAAGGCCCAGCAGGGTCGCCACCGCGATCAGGAAGATCAGGGTCAGGCCCGCCAGCAGCACGGTCAGCGCCAGCTCGTTCGGCGTCTTGCGCCGCTCGGCGCCTTCGACCATGGCGATCATGCGGTCGAGGAAGGTGTTCCCCGGATCGGCGGTGATCCGCACCTTGATCCAGTCGGAGACCACCGTCGTGCCCCCAGTCACCGCGGAGCGGTCGCCGCCGGACTCGCGGATGACGGGTGCGGACTCCCCGGTGATGGCGGCCTCGTTGACCGAGGCCACGCCCTCGATGATGTCGCCGTCCGAGGGAATCATGTCGCCGGCCTCGACCAGCACGACGTCGCCGGCCTTCAGCTTGTGCGCCGAGGTCGCGGCCCACGTCCCCTCGACAGGGTCCTTCAGCAGCTTGGCCTTCACGTCGACCCGCTGGGCGCGCAGGGCGTCGGCGGCGGCCTTGCCCCGGCCCTCGGCGATGCTCTCGGCGAAGTTGGCGAACAGCACGGTGAACCACAGCCAGAGCGCGACCTGCAGCGCCCACCAGGGATTGGCCTGGGTGACGAAGGCGTTGATCGTCGAGACGGTGGCGAGCGCCGCCACGACCTCAGTCGCCAGGATCACTGGGTTGCGCGCCAGCTTGCGCGGGTCCAGCTTGACGAAGGAGTCCTTGATCGCCCGATTGAGCACGCTCGAGGAGAGCGTCGTGCCGGCGATGGTGGACCTGCGCTTTTCGCCCAGATGGGCGGTTGCGACGGACATGGTTTCTCGAAGCTCCGACGAGGTCAGCGGCCGGCGATCGCGTTCAGCACCTGGAAGTGCTCGACGATCGGGCCGAGGGCTTGGGCGGGGAAGAACTGCAGGCCGCCCATGATCAGGATCACGCCGACGAGGAGGCCGATGAACAGGGGCCCATGGGTCGGCAGCGTGCCGGCGCTGGCCTCCAGCTTCGGCTTGGCGGCGATCGAGCCGGCCATGGCCAGCACCGGCACGACGTAGCCGAAGCGGCCGAGCAGCATCGCGATCCCCAGGGTGGAGTTCCAGTACGGGGTATTGGCCGAGAGGCCCGCGAAGGCCGAGCCGTTGTTCCCGGCCGCGGAGGAATAGGCGTAGAGGATCTCCGACAGGCCGTGCGGACCGGCGTTGGCCAGCCCCTTCAGCGCCGCCGGAAGCACCGCGGCCACGGCGGCGAAACTTAGGATCGCCAAGGGCAGGATCAGCACCGCCAGCATGGCGAACTTGATCTCCCGCGCCTCGATCTTCTTGCCGAGGTACTCCGGCGTGCGCCCGACCATCAGGCCGGCCACGAAGACCGCGATCAGCGCCATCACGACCATGCCGTAGAGGCCGGAGCCCACGCCGCCCGGCAGGATCTCGCCGAGCTGGATCATGAACATCGCCACCCCGCCACCGAGCGGCATCAGGCTGTCGTGCATGGCGTTGACGCCGCCGTCCGAGGCGCCGGTGGTGGCCGCGGCCCAGACCGCGGTCGAGGGCGCGCCGAAGCGGACCTCCTTGCCCTCCATGTTGACCGCCGTGGCGGCGTGGACCGCGTGCATGGCGGGGGGGACTTGCGTCTCCGTGGCGTAGATCGCCGAGGCGGCGCCGAACACGAAGAGGGCCATCACCACGACCAGGGCGCGGGCGTCCTTGCGGGCGAAGGCCAGGATGCCGAAGGCCACCACGCAGGCGTAGCCCAGCGCGTTCATCGCCACGATCTCGATCAGGTTGGTCCAGGCGTTCGGGTTCTCGAACGGATGGGCGGAGTTGACGTTGAAGATCCCGCCGCCGTTGGTGCCGATCTGCTTGATCGCTTCCTGGCTGGCGGTCGGATAGAGGCTGATGGTCTGCTTGGCGCCTTCCAGGGTGTGGGCGACGGCGTTGGCGCTGAGCGTCTGCGGCTCCCCCAGGGCCACGAAGGCGATGGCGACGACGATCGCCAGCGGCAGCAGCAGGTAGAGGCTGATCCGGGTCAGATCGACCCAGAAGTTGCCCAGCCCCTCCCCGCGGTTCAGCGCGAAGGCCCGCGCCACCGCCGCGGCCATGGCGATGCCGGCCGCCGCCGAGAGGAAGTTGTGCGAGGTCAGCCCCGCCATCTGCGCGAAGGTCGAGAGCGTCGTCTCCGGCACATAGGACTGCCAGTTGGTGTTGGTGACGAAGCTGATCGCGGTGTTGAAAGCCAGGTCCGGCGAGGTCCCCTTGAAGCCCTGCGGGTTCAAAGGCAGCAGGTCCTGGAAGCGCAGGATCAGATAGAGAACCACGAAGCTGGCGATCGAGAAGGCCAGCATCGAGAAGGCGTAGGCCATCCAGCCCTGTTCCTTCTTCGGGTCGATTCCGAAGGCCTTGTAGAGGCCCCCCTCCACCGGCCGCAGGACAGGATCGAGCCAGGTCCGCTCGCCCCGCCAGATCCGCGCCATGTAATGGCCGAGCGGCCAGGCCAGGACCACCGAGAGGCCGATGGTGAAGATGATCTCAGTCCAGCCTCGCGCGTCCATGGCGAGGTCTCCTTCTCGATATGCAGCGGGTCGGGCCGGCGCCCAATGGCGCTCAAAACTTGGCGCTCAGAACTTCTCGGGTCGCAGCAGGGCCGCGACCATGTAGACGGCGATGGCCACGCCGCCGGCGCCGTAGAGCAGGAGCATCAGCACGGTCAGGCCCGCCTGAGCAGGACGGCGTAACCCGCGAAGAGCAGGAGCACGACGGCTCCGGCCGCCAGGTAGATCAGATCGGACACGGCTTTCTCCCGCATAAGGGATCGAAACGGTCACGCTGAGTACTTGGGAAGGCCGTAAGCGCTCCATTCGGAACCGCCTCGCCGGACATCAAGGAGTTATAAAAACGGGCTCGGCCGCAGTCCTGTTCTTGAACGCCCGAGGGGTTCGATCCGCGGCGACCTCCGGTGCGCACCTGATTCCGCATCTCAGGGCCAGCGCTAGCTTACGAACCTGTCATGCGCGCAGGGAGGGAGCCCCATGTCCGCCGCAGCGCCGGTCCGCGCCTTGGTCCGCAGGCTCGCGGCAGGCCTGCGCCTCGGGCTCGCCGCCTTGGCCTCGACCTGGCTCGTCGCGGGCTGCACGACGCCGGTGCGGCAGCCGGCCGTCCCCGCGGCGCTGGCGGTGCAGGCCCAGCCTGGCAGTTACGCGATCCGATACCGGGTGGCCCGCGACAGCAGCGACTTCGCCGAGGCGGCGCGGGAATCCCTGAGACGGGAACTGGCGTGGCGCGCCAGCCAGGGCCAGACCGGTCCGCTTCCACCGGCGTACTTCCTGGCGATCTCCGGCGGCGGCGACGACGGCGCCTTCACCGCGGGCCTGCTGAACGGCTGGACCGCACGCGGCGACCGTCCCGAGTTCAAGGTCGTGACCGGCGTCAGCACCGGGGCGTTGATCGCCCCGTTCGCCTTTCTCGGCCCGAAGTACGACGACGTCCTGAAGTCGGTCTACACGGACGTCTCGCAGAAGGACATCTTCAAGCGCCGGAACATAATCTCGGCCTTCTTCGGCGACGCGATGTCGGACACCACGCCGCTCTACAAGATGATCAGCCGCCACGTCGATCGCGCCCTGCTCGACAAGATCGCCGCCGAGGGGGCCAGGGGGCGGGTCCTGCTGGTCGGGACCACCCTGCTCGATACGCCAGAGCCGGTGATCTGGAACATGACGGCGATCGCCGCCAGCCAGGACCCCGGCGCACTCGAGCTGTTCCGCAAGGTCCTGGTCGCCTCCGCGGCGATCCCCGGCGCGTTCCCGCCAGTGATGATCGACGTCGAGCTCAACGGCGTCCACTATCAGGAGATGCACGTGGACGGCGGCGCCATGGCGCAGGTCTTCGCCTATCCGCCGACCCTCAACGTGCTTGACGTGGCCCGCCGCGAGGGCGTCGAGCGCAAACGGGTCCTCTACATCATCCGCAACGCCCGGCTGGACGCCGAATGGGCCAATGTCCAGCGCCGCACCCTCTCGATCGCCGGCCGCGCGATCTCCTCGCTGATGATGACCCAGGGGATCGGCGACCTTTATCGGATCTACGCCACCACCCAGCGCGACGGGGTCGACTACAACCTGGCCTTCGTCCCCTCGAGCTTCGACACGCCGCACAAGGAGCAGTTCGACACGACCTACATGCGCGCCCTCTACAAGGTCGGCTACGACCTGGGGCGGGCGGGGTATCCGTGGCAGAAGACGCCGCCGGGGTTCGCCGCGCCGCCGATCGGCGCCAAGCAGGTCGCCGCTCCGCCGCAGCAACCGAGCTTGCCGTAGCCGCAGCGCCGGAAGTCGGCCTCCTTCGCAGGCGCCCTCACCGCGGCGCAGGAGCGTCGAACGTCGCCGGCCGCCAGGTGTCCATCGTCTTGCGCAGGCTTTCCATCGCGCCCTGGCCTTCGCGGACCAATCCCGCGCTCGGCCGATTGACGTCGATGATCAGCACCAGCACGAGGCTGAGCAGCGCCACCAGGAACCCCGCGACATGCCGGCTCCGGGGCCCCTGCAGCACGTAGCCCAGCACCGCCGCGGTGGTGAGCGTATAGAGGAGCAGCACGGCGAGCACCGCGGACGGCACCCTGGCCACGCGGGCCACGACGCGGGCCGAGCCGATGTCGATCATCGAATTGATCGAGTCCAGGTAGGTGCTCGAGAAGTCGTACTGCTTGATAGTCGGGAACGACTGCTTCACCGCGATCCAGATCTGAGTGACGAGCGCGTCGTTCGTGCGCAACAGGTCGCGAACCTTGCCCGGGGGCGCCTTGGCCAGCGCGATCCTGGTGTCGGTGTAGCGCACCAACAGCCCACTCATCCGCGCGCGATGCGGTTCTTCAAGCAGCTGCGCGCGCAGATAGGCGGTGCCGATCGCATTCGCCTCCTCGAGGACGAGGCGCCGGCGCGACTCGAAGCGGTCGATGGCGAGCGAGAAGGTGAAGCCCAGCAGCAGCGCCAGGAGGCCCAGCGAGGCCGAGAGAACGAGGTCCTCCTGCGCGTCCTTCTCCTCCCCGGCCTTGGCGGAGCCCTCAGCAGTCCATCGGGCGCGCGCGGCGCGTCCGATCGCGGCGGCGAGCATCATCAGGCCGAAGAAGCTCAGCCAGAGGAGCGGGAAAGCGGCGGGGCCGAGCGCATTCAATATCCGGTCCATGATCTTCCACGGCGGCTGGTACGGCTTCAGCGCCGCCTTGCCGTCGGCGCGCCGATCGGATCATTTGAAAACCACGCCTGACCCGCATCCATCGGGTGTTGCCCTAGACGCCCCCCACTCGACCCCTGACCGCCGAATTCTCAACTCTCTCGACCTTCCGCCGGCCGCCGGCGAGGCCATATCCCGCCTGGCGCGAGCTGCGCCGCAAGCCATGGAGGGCCCAATGAGCTTTACGATCTACGACGCGTCCGCGCCGGTGTTCACCGCCGCCCTGACCAACATGCAGGGCTGGCTCGACAAGGCGCTGGCCGAGGGCAAGTCCGAGGCGGCGCTGATGGAGGCGCGGCTCGCCCCCGACATGCGGCCCTTCCCGGCCCAGTTCCAGATGGCGTCGGACAGCGCCAAGAGCGCCGTCGCCCGGCTGACGGGGATCGAGGCCCCGTCGATGCCCGACACCGAGGCCAGCTTCGCCGAGCTGAAGGCGCGCTGCCAGCGCACCATCGACTTCATCCAGAGCGCGCCCCAATCGGCCTTCGAGGCGGCCGAAACCCGCACGGTGGAGCTGAAGTTCCCCAACGGCTCGGGCTACCGGTTCGAGGGCGGCGGCTATCTGACCGGCTTCGCCCTGCCGAACTTCTTCTTCCATGTCACCACCGCCTACGCCCTGCTGCGCGCGAACGGCGTGGCTGTCGGCAAGCCCGACTTCCTGGCGCACCTGGGGCCGCCGAACATCACCGCCTGAGGCTGCTGGTCGAGCCGACGCGTCCGTTCAAAGCGCCAGCGGCGCGTCGGCCTTGATCTCCTCCAGCACCGCATATGTGCGCGTCTCCCGCACGCCGGGCATGCGCACCAGGACCTCGCCGAGGAAGGCGCGATAGGCCTCCATGTCGCGGACCCGCGCCTTGATCAGGTAGTCGAAGCCGCCGGCGACCATGAAGCACTCCAGCACGTCGGGGGACCGCCGGGCCGCGGCGGCGAACTCGTCGAAGACGTCCGCGGTCGTCCGGTCGAGCACCACCTCGACGAAGATCAGGAGCGAGCGGCCGATCTTCGCCGGGTCCAGCCGGGCGGCGAAGCCGGTGACGACGCCCTGGTCGCGCAGCCGCCGCAGCCGGTCCGAACAGGCCGACGGCGAGAGGTTGCAGCGCTGGGCCAGTTCCTGGTTGCTGATGCGGCCGTCGGCCTGCAGCGCCCGCAGCAGGCGGCGGTCGGTATCGTCCAGGCGCACGATCTCCGGCATTTTCACTCCAGCCATAGGATTATCCGGTCCAGGCACCATATTTCCGGCGAACATCCGCCGGCAATCAGGATACGTCGAATAGATACCGGCTGGCGGGGATTGAGGCCCATGCGTTTCGACGATCTCGATGCAGTGAAGTTCCAGGACGAGCGCCAGGCGGTCGCCGCCGCCCTCGCCGCCCAGCCCCTCGGCGCCGAGACGCGCTGGGCGGTGCAGACCGAGGCCGAGGCCCTGGTGCTGGCCGCCCGGCGCAGGCAGAAGCGCCAGGGCGTGGTGGAGAGCTTCCTGCAGGAATTCAGCCTCTCGACGCCGGAGGGCCTGGCGCTGATGTGCCTGGCCGAGGCCCTGCTGCGGACTCCCGACGAGCACACCCGTGACCGGCTGATCGCCGAGAAGATCGCCTCGGCCGACTGGGCGAGCCACGCCGGCCGCTCGGACTCCATGCTGGTCAACGCCTCGACCTGGAGCCTGATGCTGACCGGCCGGCTGATCGATCCCGACGAGCAGGCCGCGCGCGACCTGCCGGGCTTCGTGCGCCGGCTCGCCGGCAGACTGGGCGAGCCGGTGATCCGCCGGGCGGTCGGGGCCGCGGTGCGCATCATGGGCGAGCAGTTCGTGCTGGGCGCCACGATCGAGCGCGCCCTCGCGCGCGCCGCGGACGAGGGCTACGTGTGCTCCTTCGACATGCTGGGCGAAGGCGCCCGCACCGCCGCCGACGCCGAGCGCTACGAGGCCGCCTACGCCGCCGCCATCGACGTCGTCGGCCGCCACACGAAGGGCGAGGGCCCGGAGGCCGGCCACGGCGTCTCGGTCAAGCTGTCGGCGCTCTCGCCCCGCTACGAGGCGCGCCAGGCGGACCGCGTCTGGACGGAACTCTATCCCCGGCTGCTGCGCCTGGCGACGCAGGCGGCGGCGGCCGACATCAACCTGACCCTCGACGCCGAGGAGGCCGACCGCCTGGTCCTCTCGCTCGAGTTGCTGGACCGGCTGGCGCGCGAGCCCGCGCTCGGCGCCTGGCGGGGCCTGGGCCTGGCCGTGCAGGCCTACCAGACCCGTGCGCCGAACACGATCGCGGCGGTGGCGGCCATCGCCCGCGAAAGCGGCCGCCGGCTGATGGTGCGGCTGGTCAAGGGCGCCTATTGGGACAGCGAGATCAAGCGCGCCCAGGTCGCCGGCATGCCCGGCTATCCGGTGTTCACCACCAAGGCCGCGACCGATCTCTGCTACCTGGTCTGCGCCCGCGCCCTGATCGCCGCCGCGCCCGACCTCTATCCGCAGTTCGCCACCCACAACGCCCACACGCTCGCCGCCGTCCGCGAGCTCGCGGGCCAGGCGGGCCTTGCCGTGGAGTTCCAGCGGCTGCACGGCATGGGCGAGCCGCTCTATGCGGCCGCGCGGGCGCGCTACGGGGCTTTCCCTTTGCGGGTCTACGCCCCCGTCGGCAGTTACGAGGACCTCCTGCCCTACCTGGTCCGCCGGCTCCTGGAGAACGGGGCCAACACCTCCTTCGTCCACGCCCTGCTGGACGAGCGCACGCCGGTCGAGAAGGTGGTGAACGACCCCGTCGACGCCGTCCGTGCGGCCGGCGCCGGGCCCCACCCGCGCATTCCCCGTCCGATGGACCTCTACGGGCGGTCGCGGCGCAACAGCACCGGCCTCGACCTGTCGATTGCCGGCGTGCGTTCGGACCTGGCGGCGGCGTGCGAGGCACTGGAGACCATCCAGGCCGGTCCGATCGTCAGCGGCCGGCCGACCCCCGGTCAATCTCCGCAGGAGCGCCGCTCCCCGGCCGGCCGCACACGGCGCATCGGGATCGCCGGCGAGGCCGGCCCGGACGATATCGCCCGCGCCTTCGCCGCCGCCCGCGCCGCCCAGCCCCGCTGGGACGCCCTGGGCGGCGAAGGACGCGCCACGGTCCTGCGCGCCATGGCCGACGGGCTGGAGGCCGCCCGCGAGCGGCTGATCGCCCTATGCGTCCGGGAGGCCGGCAAGACGCTCGCCGACGGTATCGCCGAGGTGCGCGAGGCGGCCGACTTCTGCCGCTATTACGCAAGCCTCGCCGAGCGCCAGTTCGCCCGGCCGGAAACGCTCAAGGGGCCGGTCGGCGAGGCCAACCAGCTCGCCCTGCACGGCCGCGGCGTCTTCGTCTGCATCAGCCCGTGGAACTTCCCGTTGGCGATCTTCACCGGCCAGGTCGCCGCGGCGCTGGCGGCCGGCAACGCGGTCCTCGCCAAGCCCGCCGAACAGACCCCATTGATCGCCGCCGAGGCGGTCCGGCTGTTCCTCGCGGCGGGCCTCGATCCGGATCTGCTGCACCTGCTGCCCGGCGACGGGCCGACCGTCGGCCAGGCGCTGATCGCCCATTCCGACTGCGCCGGCGTGGCCTTCACCGGCGGCACGGAGACGGCCTGGGCGATCAACCGCGCCCTTGCCGCCCGGCCCGGGCCGATCGTCCCCTTCATCGCCGAGACCGGCGGGCTGAACGCCATGTTCGTCGACACCACGGCGCTGCGCGAACAGGTGATCGACGACGTGCTCGCCTCGGCCTTCGGCTCGGCCGGCCAGCGCTGCTCGGCGCTGCGCCTGCTGTTCGTGCCGCACGAGACGGCCGAAGCGCTGATCGAGGGGATCGGCGGCGCCATGGACGCCCTGGTCGTCGGCGATCCGGCCGATCCGCGCACCGACATCGGCCCGGTCATCGACGCGGAGGCGCGTACGGCGCTCGACGCCCACCTCGCCCGCCTTGAGGCCGAGGCGAAGGTGCTCCGACGGTTGCCGGCGCCCGAGGACGGCTCGTTCTTCGGCCCGGTCCTGGCGGAGATCCCCGACCCCGGCTTCCTGCGGCGCGAGGTGTTCGGCCCGATCCTGCACCTGGTCCGCTACGACCCGGCCGAGCTGGAGAAGGCGGCCGCCCCCTTGCGGGCCGCGGGCTATGGCCTGACGCTCGGCGTCCACAGCCGGCTGCTCAGCTTCGCCGAGCAGGTGCGGCGCGCGGTCCCGGCCGGCAACGCCTATGTCAACCGCTCGATGATCGGCGCGGTGGTCGGCGTCCAGCCGTTCGGCGGCGAGGGCCTCTCCGGCACCGGCCCCAAGGCCGGCGGACCGCACGCCCTCCTCCGCTACGCCGTCGAGCGCGCCGTCAGTATCAACACCGCGGCGCAAGGCGGCGACCCGGCGCTGATGAACCTCAGCGCCGATTAGGATCCCGCAGGAGGGGCTCCTGGACTACCGGGCCTTCTTGGTCCGGTTCAGGTCCACGGCCGCCCGCACCAGCGCCTTGAAGGCCTCGACATCGAGCGATGCGCCCTGCGGGATGTCGATGGCGCGCCGGGTGTTTCCCTCCAGGCTGGAGTTGAACAGGCCCGCAGGATCCGGCAACGAAGCCCCCTTGGCGAAGGTCAGCTTCACGACGCTCTTGTAGGTCTCGCCCGTGCAGATGATCCCGCGGTCGGACCACACCGGGACGCCGCGCCACTTCCACTCCTCGACGACGTCGGGGTCGGCTTCCTTGATGAGGGCGCGGACGTGGGCCAGCGTCTCGCCTCGCCAATCGCCCAGCTCCGCGATCCTTCCGTCGATCAGCCGCGACGGGGACTCGCCCTCGGGCGTTGCGTTCTTCTGCATGGTCCGGCTCCCCTTCCGACGGCGCTGCGTCGACCCTATCCCCTCGATCGCGCCGAAGGTAGAGCGGGGCCGGGAGGGCTAGATCCGGTTCAGCATCTCGGCCACGACCGCGCTCATGGCGCACCATCTGCGCCATTCGCCGTCGGTCATGAGGTAGACCAGCATTTCCTTGCGACGTTCCGTTGGGGCGTCTTCCTCCGGATTGCGCGCCCAAACCCGGTTCTCCAGGCGCGTCAACTCCGCAAGCATGGCGCGCAAGACACGACGAGAGTTGTCCATGCTTCACCGCTCGAGCTGAGGGTATGCAATTGCGCATAACCACGTTCTTCCGGATCGGCAACCAGGTAGAATTCTAATAGATCGTAACGCCGCACCGCCCCGAGGACTAAGCACCGCCGCTCAGGTCGAGCGCATCAGCCGTCTGCGGTTCTTGCGCACCTTGCGGCGATAGTGCGCCATGGTCCGGGAGGCGATCCGCGGCGCCGTGAAGCCCAGGGCGCCGGTCATGGCCAGGGCTTGCCAGGCCGCGGCCGCATCGACCTTCTCGCTCACCATGCGCTTGGCCTCTGCGTCGGCGGCTGCGCCTCCGACCGCCAGCTTGGCCATCCGCAAGCCCACGACCTGAGCTGTCTCCATGCCCAGCACGGCGGCGTCGAATCCCAGCTTCACCCACGGATTCCGTCGGGCCATTGCTCAGCCTCCGGCGTCTCGATCAGGCCCTTGAGGTCGGGCTGCGCCCGCCGTTGTGCAAGCCCCCCTGGCGGTCGTAACGGCTTGACTTGAAATCGCCGCCACCTGAGATCGGCGCGTGACCAGCCGCGTGCTCGCCACCGTCGCCCCAGGACCGGATCTCCAGCTCGATGACATGCCTTGCCTCGACGGCGCTGGCCGCAGAGCCGCACCATCCGCTGGTCGCGTTCTTCCGGCGCTACAAAGCGGTCCTGTTCGCCTTCGCCGCGAGCCGATTGGCGCTCCTGGCCGTCGGGCTGATGACGCAGATCTTTATCGAACCTGTTTCAACCCACGTAAGTCCGTTGCATTTCGGCGGTTCAACCGCGTTGCGGATGTGGGGCCAGTGGGACAGCGGCTGGTACGTTTCGCTGGCGAACGAAGGCTACTCCGCCCACCCAGGTCCTGACGGTCAGGTCAACTGGGTCTTCTTCCCCGCCTTCCCGATGCTCGCCGCCTTTGTCGCGCATCTCGCCCACCTGCCGGTGTTTACGGTCATGGTGGGGCTTTCGAACCTGAGCTTCCTGGGCGCGCTCATTTTGGCCCACCGGCTCGCACGGGAGACTTTCGATACGCGCACCGCGGATGTCGCCGTGACGCTGCTCTGCGCCGTGCCCGGGAGCTACATATTCTCCTCCGCCTACACTGAATCGCTCTTCCTCCTCGCGCTGACGGCGTGCCTCGTCTTGCTGCGCGAGAGGAGATGGCTGGCGGCGGGCGCATGCGCCGGGCTCGCAACCCTGACCCGCAATCTCGGCATCGGCCTGATCCTGCCTTTCCTGCTGACTGCGGTTCCCGAGCTCTGGGCCCTGCTACGGCGTGCGCGGAGGAAAGGCGACGCTTCAAGCCACAGGCGCCTTATCGGCGAGACCTTTCGCATCGCCGGCGGTCTTGCGGCGCCGCTCCTGGCGCTCGCCGGCTTCTGTGCGTTCCTCTACCTTCGCACTGGGGACCCGATCGCTTTCGTCACCGCGCAGAAGGCCTGGGGCCGGAGCCTTGAGTTTCCGCTCCTGCGGCCGTTGACGCCGCTCGTCACAAGGTCGCTTCCGGACGGCGACGTCATCAATTTCGTCGCGGCCTGGCTGTCGCTGGCGATGGTCGCGACCCTCGCCGCGTTGCGTCAATGGTCGTGGTTCATCCTGGCCCTGTTTCTCACCCTGCCGCCCATGGCCAGCGGCCTGGCCTCCTATGCCCGCTACTGCCTGGTGGTCGTTCCCATCTTTATCGCCGCCGCGCGCCTGCTGGCGCCCCGCCCCGCGGCGACGGCGGCGACGCTGATCATGTTCGCCACCCTCAACGGCTTCCTGATGGTCGCCTGGACGCTCTGCATGTGGGTCACCGTATGACGGCGAAGCGGATTGTCGGCGGCGTCGGGATTGCGCTTCTCGTGCTGCTGACCGGATTCATGGTGCTGCAGCTTGTCCGAAAGGCCGACGCCGCCGACGCGGCCCGAAAGAGTATCGCCGCCGCCCAGACGGCGGGAAGCGACCTCCCGGTCGCGGCGACCTGGCGGCTCTCGCTCTACTTCGACCGGGGCCAGACCTATCTCTCCGGCCTGGGCCCAGGCTGGTCGGCGCCCGAGCCCGGCGCCGGCGTCTGGTCGTCGGCGAAGCTGGCCGTGCTGAAATTGCCGCCCCTGCCGCCGGGCGCCGCGGACGTCGCCTTGCAGCTCGAGGTGTTCGTCGCACCTACACACCCGGTCCAAAGGATCCGTGTGCGAACGGGAGCGCAGACGCTCGGCGAATGGCGGCTCGACAAGGGCGAGCTGACGACGCTCCACCTGGCGCTCCCGGAAGGCGCGCGGCCTGCCGACGGCCTCGAACTGCAGATCGACCTGCCCGACGCCGACGCCCCCATCCACCACGTCAAAGGCTCGACCGAGACGCGCCAGCTCGCGATCAAGCTGCATCGAGTGCTGGTGACGGGCAGCTAGCTAGCGGCGCTGGCTGGAAAACTGCCTGGCTCGGGAGCGTTGAGGGCAGCCGTATAGAGCGGCTCCGGACACGGCTGGTCGCGGCTGAGCGCGGGGTGATAGGCAGGATCATTGTCCAGGAAATCGCGCCAGCGGTTGAGGAACAGCGCCACCTCCTCGGCGGCCGGCAAGGTGTCGCGACGCGAAGCCTTTTCTCGATGCATGAGTTCCGCGAACGGCGTGTAGACGATCCGATATCCCAACAGCCGCATGCGCAGGCAAAGGTCGATGTCGTTGAACTCGAGCGTGAGGCGTTCGTCGAACCCGTTGACCTCGCTCATGACTGAGCGCCGCGTCGCAAACACGGCGCCCGTCACGCTGGACCATTCCCTCTGGATCAAGGCCCAATCCTGGTAGGTGGGCAGGTCGGCCGGCGATCCGAACCAGGCGTGCGCCGCCGTGCCGAAGAGACCGCCCACCACCCCGGCGTGCTGGAGCGTGCCGTCTGGAAACACGAGGCGAGCGCCGACGCCGCCCACGTCCCGATCCAGCGCGAAAGTCATCAGGGCCTTCAGCCAGCCCGGTGAGCGGACCTTCACGTCATCGTTCATGAGCACCAGGTGCTCGGTCGTGGCGAGGCGCCAAAGCTGGTTCATCTTCGCCGCGAAATTGAACGGCTGATCCGCGGGCCTGGGCGTCGGAACCCGGGTCACCGCAAAGGGCCACCGTTCCCCCGCGAAGATCTGGCCGTGCGGACTGTCGTCGCCGATCAGGACCGAAAGCTTGTCCATCGGCCAGTCCGTCGCCGCGAGGCTGTCGAGCAACTGAACGACAAATGGCTGCGCGCTACCTGCGGCCGCTTGGCACGTCGGCACGACCAGAGTGACAGGCGGAAATGTCTCGAACGAACGACGCAGCTGGAGCGAGGTCGGCGTCAGGCCCTCGGCGATCTCCAGCGGCCGAGAACCGATCCAGGCCTGGAGCGCGGCGCGCCGGGCCGCCAGAGAGGTCTCCTGCCGCTTGCCCGGCCGGGCCATGAGGAGCTGTGGAATCCGCTCGACCCCGAGACCAATCTTCTGCGCCCGCAAGAGCAGGTCGTAGAGGCAGGCGTCGCCCATCTCGATGCGCAGGCCGCCCAGCTTGTGCAGCGCTGATCCCCTGACGATGAGCGGCGTGGCGATGTAGTCTTGCGCCACCAGTTGGGCGAGGTCGAAAGAGGGCTTCAGGCGGTACTGGCGCGACGGGGGCTCGCCGAAGGCCAGGTCATCGCCGTAGAACACGTCCACATCGTGCCGCTCCAGCGTTTGCGCCTCCACATGGGCGCGGAAACGATGAGGCGCGAGCGCGTCGCGCGCGACGAAGACAACCCATGAGTCGCGGTCGTTCTGAGCCAGTTCAAGACCATCCAGCCGATCCGGCACGCGCCCGTCCGGTTCGAGAAAGAACGGCTGAAACCGCTTGCTCCAGCGCAACTCGGAGAAGCCGGTGAATGCAGGCGTCTCGATAACAGACTGGGATTGGCTCATGCTGCTGGGATACCTTCCGGCGCTACCGATAGCGCCCTATCCAGCGCCTCGACCATGCGGCCTGCGACGGCGTCAGCGGAAAGGCGCTCTTCGATACGCGCCCGCGCGCAATGGCCGATATGGCGGTCACCCGCTTCGACCTGCGCGGCGCATGTCGAGAGGGCTGCGGCGAAGTCCGTTACACTGACATCGGCCCAATAGCCGCCGCGCGGATAGACGTTCGTATCCTGGTCATTCTGGATAATTTTGACGGGAACGGGGAAGCCGCAACTCGCATCGAGGAAGTCGCGCACCCCGGCGAAATCCGAGGCCACGACATGCTTGCCCATGGCCATCGCCTCGGCGACCGTAAGCCCAAACCCTTCGGACCGATGCGGCGAGGCATAGATGTCGGCGGCTTCAAAAAGAGCCGCCAAGGCCTCCTGGTCGAGTTGCCGCTCGATCAGCAGGACGCCGGCGGTTTCGGCGGCCAGCCGCACCAGCGCGGCCCCCTCCTGCCGATCCATCAAATTCTTCGTCTTGAGCACCAGGCGCCATCCACGCGCCGCCAGGCCCGTCGCCGCGAACGCGCGGATCAGCGCCTGCGGATTTTTCCGCACGATGAAGCTCGCCGCGTCAAACGAGTAGAGAATGAAGCGCGCGTCGGCTTCAAGTCCCAGATCGTTCAGCACCGCCGCTCGGTCGCTCGCGCCCACCGGCGGCGTCGGGACGACATGTGGGACAACGGACACCGGCTTGCCGGTGTTGGCCGACAGGACTTCGGCGCAGTAGGCGCTCGGCGTCCAGATCTCGTCCACCATCTCGACCGCGGGCAGCCAGCTCTCCGGCACGTGTCCCATCTCCCAGACCCAGCAGCCGATCCGCACACGCGCATTGTCGATGACGGCTTGCAGCGCGGGCGTGAGCACCCCCCAGGCATCCGGGTTCAGATGAATGATCACCGCGTCCGCCGCGCCTTCGAAATCACGAGCGGTCATGATGGGAGCGACCAGCTTGTGAACGTGGAACGGCGCTTCGATCGGGTGGACGTTCAGTCGAACGCCGGTTCGCCACAGCGCGGAAATGTTGCCGCGACTGGCTTGCGAAAGCCCCGAGGCGAAGTTCCACGGCCCAATGAAGGCGATTTTCCAGGGCCTGCTCGGCCGCGTGACGTAGCCTGGAGCAATGAGCTCGGGCGGCGGCGTTCCGTGCGGTCGCGGCGACGGGCGGGTCGCCGCGTCTGGCGCTGGGCGCGAGACGGCGCCGCCGCGCGAGTGGAGCGGACTTTCCGCCAGCGGCTCCATTTGCAGGCTCGACGAAAGGATCGCCTCGGTCAGCTTCGCCTCGAAATCGGCGCGGGCCTCCCGCTCGTCCCTGTCGCTGCTCCTGAGGGCGCCGAAGAAGTTGTGGATCGTGGGCGTCACGAGCGACTTGCCCGTGAAGACGAGGAAGTCGCTGTCGAGCCGCCGTCTGTTTGGCGCGGGAACCATGACGCCCAGCACGTCGGCGGTGCTGGTCCGCAGGCGCCGGAGAAGCGGCTTGAACGCCGAGCGCGCGGAAGCCTCGGCGACGTCGCCGTTCAGCAGGAGGAGCATCCTGCCGGAGAACAGCAGCGGTTCGGCGCGCAGCAGATGCGTCCAGGCGGCGTAGCGGCGCCCCCGGGCCTCACGCACATAGCCGCCGGCCAAGCGCTGGAGGAGCTCGGGGTCGGGCATGAAGGGCTCGTCGGCCTCCACGACCATGACCACGCGGACATCCAACTCAGCCAGCGCCTCGATCAATGCGCGCGCGTCGGCCGACAGACGTCCCCCCACGGCGGAGAAGGTGATCACCGCGACGACCTCGCCGTGCGCCGGCTCCAGCGCCTTGAGGGTCTCCAGCCGGGCCAGTTCAATGGGCTCGCCGGCCTGGGGAACGAAGAACGGCTGAGTTTGCGCTCCGACCGACCGCCCCTTCAATAGGAAGTGCGCCAGCGGGTCCAAGGCACGGTCATGTTCCTCGATGACGTTCGCGGCATACCAGGCAGCGTCGAAATTCGGCGCCGGATCTGCAAGCTGAGCAGCGCCCACCCCGATGTAGTGATCAAGCGGAGTAAGCGCATTGGCGGCGTCGGGGTGATTATCCAGATACCAGCGCGTCGCGAAGTGCGAATTAGGCGCCCGTTCTTCCTTCGCGCCGAACAGTACATAGTGCACAAGCGGGTGCAGGGCGGATCGGCCGACGTCCGGGTATCGCCGCAGATACCAACCCGCATCGAACCAGGGGCTTGGCCGTCGGTCCGCAGGGCCCGAGAGGCAGTGCCTGAGCGGGTCCGCAGCGGGCTCGAGCTCGTAGGTGACGCGATACCAGTCCGGATCGAACAGCTTGGAAGCGGTCAGGACCCTGCGCCCGCGCACAAGCTGCCACTCAAGTTTGCGGCGCGAAAGCCACCCACGAAGGCGACTTCCAAGCCGCGGTCCCAAGGCCATCATGCGTTGCCCATACCAGTAAGGCCTCGGGCCTCGATAGGGCCTTCACCGCAGAGCCTCAAGCGGCCGCCCAGCCCGCGGCCATGCCGAGCGTCAACCGGCGCAGCAAGCTTCTGAAAACCTGGATCATTGGTAGGCCGGCTGGGATTCGAACCCAGGACCATTCGATTAAAAGTCGAATGCTCTACCACTGAGCTACCGGCCCGCATCGCCGGCGGGACAGCCTGGGCGAAGCGGCGCGGACCTTAGGCGCCGCGCCTCCTCGGCGCAAGGGCGGTGCAGGCTTAACCGCTATCCGGTCTGCTGGCGGGCGCGGAAATCGGCGCGGAAGGCGTCCATCCGTCCCTCGGCGATGGCGGCGCGCACCTCGGACATCAGCCGCTGGAAGAAGCCGATGTTGTGCCAGGAGAGCAGCACCTTCGCCAGGATCTCATCGGCGCGCACCAGGTGGTGCAGGTAGGCCTTGGAATAGTCGCGGCTGGCGGGGACGTCGCTTTCCGGATCGAGCGGGCTCTCGTCCTCGGCGAAGCGGGCGTTCTTGAGATTGACCGGTCCCGCCCAGGTCCAGGCCTGGCCGTGCCGGCCCGAACGGGTCGGCAGCACGCAGTCGAACATGTCGACGCCGCGCCAGACGGCCTCGACGATGTCGATCGGCTTGCCCACGCCCATCAGGTAGCGCGGCCGCTCCATCGGCAGCATGGCGGGCGCGAAGTCCAGCACCTCGCACATCGCCGCGTGCCCCTCGCCGACCGCCAGCCCGCCCAGGGCGTAGCCGTCGAATCCGGTCTCGATCAGCCGCTCGGCGGATTCGCGCCTCAGCGCCTCGGAGAGGCCGCCCTGCTGGATGCCGAACAGGGCCTGGGCCTCGCGGTCGCCGAAACGGGCCTTGCAGCGCGCGCCCCAGCGGGCCGAGCGGCGCATCGCCTCGGCGGCGCGGCCCTCTTCGGCCGGCAGGGCGACCAGCTCGTCCAGCTGCATGACGATGTCCGAGGCCAGCAGATCCGCCTGGATCTCCATCGACCGCTCGGGCGTCAGCTTGTGGCGCGAGCCGTCGATGTGGCTCTGGAAGGTGACCGCGTCTTCGGTGACCTTGGCGATCTTCGACAGCGACATGACCTGGAAGCCGCCGCTATCGGTCAGGATCGGCTTCTCCCAGCGCATGAACCGGTGCAGCCCGCCCAGCCTCGCCACTCGCTCCGCGGAGGGGCGCAGCATCAGATGGTAGGTGTTGCCCAGCAGTATGTCGGCGCCGGTCGCGGCCACCTGGTCGACGGTCAGCGCCTTGACCGTGCCGGCGGTGCCGACCGGCATGAAGGCCGGGGTGCGGATCTCGCCGCGCGGAGTGGAGAGCAGGCCCGTGCGGGCCCGGCCGTCGGTCGCGGCGATGGAGAAGGGAAAGGCCGCCATCAGGGCTCGGCCCGCCACAAGAGGCTGGCGTCGCCATAGGAGTAGAAGCGGTAGCCCGTGTCGATCGCGTGCGCATAGGCGGCGCGCATGGTCTGAGGCCCTGCAAAGGCCGAGACGAGCATGAACAGCGTCGACTTCGGCAGGTGGAAGTTGGTCATCAGGCCGTCGGCGGCGCGGAACCGGTAGCCAGGGGTGATGAAGATCGCCGTCTCGTCCATGAACGGCCGAATCACGCCGTCCGCGCCGGTCGCGGACTCCAGCAGCCGGAGCGAGGTCGTGCCGACGCAGACGATCCGCCCGCCGGCGGCGCGCGCGGCGTTCAGCCGCTCGGCTGTGGCCTGATCGACCTCGCCCCATTCGGCGTGCATGCGGTGCTCGGAAAGGTCCTCGGTCTTCACCGGCAGGAAGGTGCCTGCGCCGACGTGCAAGGTCACGAAGGCCGTCCCGATCCCAGCCGCGGCCAGCCGGTCGAACAGCTCGGGGGTGAAGTGCAGGCCGGCGGTGGGGGCGGCCACCGAGCCGTCCTCGTCGGCGTAGACGGTCTGGTAGTCGGCGCGGTCCTGCTCGTCCTCGCCACGCTTGGCGGCGATGTAGGGCGGCAGCGGCATGGCGCCCCGCTCGGCGACGGCGGCGTCGAGATCCGGACCGGAAAGGTCGAAGGCCAGCGTCACCTCCCCGCCCTCGCCTTTCGCCTTCACCACTGCGTCGAGGCCGGCCAGCAGACAGGCGCGGTCGCAGGTCTCGCCGAAGGCGACACAGTCGCCCACGGCCAGCTTCTTGCCCGGCCGCATGAAGGCGGTCCAGACGTGCGGCGAAAGCCTG
>NZ_DATELG010000095.1:0-2124 GCF_035276905.1 Phenylobacterium sp. | reverse complement strand
CGGCGGGTACTCGCGCGACTAACACTCGAGCAGTGACCACGCTCTGCGACCAGTGGTTGGCGTGGATGCGCCTCGCGCCGGCAAAGGTTCATGCGCGATAGCGGCTCAATGGACGAATACCGCATTAGCAGATGAGGCGCGCTGCGCTAAGATCAGCCACGTGAACCGTTGTGAACGGTTAAGCATTTCAATTCGGCCATGCGAAAGAGGGAGCGGCGGGCATAAGCGTGTTTACCGTCGAGCAGCGGAATGCTCTCCGCGAACGCGTGCTGCGGCTCGGGGAGGCCGATGACCGCGTCGTAGCCGGAGCCGTCGTGGGCTCGCTCGCTGTGAACGGTGGCGATCGCTTCTCCGACATAGACCTGACGTTCGCCATAGCCGGCCATGTCCCGGTCACCGATGTTCTCGCGGACTGGACCACCAGGCTCACCGGCGAACTCGACGCGGTCTGGCTCACCGACCTTGAACGCGGCGCCACCGTCTACCGCGTCTTCCTGCTCCCAGACGCGCTTCAGCTCGACCTTTCGATGACACCGGCGGCCCGGTTCCGTCCCGCCGGTCCGCGCTTCCGGCTCGTCTTCGGCCAGACCGCCCCAGGCGACCCCGGGATCGGCCCGCCGGCGGGGTCGGTGTTTATCCCCACGCCCGCAGTCGCGGGCGACCTGTTCGGATGGGGCATCATCTATGCGCTGCATGCGCGAGCGTGCATCGAGCGGCGGCGTGCCTGGCAGGCCGAGCACTATATCGGCGCCGTGCGCGATCACGCGCTGTCACTGGCCTGCCTGCGCCAGGGGCTGATCGCGGTACAGGCTCGCGGATATGACGACCTTCCCGCCCAAACCCTCGCCCGGTTTGAGGGCACCCACATCGCCGCGCTCGAGCCCGCAACGCTCCGCGCCGCGCTCGCCGCGGCCGTTCTGGCGCTCACACGCGAAGGCGCGGAGGCAGATCTCCCCCATGCGGAGGTCGTCGCCCAGCGCCTCGGTGAGCTATGCGACGGTGTCCGCCATTAACCGTGGCCGGTAACTTCATAGGCTATGACGAGCTCGTGCCAGGCGTGGCGGGATGACCGGGCCCACCACACTACCGAAGAATGCTCCAGAGCGCCGAATTTGCGCGGCTGGGGGTGCGTCAGAAGCGCAGGCAGTCGCGCGCGGATCGTCCATTCGGGCGCGGCTGTCATCGGCCTGGCGTATGCCAGGTGGTGGATGCGGCTGCGGCTGGCGGTGTCGCCGCGCCCTGACGCTGGCCGGTTTCTGGCCGGCGGTTGAGCCTGGTGGTCAGCTGCTGATGGGCCGGGCCGCGGCTGCGCCTTCGAGCATGGTCTCGGCGACAAGGTTGTAGGCGAGGGCCCATGCCTCGCGTGTGGGGGGGTCGAAGCCGTCGCCGAGGACGGCTGCGAGCGCGGCGAGGAGGGCGTCGCCGAGGGTCCGGTAGTCGGCGGCCCGTACCCCGTAGCCGACGTGCCGGGCGCCGAGGGCGCGGGTGTGGGTGAGAAGTTCGTCGAGGCGGGGCATGGCCTGGACGATCTCGGTGAGTTTCTCGGCGAACCTGACTTCCTGCTCGGGCAGGGGTGTGGTGAACAGCGGGCGCAGCGCCGGGTCCCGTGTGAATAGTTCCTGGTAAAAGCGGGTCGCCATGGCCGGCAGTTGCGGGCCGAGCCGCTCGAACGAGGACTGTACCAAGGTGATCTGCTCTGGTGTCATGCGGTGCTCCCCAGGGCTTGGGCCAGGGCGGCCCGGCTGCTTACCCCCAGTTTGGTGTAGGCGTGCTGCAGGTGATTGTTCACCGTCCGCACGGATAGGTAGAGGCGTTCGGCGATGTCCTTGCTGGTGATGCCGGCGGCGGCGAGCATCGCGATCTCGCGCTCGCGGGAGGAGAGCGGGACCGCGGCGGCGGCGTTAATCGTGGCGGTCCGGAACAGTCCTGGCGTGACGGCGCCTTCGCAGGCGGCGGCGAGTTCGATCGAGCGGCGCAGCGCCGCTGTCGCCGCGCGTCGGTCACCGGCCCGGCTGAAGGCCTCGGCCGAGGCCACCGCGGCCTCAGCCGCCAGCAGCATCGCGCCCAGGGCCGCGAAGTCGCCGGCCGCACCGGCCAGCTCCCGGGCGTCGCGGGCCCGCGCGG
>NZ_DATELG010000094.1:0-3243 GCF_035276905.1 Phenylobacterium sp. | reverse complement strand
GCACGGCGACGGGCTTGGGCGCAGGCGCGCGCCGCACGGGCGGCGGCGCGGGTGCGGCGACCCCTTCGGCGACGGCGTTCGTGGCCGCAACCAGGCCGAGCGTCAGCAGGAGCGCGCCGACCGTCGATGATGCGGTGATCTTGATCGCCGGTCCTCCTCGCCGAATCCCTCTCGGTGAAAGCTTCGCGGGCGGCGGTTAACGGAATGTCGTCGGCGCTTGCGGCGCGGCGCGGGCTCTGCAACCTGGGCCGCCGATGCCAGATCCCGTCCCTTCCGCCTCGCAGCCGGTGCTCGCCGCGGCGGGCCTGTGCAAGACCTATGGCCGCGTGCGCGCGGTGGACGATGTCTCGATCGCCGTCGCCCCGGGCGAGATCGTG
Organism: Phenylobacterium sp.; assembly: GCF_035276905.1. Lineage (GTDB taxonomy): Bacteria > Pseudomonadota > Alphaproteobacteria > Caulobacterales > Caulobacteraceae > Phenylobacterium. Next base: position 2,866 of record NZ_DATELG010000094.1, on the reverse strand, counting down.
GGCCTGGTCGGCCCCAACGGCGCCGGCAAGACCACCATCATCAACATGATCCTGGGGGTGCTGCAGCCCACGGCCGGCAGCGTGCGCATCGGCGGCTTCGACCTGGCCAAGGCGCGCAGCCGCGCGCTCGCGCTCGCCAACTTCGCCGCGGTCTATGCGCCGCTGCCGGGCAACCTCACCGTCGAGCAGAACCTGCGCGTCTTCGGCCTGGTCTACGGCGTCAGGGGGCTTTCGGCGCGCATCGAGGCGCTGATCGACGCCTACGACCTTTCACAGCACCGCCGGGACAAGACCGGCGTGCTGTCCTCCGGCGAGCAGACCCGCGTGGCCCTCGCCAAGGCGATGCTGAACAGCCCGCGCCTCTTGCTGCTCGACGAGCCGACCGCCTCGATCGATCCGGCGACCGCGCGCGACATCCGCCGGCGGATCACCGGCTTCGTCCGCGAGACCCGGGCCGGCGTGCTCTGGACCAGCCACAACATGTACGAGGTGGCCGAGGTCTGCGACCGGGTGCTGTTCCTCTCGCGCGGCAGGATCCTGCTCGACGGCCGGCCCGCCGACCTGATCAGCCAGCACGGCGCGGCGAGCCTCGAGGATCTCTTCATCGAGGTCGCCCACGAGCATCCGGCGACCGGCGAGGAGGTGGACTGATGCGCGCCTCCCGCATCGCCGCCATCGTCCTGCGCCAGGTCTTCCTGCTGCGCGGCAGCCCGGTGCGGCTGCTGCCGATGGTCGCCTGGGTGGCGATCGACATCGTGCTCTGGGGCTTCATCAGCCGCTATCTCGACCAGCTGACCGGTGCGGCGCACTTCACCGCCTCCCTGCTTGGCGCGGTCTTGCTGTGGGACTTCCTTTCCCGGGTCATGCAGGGGGTGACGACGGCCTTCTTCGAGGATGTCTGGTCGCGCAACTTCCTGAACCTGTTCGCCACGCCGCTGATGATCTCGGAGTACCTGGCGGGCCTCGTCACGACGGGTGTATGCACCAGCCTGATGGGCCTCCTGGCCATGCTGGCGCTCGCCACCGGCGTCTTCGGCCTCGACTTTCTGGCCTATGGCGCGGCCCTGGTCCCGTTCCTGATGGTGCTGTTCGTCACCGGCATCGCGCTTGGGATCCTCGGCACGGCGATCGTGCTCAGGTTCGGGCCGGCGTCGGAGTGGCTGATCTGGCCGATCCCCTCGCTGCTCTCGCCGTTCGCGGGCGTCTTCTATCCGCTCGCCACCCTGCCGGCCTGGATGCGCTGGATCGGCCACGCCCTGCCGCCGTCCTATGTCTTCGAGGGCATGCGCAGCATCGTCGCGGGCCGGCCGGTCGCGTGGGGCGGGCTCGCCGCCGGCCTGGGCCTGGCGGGGCTCTATCTGCTTCTGGCCTGCCTCGCGTTCGCGGGGGTCTACCGGCGGGCGATACGGACCGGCCTGATTGCGCGTTACAGCGCCGAGACCGCCAGCTAAACGCTGGCCCGTTGCGTTTTGGCGAAGGAGGCCACTCGTATGGAACTCGTGATCGGCAACAAGGCGTGGTCAAGCTGGTCCATGCGGCCGTGGCTGGTGCTGAAGAGGGCCGGCGCCGAGTTCACCGAGACGTCCATCGAACTGCGGCAAGGCGCGCGCACCGAGGCCGCCATCGCGCCGCACAGCCCGAGCAACCATGTGCCGGTCCTGAAGGACGACGGGCTCGTGATCTGGGACTCGCTGGCGATCTGCGAATACCTCGCTGAGAAATTCCCGCAGGCCAGGCTCTGGCCGCAGGATCCCGGCGCGCGCGCCCTGGCCCGGGCGGCGGCGGCGGAGATGCACTCCGGCTTCAGCTCGCTGCGCGGCGAGTGCCCGATGGACCTGCGGGCCGCGCCCAAGGTGGCCGAGCTTTCCGAAGCGACCCATAAGGACCTGCGCCGCATCGCCCGGATGTGGGTCGACCTTCTGACGCGCTTGGGCGGACCGTGGCTCGGCGGCGCGGAATGGAGCGTCGCCGACGCCTTCTACACGCCGGTCGCCTCGCGGCTGCGGACCTATGGCGTACGCCTTTCCGACTTCGGCGACACCGGCCGCGGCGGGGAGTACGCCGAACGTCTGCTCGAGACGCCCGAGTTCCTGGCCTGGGAAGCCGGGGCGCGATGAGCGATCGCCGTGGCCAAGCTCGCGGCCATGCTGCACGGGGCTTGAGCAGGACCGCGCTTCCCTAACCGTGCCTGGCCAGGGACACGTTTATGCCCAATAGCTGCGCTTCTAACTAAACGCCGCCGGGCGCGTGGACGCGAGCCGGCGGAGCTTCGGAAGGGCCTTTGGCCTCGCCCGGAACCGCCTTGCCAAATGGCAAGTCCCGGAACAGGGGGCGTCCGGTTTAGTTTCCGGCGCGGCTAGGGGACAACGGAGATGACTGTATGAACCCGAAGATCGCCATCGCCACCGCCGCGGGCGTCGTGCTTCTCGCCGGCGCCGCGCTCGCCCAATCCACCTCGTCGGGCTCGACCACGTCAGGCATGAGCAGCGGTGCTGCGGCCAACGACGCCGCCGCGGCGCAGAACTCACAGGGCGCCTACGGCAGCCGCTCGTCCGCGTCGCCGAACGCTGCGAATCCCGCCAACGCCGGAGCCGGCGCGAGCACGACTGCGGGCGCGAGCCCGCCGGCGAGCTCGGCCAGCTCCTACGGCGCCAACACCTCGGCCACCGCGCCGTCGGCCAGCTCGTCGAGCACCGACACGTCGGCGACGGCGCCATCCACAACCGGCTCCAGCTCGATGTCCAGCGCCACCGCTGGCGAACGCGGCTGATCCTTAAGGGGGGCGGGGGGCGGCAGTGCCGAACAGGGTTGAATCTGGGTCAGGCTGGCTGGTGGGGCTGATCGCCCTCGCCGGCGGCCTGGCCGT
>NZ_DATELG010000093.1:0-4809 GCF_035276905.1 Phenylobacterium sp. | reverse complement strand
ACCCGGTCCGCGAACTCCATACAGGCCAGCGGCGTGTGAAAGGCCGCATCAATCAGGCCGGACACACGGAAGCACCTGAACCTGCGCGCACCACCTCTTCTCAGAATCCTCTTGCATCCGAAGGGGCGTCCACACACGGACATAGGCGAGGAAGGCCTCGCCGTTGATCGGTCCGTCGAACAGGCAGGGCGCCTCGATGCGGTCGCACCGCAAAGCGGCGATGAAGGTCATGGTCTTCCAGCGGCCGAACGGGGCCTTGGCCTTCAGCCGCTCGCCCCTGGGACACCAGCCGCGCAGCGGCGTCATGTTGGTCTTGGCCCAGGTCTCGTCGATGAACACCAGGCGTTCAGGGTCGATCAGCCCCTGGCGCTGCTTCCACTGTTCACGCCGCCGGGCGACGTCGGGGCGATCCTGCTCCTTGGCGAACAGGCTTTTTTTTGAAGCTGAGCTTCTCGGCGTGGAGGAACTCCCACACCTGCCGACGATCCACCTTCAGCCCACGCTCCGCCAGGAGCTCGCCCACCAGCTGGCTGATCGTGAACGCCTGGTCCGGCTGGCAGCGGGCGATCAGCCACTCGGCGTGATCGCCGCTCAGAACCCGCCTTTTGTGACCGCCGACCTTGCCGGGCGCGACACTCCCTGTCGTCCGGTAGCGCCGAACCCAGTGCACCGCCGTGCTCACCGCAATCCCAAAGCGAGCCGCAGCCTGATTCCGCGACAGTCCCTCCTGCTCGACCGCCGCCACCACCCGGTCCCGAAGATCCATCGAATAAGGTCGGGTCATCCCTGCTGGCCTCCCGTCCCAGCAGGAACCTTGAATCAGACCTCCGCTGATTTGTGAATCCAACGATTCATTCAAACCTCAACCCGCTCTAGCTAGAGCGTTCGGCGGTTCGAACGCACCGCCGAACGCTCATAAGTTCTTGAAGTTAGACCATTCGCTGCGCCGAACCGGCGTCCACTTCGGCGGCGAATGGTCTAGGGCCGACAGGGCGCAAGCGCCGTCCCTCCCCGTTAAGGGCGGGAGGCTACCGCAGCCACATCCCCGCCAGGAACGCCAGCCCCGAGGTCAGGGCGCCGAGGGCGAACCAGAGGACGACGTGGCGGTCGCGCTCCGCGGCCGGCGGGGCAGGGGGCGGGGCCTCGGTCGGCGGCGCGGCCGCCAGGCGGGCGAGGTTGCGGACGGCCTGCTCGGCCTCTTCCGCCAGCCGGCGGATGCGCGTCGCCGGCGACAGCTCGCGGGCGATCCAGCGGCGGACCACGGGCTCGGCGGCGGACCAGATGTCGTGTTCCGGATAGATCCGCCGGGCGACGCCCTCGACGGTCATCATGGTCTTCTGCAGCAGCACCAGCTCCGGCCGCAGGCGCATGTCGAAGAGGGCGGTGATCTCGAAGAGCTGGGTCAGGACCCGGCTCATCGGCACCTCGCTGGCGGCGCGGCCGAACACCGGCTCGCCGACGGCGCGCAGCGCCTGGGCGAACTCGGCGACGCTGTGCGTGGCCGGGACGTAGCCGGCGTCGAAGTGCACCTGGGCCACGCGGGGGTAGTCGCGCTGCAGGAAGCCCCACAGGATCTCCGCCAGGTAGCGCCGCTCGGGCGCGCCGAGCCGGCCGATGATGCCGAAGTCCACCGCCGTGATCTGGGCCGGCGCGGCGACGAACAGGTTCCCCTCGTGCAGGTCGGCGTGGAAGACGCCGCGGTCGAGGGCCTGGGACAGGAAGGCCCGGATCAGGTTGTCGGCCAGCTGGCGCCGGTCGAGGCCTGCTTGCGCCAGCGCCGCCTCGCCCGAGAGCGGCAGGCCGCGCGCCCACTCCATGGTCAGGGCCCGCTTGCCGACGCCTTCCCAGACCACCTTGGGCGCGCGCATGTAGCCGTCCTCGGCCATCACCTCGCCGAGCTCGTCGGCGCCGGCGGCCTCGAGCCTGAGGTCCAGCTCCAGCTCGGTGGCGCGGATCACCGTCCGGGCGAAGGCCCGCGGCTCCAGGCGCCGGGCCAGCGGCGCGAGCCGCTCGACCAGGCGCGCGGCCAGCATCAGCACCTCGGCGTCCTCGGCCACCCGCCGGGCGATGCCCGGCCGCAGGATCTTCACCGCCACCTTGCGGCCGTCGAGCAGCACCGCTTCGTGGGCCTGGGCGAGCGAGGCGGCGGCGACCGGCCGGCCGAACTCGGCGAACACGGTGTCCAGCGGCCGGTCCAGCACCCGCTCCAGCTCCTTGCGGGCGGTTTCCATCGGGAACGGCGCCAGCCGGTCCTTCAGCCGCGAGAGGTCCTCGGCGAACTCGCGGCCGAAGATGTCGGCGCGGGTGGAGAGCAGCTGGCCGAGCTTGATGGCCACGGGGCCCAGCCGTTCGAGCGCGTGCGCCAGCCGCTCGCCCGGCCGGCCCTCGCGCGCCTGGCGCCCGGCCGCTAGCCTCAGCGCCCGCGACAGCGCCGCGAGCGGCGGCGGATAGAGGGCGTCAAGCTCGCGCGGCAACAGCGCGTCGTTGCGCGCCAGCATCCAGCCGGCGCCGATCAGCCGCCCGAACGCGGCGGGCCCGCTCACGGGCTAGAGCCTTTTCCCGCCGAACGGAATTGTTCGTCGGGATTAAAAAGGCTTGTTTTCAATAGTTTAGAGCGTGACGGGCGCCGGAACCGGCTTCCACTTCCGGCTGTCACGCTCTAGCCGCCCGGCCGGTGTGCAGGGCCGCGACCCCGCCGCTGAAGTTGGTGAACCCGACGCAGGCGAAGCCGGCCTCGGCGATCATCGCGGCGAAGGTCCGCTGGTCGGGAAAGCGGCGGATGCTCTCCACCAGATACTGGTAGGAGTCGCGGTCGCCGGCGACCCGCGCGCCGATCTGCGGGATCACCTTGAAGGAATAGGCGTCGTAGAGCTTCTGCAGCGCCTCGGCGGTGGGCCGGGAAAACTCCAGGCAGAGGAACCGGCCGCCGGTCTTCAGCACCCGGCGCGCCTCGCGCAGCGCGGCGGCGACGTCGGTGACGTTGCGGATGCCGAAGGAGATCACATAGGCGTCGGCGCAGCCGTCCGGCAGCGGCAGCCTCTGGGCGTCGCCCACCGCCCAGGCCATCTCCGGCTCAGCGCCCTTCTCGCGGCCGGCGGCGATCATCTCGGCGTTGTAGTCGATGACGAAGACCCGGGCGTCGTCCCCGCCGCGGCGCGCCTGGACGCGCCGGGCCATCTTCGAGAAGCGCCGGGCCATGTCGCCCGTGCCGCCGGCGCAGTCGACGATCAGCTCGCCGGGCTGCGGATTGAGCCGCGCGGCCACGGCGTCCTTCCACAGCCGGTGCACGCCGCCGCTCATCAGGTCGTTCATCAGGTCGTAGCGCTTGGCCACGCGGTCAAAGACGCCGCGCACCAGGCCGGGCTTGGCTTCAGGGTCGACGTCGCGAAAGCCGAAGGTGGCGGCGGGTCCGATCATGGGAACGCTCTTAGCCCCGCAGTCGCGGCGCTCCAAGGCCCCCAACCGCCGATCCGGCCGTCCGTGCGTGCATTGGCGGGTTTCGCCCGATGGACTATGGCCGTGCACGGCGCAGCCTGCGATGGTCGAGGCTCGCCTCAAGGAGGCCGCGGACCGTGAACGCGCCGCTCCTGAACATGTTGGTCGCCCTCGGGGCCGGGGCCCTGATCGGCCTCGAACGCGAACGCGCCAGCGCCGCCAGCCGCGGCGGCGAGGCGGTCGCAGGCCTTCGGACCTTCTCCATCGCCGCGCTCGCCGGCGCGGTCGCCGTCCAGTGCGGCGGCGCCGCGCTCCTCGGCGTCGCAACGGCCGTCGTGGCCGTGCTGGCGGGCGTGAGCTACTGGCGCACGTTCCGGTCCGAGGACCCGGGACTGACGACCGAGCTGGCCTTCGTCTTCACCGTGCTGATCGGCGGCCTGGCGATGGAGGCGCCGAACGTCGCCGGCGCCGCGGCGGTCGTCACCGCCCTGCTGCTCGGCGCGCGCGAGCGGCTGCATCATTTCGCCAGCGCCGTCCTGACCGAGGAGGAGCTCCGCTCCGCCCTGGTGCTCGCGGCGGCGGCCATCGTCGTGATGCCGCTGCTGCCGAACGCCCAGATGGGCCCGTTCGACGCGCTCAATCCCCGGTCGGTGTGGCGGCTGGTGGTGCTGGTGCTGCTGATCGGAGCGGCCGGCCATGTGGCCACGCGCCTGCTCGGGCCGCGGTTCGGCCTGCCGGTCTCGGGCCTCGCATCCGGTTTCGTGTCCAGCTCCGCCACCATCGGCGCCATGGGCTCGCGCGCGGCGGAGGAGCCGGGCGTGCTGGGGGCCGCCGCCGCCGGCGCGGTGCTCTCGACGGTCGCCACAGTGGTGCAGATGGCGGTGGTGCTCAGCGCCACCAGCCAGGCCGCCCTGCGGGAGATGGTGATCCCGCTCGTCTGCGCGGGCGTCGCCGCGGCGGGCTACGGCGTGGTCTTCACCCTCTCGGCGATCCGCCAGAAGACCGAGGGCGCCTCCGCCGGCGAGGCCCTCAGCCTGAAGACGGCGCTGATCTTCGCCGGAACGCTGTCGGTCGTGCTGCTGATCTCGGCGGCGCTGCGCCACTGGTTCGGCGAGGCCGGCGCGATCGTCGCGGCCGCGCTGGCGGGCTTCGTCGACACCCACGCCTCGGCCATCTCCATCGCCTCCCTGGTGGTCAACGGCCGCATGGAGCCGGCGGAATGCGTGGTCCCGATCCTGGCCGGCTTCACCACCAACTCGGTCACCAAGGTGATCGTCGCCGTGGCCGCGGGGGGCCGCGCCTTCGCGCTGCGGGTGGTCCCGGGCGTGCTGTTGGTCGCGGCCGCGGCCTGGGCCGGCGCGCTGGTCGTGCTCG
>NZ_DATELG010000092.1:0-4070 GCF_035276905.1 Phenylobacterium sp. | reverse complement strand
ACCCGGTCCGCGAACTCCATACAGGCCAGCGGCGTGTGAAAGGCCGCATCAATCAGGCCGGACACACGGAAGCACCTGAACCTGCGCGCACCACCTCTTCTCAGAATCCTCTTGCATCCGAAGGGGCGTCCACACACGGACGTTGGCGTCAACGTGCCATACCTTGCCATCGCGGTCGCGGATGAAGCCGATCTCCGCAAGCCCCAGGCATCCCAACGTCCGGGTCACCAGCCGGCCAGCGGCCAGCAGGTCGGGATCGTCGAACACGCGCACGACCGCGCTTGGCCCCAGCGGCCAGCAATTGGCCATGACGCAGAAACCGTGTTCGAGGAGCGCCCCCTCCGTTCCCGTCACGGCGCCGTACATCACCATGTGGCCGTCGATATACTTCTGGTAGAAAGCCCCACCCCTCGACTTGGCATTCAGATCTTCAAGCGCCCGCTCGACCTCCTCAAGCGAGTCGCCGATCCTGACGCCCTGTCCGGCAGCGCCGATGGCGGCTTTGACGACCAGCGGCAGCCCAAAGCGTGCGACCGCTTCTTTTGCGCTAATGTCACTGGCGCGCATCTGAGGTGGAGTGAGCACCCCGGCTCTCTCCAGGATGGCGTTCACCTCGAACTTGTCGATAAGCCGTAGCGGGGGAAAGCGCCGGTAGGCCAGCCCTCGCCTGGCGAGCGCCGAGATCGCCGGATGTTCGCAGTTCGCCGCCGCCAGGGTGTTCTCTTCGGCGAGCACGTCGAGGATCGGCCCGCCGCCCAGGCGCTTGGGCAGGGCGCCGTCTTCGCCCACTTCGGACAGGCTCACGTAGGCGTCATAGAGCCCCTGGTCGCGCATCCAACGCGTCAGCCGACGAACTCCCTTCTCAGTCAGCGCACCGACGCTGCTGACGCGCACGACGCGCACGCCGCGGCGCCGCAGCGTGCACGCAAGTTGGTCGAAGTAATCGCCCCCGAAGGCGTCGAGGATCAGGACGCTGCCTTGCGGCCGGAGCTGCGAGCCCTGCGCCCCAACCGCGTTTTCAAAGCGGACTTCATTCACACTGACGCTCAGGCCATGACGAATTTCGACTTTGAAATATAATAGGCGCGCGCAACCGCATGTTGCCAAATGACGCCCGCTATCAATGGCGAAGCTGTTTTTTGCGGCGCCATTGGCGATGCCGCCCGGGGTTGGTCTTGGACTGGCCAGGAACAGGTGCAGAGGCACCTGGCCTGTGTCGGAGTGAGGGCGGCGGGCATGCGGCGCGCTTGTCGCGCTGCCGGCTCCCGCGATCGTGCTTCAACCGGCCGTCGCGGCCCGGCCGCGCCGCAACAAACCGTACCTACCGAGGAAGCGCCAAGCCGATCATCAGCACGAGCAGGAACACGCCGGCCGCCATCAGCGCCAGCTTGAATGACGCAAAGTCGCCCGACGTGGGGATCTCAATTCCGCGGCGCGGCGTAGCCAGGGCCGCGACCGGCTCCACGGCGGGCGTCTCCGCCAGCAACTGCTGGGCCCGGAGATACATTTCGAGCCGTTGGGCCGCCAGGATCCCAAGCCCGAGAGAGAGGAACATTCCGGCGATCAGCGTCATGCTCAGATGCCAGGTCTGGGCCTCGCCGGTGACGAGCGAGCGGAGGGCATACCTCACGCCGACCAGGGCCACGATGAGCAGGGCCGCGCCCGGGGAGGCACGGGCGATCAGCTGGCGCGTCTGAGGGTGCACAGTGATCTGCACCAGTTTGCCGCGCCACCATCCGAGAACGCCGCCAATGCCGAGGCCGGCCAAGAGCCAGAGCCAGTCGAGACCCCGTGGGGGCTGCACCGCAAGGTCTGCAACGGTGACGGCCAGGGCGGTCAGCGGCGTGACCCAGAGCCATTCGAGGCGAAGCGGCCGGGGCTGGGACTTGCCCGGAGTCATTTTGCTGACCCGCCAGGCGATCAGCAACAAGACGAGCAAAATGCTTAGCAGAGAGTGCGAGACGGCATGCGGTGCATTTGACGGCATGGCGCAACCCCGATGGCGCAAGCGAAGGACCGTCCAGCTGACGGCTCGACTCTTTGTGAGATTGAACAAGCTTGAGCGTAATTTCAAATGATCATCCAGCGGCGGTCTAATTGACCGGCGGGATCGGTGATGAGGGGCCTAGATGGGAAGTTAAGGTCGATCGGTCGCGGTAAATAATGAGCAATTAAGCTTGCTGCGCCAGTAACCGTCCTTCTTATCTGCGGCGTAAGCAAGATTGGGCATGGTGTCGCTCATGCCCCAGGCAAATTCACCAAGCGCGCCGCTTCGTGTCGTTGGCCTCGCCAAGCAGTACGCGGGCGGTCGGGGCGTGCGGAACATCAGCTTCACCGTCGCACCGGGCAGCGTGACCGGCTTCATCGGCGTCAACGGCGCCGGCAAGAGCACCACGCTCAAGTGCATCATGGGGCTGACGTCGCCGGACGCCGGCGAGATCGCGATCTTCGGCGAGCCGGCGGATTTTGAGACGCGCCGTCAGCTGGGCTTCCTTCCCGAGGAGCGGGGGCTGGCGCCGCGCGAACGGGCGCGCGACGCGGTGGCCTTCCATGCCCGTCTGAAAGGCGTGGCGCGCGTCGAAGCCTACCGCCGCGCTGACGAGCTCCTCGAGCGCATCGGGCTGGGCGCGCGCCGCGGCGCGCGCGTCGGCGAACTTTCGAAGGGCAACGCCCAGCGGGTGCAGATCCTCTGCGCCATCGCCCACGCGCCCCGGCTGCTGATCCTCGACGAACCGTTCTCCGGCCTCGATCCGGTCGCGCAGGCCGAGGTCCAGTCGCTGTTCGACGAGTACCGCGCAGGCGGCGGCGCCATCCTCTTCTCGACCCACGCCATGGCCGCCGCCGAGCGGCTTTGCGACCACGTGGTGATCATCTCCGACGGCCGCACCGTGTTCGAAGGGGCCGTGGCCGAGGCCGCCGCGAAGGCGCCGCACGGGGTCTACGTCACCTGCAACGACGACGGCGGCCTGTTGGCGGTCGCCAGCGAACTCGGCGGCGAGGCGCAGCCGTTCCCCGGCAAAATCGGCGAGGCGTTGCGCTGGCGCGTACTGTTGCCGACCCATGTGGCCTATCCGACCCTGATGCGGGCCATGGCCGAGCGGCAGCTGTCGGTGCAGGGCTTCGAGCCGATCCAGGCCGACCTGGAGGGGGCCTTCTGGGCGTTCGCCGCACAGAAGGAAGCGGCTTGATGCACCGGCTGTGGCTCGTGGCGCGACGCGAGATCGTCGCCTATGCCGGCGTCCCGAGCTTCTGGGTGGCGCTGCTGACGGGGCCTCTGCTGATGCTCCTGGCTGCGCTCGGCGCGGGGGAGATGGCGCGCACGCCGGCCCCGCCCGCCGCCCGCATGGTGGCGATCGAAGCGCCGAATGCGCAGTTGGCCGCGGCCATGAAACACGCGATCGAGGAAGCCGCCGACATCGAGGGCCGACCGGACCAGGTGCGGATTGACGGCGCAGGCCCGGCCGCGGTCCGGGTTCGTCTCACCGACGGCTTGGGCGGGCCCGATGTGTCGGTCCAGGGCGAGCCGCTCTCCAAGATCAGCGTAGCGCTGCTGCGGCGTGATGTGGCCGCGGCGCTCCGTGGCGAGGCGCTGACCGGCGACGAGGCGCGCGCAACTGACATCGCTGTCCACGAGCCGACGCCGCGGCCGACGCCCCCGCAGGACAAGGGGCGCTTCGCTCGCTTCTCGATGAGCGCCATGCTGTGGCTGGCGCTGGTCGGCTCGCTCGGCCTCCTGCTGCAGGCGGTGGTGCGCGAGCGCTCGAACCGCGCGTTGGAAAGCCTGCTGGCCGCCGTGCGGCCCAGCGAGATCGTGCTCGGCAAGCTGCTGGGCGTCGGCGCGCTGGCCGCCCTGGTCATGGGCGTCTGGCTCGGCGGAGGCGCTATGATCGCCGCCAGCCCGCTGACCGCCAAGGCGCCCGTCGCCGCCCTGGTCCTGAGCGATTTCGGCGACGTTCGCACGCTTGGCCTCGGCGCGGTGGTGTTCGTGCTGGCCTTCGCGATGTACGGCTCGGCCATCATCGGGGTGGGCGCGCTGGCGCAGGACACGACGTCAGCCCAGAACCTGTCGC
>NZ_DATELG010000091.1:0-16981 GCF_035276905.1 Phenylobacterium sp. | reverse complement strand
GCGGCCAGGCCGTGGCGGCGGGGACGACGCTCGCCTGATGCCGCGCTACCGGCTGCTCATCGAATACGACGGCAGGCCTTACCACGGCTTCCAGGCCCAGGACGGCCTGGCGTCGGTGCAGGGCTCGATCGAACGGGCGGTGAAGGGCTTCTGCGGCCAGGCGCTGCGGCTGCACGCCGCCGGGCGCACCGACACCGGCGTCCACGCCACCGGCCAGGTGATCCATGTCGACCTGGAGAAGGACTGGAAGCCCGAGGTGGTGCGCGACGCGCTGAACGCCCACCTCGTGCCCGAGCCGATCGTGATCCTCGAGGCCTCCGTCGCGCCGGAGGGCTGGCACGCCCGGTTCTCGGCCCGCGAGCGCCGCTACCTCTACCGCATCCTCAACCGCAAGAGCCCGCCGGCGCTCGACCAGGGCCGGGTCTGGCACGTGAAGAAGCCGCTGGACGCGGCGGCCATGCACGCCGCCGCCCAGGTCCTCGTCGGCCACCACGACTTCACCACCTTCCGCGACCTCGGCTGCCAGGCGAAGTCGCCGATGAAGACGCTGGATCTCGCCGCGGTCCGGAGGGAGGGCGAGCACGTGCTGCTGGACTTCGCCTCGCGGTCCTTCCTGCACCGCCAGGTCCGCTCGATGACCGGCTCGCTCGTCGAGGTCGGCGTCGGCCGCTGGACGGCGGACGACCTGAAGGCGGCGCTGGAAGCCCGCGACCGCAAGGCCTGCGGGCCGGTTGCTCCCGCTGGGGGGCTCTATCTCACCTATGTTGGGTACGAGGGGTAAGGGGAGGGGCGCGCCCACACCCACAGTGACATCCCGGTCTTTCGCTGCGCGAAAACCGGAACGACAGTTTTGGGTGTCACCCGAACGCCGCGAAATACCGGTTGATCAGCCGCTCGTAGACCGCCTGCAGGCGCTCGATCTCGGCGACCGGCGTGCGCTCGTCGACCTGGTGCATGGTGATCCCGACGAGGCCCACCTCGACCACCGGGCAGAGCGCGCGGATGAACCGCGCGTCGGAGGTGCCGCCGGAGGTCGAGAGCTCCGGCAGGTGGGCGGTGACGTCGGCGACGGCGGCGGCGACGACGTCGGTGAAGGGGCCGGGCTCGGTCAGGAAGGCCTCGCCGCTGATCTGCGGCGTCACCGTCACCCGGCACCTGGTCCCCTGCGAGACCGCGGCGGCCTCGGCGGCGATCCAGTCGGCGAGCTCCTGGCCCGTATGGGCCGGATTGAAGCGGATGTTGAGCCGGGCGCGCCCGGTCGAGGGGATGATGTTGGTCGCCGCGTTCGGCATCTCGATCAGGGTGACCTCCAGGTTCGAGGGCTGGAACTCTGGGTAGCCCTCGTCCAGCACGCGGCCCTGAAGCCGTTCGAGCAGCGGGACCAGCACCCTCGCCGGATTGGCTGCGCGGTGGGGGTAGGCGACATGGCCCTGGACGCCCTCGACCAGGATGTCGGCGTTGATCGAGCCGCGCCGGCCGACCTTGACCATGTCGCCGAAGATCTGCGCCGAGGTCGGCTCGCCGACCACGCAGTGGTCCACCGCTTCGCCCTCGGCCAAGAGCGTCTCGACCACCTTCCTGGTGCCGTCGAGCGCCACGCCCTCCTCGTCGCCGGTGATCAGGAAGGAGAGCGAGCCCTTGACCTCGCCGGCGGCGATCGCCTTGGCGGCGGCGGCGATGTAGGCGGCGATGGCGCCCTTCATGTCGACCGCGCCGCGGCCCACCAGCACGCCGTCGACAACCTCGGCCGCGAAGGCGCCCTGGCTCCACGCGGCCGCGTCGCCGACCGGCACCACGTCGGTGTGGCCGGCGAAGCAGAGATTCGGTCGGGCGGTCCCGAGCCTGGCGTAGAGGTTCTCGATCTCGCCGAACTTCATGCGCCGGCAGGCGAAGCCCAGGCCGGTTAGGGTCTCTTCGACCACGTCCATGGCGCCGGCGTCCGCAGGCGTCACGGAGGGACGGCGGATCAGCTCCCGCGTCAGGTTGACGGCATCGATCAAGATCGCCCCCGAAGGCTTGGCGGACTAAATTCTCAAGTCCTCCTAGACCGGAAACGGCCCATGCCCAAGATCGACGTCGACCAGGTCCCGGTCCGCACCGGGACCAACTATCCGCCGCCCTTCGACGAACGCTGCCGCCGGCGCATGCGCCAGCGGCTGGGCGACGCCGCGGGCCTGACCCAGTTCGGCGTCAACCTCCTGCGCCTGCCGCCCGGTCAGTGGTCGGCCCAGCGCCACTGGCACACCGCCGAGGACGAGTTCGTCTATGTGCTGGAAGGCGAGGGCGTGCTGGTCAGCGAAGCCGGCGAACAGACCTTGCGGCCCGGCGACTGCGCCGGTTTCCCCGCCGGCAAGGCCGACGGCCACCACATCCAGAACCGTTCGGACCGCGAGCTGGTGCTGCTGGAGGTGGGCTCGCGCTGTCCGGAGGAAGACGGCTGCGACTACCCTGACATCGACATGCTCGCCCCGCCGGGCGCGCAGGGCTACACGCGGCGGGACGGGACGCGGTATTAATCCCGCAGCAGCTCGTTCACGCCGGTCTTCGAGCGCGTGCGCTCGTCCACCGTCTTCATGATCACCGCGCAGTAGGTCGACGGCAGCGAGGCGTCGGTCTTGTTCGGGCGCGAGCCGGAAACCACCACCGAATAGGGCGGGACTTCGCCGTAGGTCACCTCGCCGGTCTGGCGGTTGATGATCGGGGTGGTGGAGGTCAGGAACACGCCCATCGACAGCACGCTGCCCTGGCGCACGATCACGCCCTCGGCCACTTCCGAGCGGGCGCCGATGAAGCAGTTGTCCTCGATGATGGTCGGGTTGGCCTGCAGCGGCTCCAGCACCCCGCCGAGGCCTGCGCCGCCGGAAATGTGGCAGTGCTTGCCGACCTGCGCGCAGGAGCCGACCGTCGCCCAGGTGTCGATCATCGTGCCCTCGTCGACGAAGGCGCCGACGTTCACGAAGGACGGCATCAGCACGACGTTTTTCGCGATGTGCGCGCCGCGGCGGACGACGGCGCCCGGCACGGCGCGGAAGCCCGCGGCCTCGAACTGCGGGGCGTCCCAGCCGGCGAACTTGGTCGGGACCTTGTCCCAGAACGGCCCCGGGGCCGGGCCGTGGACAACGGCGTTGGGGTTCAGGCGGAAGGAGAGCAGGATCGCCTGCTTGACCCACTGATGCACCTCCCAGCGGCCGTCGGCCTGGCGCCCGGCGACGCGCAGCTCGCCGGCGTCGAGGCGCTGCAGGGTCTCCTCCACCGCAGTGCGCACCGGTCCGGTGGTGGCGGTCGAGACGCCGTCGCGCGCGTCCCAGGCCCGCTCGATCTCGATCTTCAGGTCGCTCACGGTGATGCTGGTCATGGTCTCTCTTTCAACGGGTCTCGCGCCGGCTCACGCCCTGCAGGAAGGGCGTGAGCCGTGGGGCGCGGAAATGGACGAAGGGCGCGGCGGAGTCCAGCGCGTGCGGGCCGACCAGCACCGTGGTCATGCCGAGGTCGGCGGCCGGCTGCAGGTTGCGCTCGGAATCCTCGAAGAAGCAGGTCTGCGCCGGGACCACACCGTGCTCGGCGCACATCCGGGCGAAGGCGCGCGGATCGGGCTTGGGCGTGTAGTCGAACGAGGCGATGTGGAAGACCTCGTGGAACAGGTCCGTCAGACCCAGCCGCCGCAGCACGCGCTCGGCGTGCCGCGCGTCGGCGTTGGTGAACACCAGCCGGCGGCCGGGCAGGGCCTCGATCGCCGCGACCAGCTCCGGGTCGTGCGAGAGCGCGTCCAGTTCGATGTCGACATAGGCGTCGGCGAACTCGGCCGGATCGACGCCGTGGTTCTGCATCAGCCCCAGCAGGGTCACCCCGTGCCTGACCAGATAGTCCTTCTGCAGCCGGTAGGCCTCGTCGCGCGGCAACTGCGTGACGCGCATGACGAAGGCGGTCATCCTCCGCTCGATCTCGGCCATGAGGCCCGACTCCGCCGGATAGAGGGTGTCATCCAGGTCGAAGAGCCAGGTGGTCACATGGCTGAGGTCTACGCTCATCTGCGGATCAGCGTGCCGGCCCCGTGCTCGCTGAACAGCTCCACCAGCATGGCGTGCGGCCGCCGGCCGTCGAGGATGACGACGGCCTCGACGCCCGCCTCCACCGCGGCGATGGCGGTCTCGAGCTTGGGGATCATGCCGCCGGTGGCGACGCCGTCGGCGATCGCGGCCTCGGCCTCCGCCACCGTCATCTGGCGGATCAGCTCTCCGTTCCTGTCGAGCACGCCCATGACGTCGGTCAGCAGCAGCATCCGCTTGGCGCCCAGCGCGCCGGCCAGCGCGCCGGCCACGGTGTCGGCGTTGATGTTGTAGGTCTCGCCGTCCTGGGAGACGCCGATCGGCGCCACCACCGGAATATAGTCGTGCTCAGCGTAGATCAGCGCCTGGATCAGCTGCGGGTCGATCTTCTTCGGCTCGCCGACGAAGCCCAGGTCGACCATCTGCTCCTCGTCGGAGCCCGGGACCTTGCGGGTCCGCTGCACCTTCTCGACGGTGATCAGCCGGGCGTCCTTGCCGGACAGCCCCACCCCGCGCACGTCGGCCTCGGCGCCGGCCTGGGTGATCCAGTTGGCGATCTCCTTGTTGATGGCGCCGGAGAGCACCATCTCGGCCACCTCCATGGTCGCCTCGTCGGTGACCCTGAGGCCGTCGACGAAGGTCGATTTCACGCCCGCCTTGGACAGCCAGGCGGAGATCTGCGGCCCGCCGCCGTGCACCACCACCGGGTGCACGCCCAGCATCTTCAGCAGCACGGCGTCGGCGGCGAACAGCTTGGCCACCTGCTCCTCGCCCATGGCGTGGCCGCCGTACTTGATGACCACCGTCTCGCGATCATAGATCTGGATGTAGGGCAGGGTCTCGGCCAGCGTCTTGGCGGTCGCCCAGCCCTGTTCTTCCGCTTGTTCGCTCACCGTACGCCCCGGGCTGCCGTTCCGGGGGTCGGATAGCGGAGGAGAGGGGCCGTGTCATCCCAGATCCGCCCCCTTGGGGGAGGTGGTCCGAAGGACCGGGCTTCCGCTCAGATGCAGATGAC
Source organism: Phenylobacterium sp. (assembly GCF_035276905.1). GTDB lineage: Bacteria > Pseudomonadota > Alphaproteobacteria > Caulobacterales > Caulobacteraceae > Phenylobacterium. Next base: position 11,920 of record NZ_DATELG010000091.1, on the reverse strand, counting down.
GCCTGCCTGAACAGGGCGTTTGAGTGGAAGCCCTTTCAGTCGGCCCGCCGGATCGCTTGCGATCCGGCGATCTTCACCGAAACCTCGCCGCGGAGCGGCGAGGTGGCGACAGCTCCCCTAAGGGGGAGCATCTTCAGAGCGCGCACGCCGCGGCGATCTCGGCGCGGAGCTCGGGGATGCCCTGGCCGGTCTCGGAGCTGGTGGCCAGCACGCGCGGGAAGGCGGCCGGACGCTTGGAGACCGCCTTCAGCGTCGCCTCGGTCACCTTGGCGACTTCGGCGGGCTTCAGCTTGTCGGCCTTGGTCAGCACGATCTGATAGGAGACCGCGGCCTGGTCGAAGGCGTCGAGCGCCTCGCCGTCGACGGCCTTGAGGCCATGGCGCGCGTCGATCAGCAGATAGGCCCGCTTCAGGTTCGGCCGGCCGCGCAGGTAGGAGCGGCCGAGGTTCTGGAACTTCTTGGCCACCTCGCGGCTGACCTTGGCGAAGCCGTAGCCCGGCAGGTCGACCAGCCGCAACCGCTCGTCCAGCACGAAGAAGTTCACTTCCCGCGTCCGACCCGGTTCGTTCGACGCCCGCGCCAGCTCCTTGCGCCCGGTCACCGCATTGATCAGCGACGACTTGCCGACGTTGGAGCGGCCGGCGAAGGCCACCTCCGGCAGGTCCGCCTCCGGCAGGCCGGAGATCGCCGCCGCCCCCATCAGGAAGCAGGTCTCGCGGGCGAACAGCTTGCGCGCCGCCTCCAGCGCTTCCTCGTCGAAGGGCGCGGTCTGGCTCAAGTCGCCGCCTTCTTGCCCGACATGCGGGCGAACCAGCGGTCGAACGGGGTCTCGACCTTGTAGTGGCGCATCAGCACGTACTGCTGGACGAAGGTGATGACGTTGCTCCAGGTCCAGTAGATCAGGAGGCCCACGGCGAAGGGCGCCATGAAGAAGGTGAAGATCACCGGCATCAGCTGCATCACCTTCTGCTGCGCCGGGTCGGGCGCGGGCGGGCTCATGGCCATGCTCATCCACTGGGTCAGGCCGTAGAGCAGCGGCAGGATCCCGATGTGCAGGGTGGTGTCCAAAAGGCCGCCCACCACCGGCGCATGCGCCGGCGTCCAGGGGATCAGGCCGAACAGGTTCCAGACGGTGGTGGGATCGCGGGCCGAGAGGTCCTGGATCCAGCCCATGAACGGGGCATGGCGCATCTCGAGGGTGACGGTCAGCACCTTGTAGAGCGAGAAGAACACCGGGATCTGCAGCAGCACCGGCAGGCAGCCGGCCAGCGGATTGACCTTCTCCCGCTGGTAGAGGGCCATCATCTCCTGCTGCTGCTTGGCCGGGTCGTCCTTGAACTTCTTGCGCAGCTCCTCGACCATCGGCTGGACGCGGCGCATCTTGGCCATGGACTCGTACTGCTTGTGGGCGATCGGGAAGAAGATCGCGCGCACGGCCACCGTCAGCAGCAGGATGGCGACGCCGAAGCTGCCCACGTAGTGGTAGATGAACTCCAGGAAGGCGAAGATCGGCCGGGTCAGAAACCAGAAGTGACCCCAGTCGACGGCGCTGTCGAAGCGGGGGATGTTGTACTGCTGCTGGTAGGCCTTGAGCGTCGGCACGACCTTGGCGCCGCCGAAGAAGCGGGTGGTCTCGCTGGTCTGCTGGCCGGGCTGTACCGTGCGCGCCGCGCCGACGAAGTTGGCGTCGAAGACGTCGAGGCCCTGGACCTTGGTGTCGCGGAACTGGCCTTCGAACGGCTGGCCCTGGGCCGGGATCAGGGCGGCCAGCCAGTACTTGTCGGTGATGCCGACCCAGCCGGTCTTGGAGGCGATCTCCCCGCCGCCGCCGTTCTTGGCCCACTGCTTGTACTTGATGAGCTTCAGCGTCGGATTGTCCTGGCCGAGCGCGCCCACCGCGCCCTCGTGGACGATCTGGCTGCCCTGCGCCGCCGGCGGCAGGCCCTGACGCTGGATCGAGCCGTACGGCGCCAGCGTCACCGGATGGTCCGAGGCGTTGGCCACCGTGTCGGTGACCGTGAACATGAACTTGTCGTCGACCTCGATCTTGCGCGTGAAGGTCAGGCCCTGGCCGTTGGCGGCGGTCAGCACCAGCGGCTGACCGGGCGACAGCGTCGAGCCCTGGGCCACGGTCCAGACGGTGTCCTCGTTCGGCAGGCCGGGCACGTTGGCGCCGGTCCAGCCGAACTGGGCGAACCAGGCGTGCTGGGCGCCTTCGGGGCGCAAGAGCTCCACCGGCGGGGAGTTCTTGTCCACCGTCTGGCGGAATTGGGTCAGCCACAGGTCGTCAATCCGCGCGCCCTTCAACGCGATGGAGCCCTTCAGCGACGGCGTGGCGATCGGCACGCGCGGGCTGGCCTGCAGCGCCTGGGTGCGGCTGACCGGGGCGGGTCCGTCGGCGGTCGGCGCGCCGGGGCTGCCGGGTCCGTGCGCCTGGGCCTGAGCCTGCGCCGTGGCCTGAGCCTGCTTCATCTCGGCCTGGCGGCGGGCCGCCGCCGGGTCGAGCACGAAATGCTGGTAGATGAAGAACAGGAAGACCGCGCACACGAGGAAGATGATCGTGTTGCGGCTGGATTCGTCTTGCATCGGGGAAGAGCTCAATCTGCGGGCGGGACGTGCGCAGGGTCGCGGGGCCGGCCGTCGCGTTCGGCGGCGAGCCTTATCAGCGCGCTTTTCACATCGTCAAGAAGACGCGCCCATGGGCGCGCGATCACGCCGCCGCGGGCGATGAACACATAGTCGAAACCGGGGCGGGCGAGGTCGGGCAGCAGCAGCCTGGCGGCCTCGCGCAGCCGCCGCTTGGCGCGGTTGCGCTGGACGGCCCCGCCGATGCGCTTGGTGGCGGTGAAGCCGGCGCGGACGAGGGACTTTTCGTCGCTGCGCGAGCGCGCCTGGACGACCACGGCGCCGCGGGCGCACGCCGGCGCCTGGGCGCAGGCGAGGAAGTCGGCGCGCTTCTTGAGACGTTCGATGGCGAAGGCGGCGCCGGCCATGCCGACACCCTTGGCTCAGCTAAGGCTTAAGCGCTCAGGCGCTTGCGGCCCTTGGCGCGACGACGGGCCAGCACCTTCTGTCCATTCTTGGTGGACATGCGCAGGCGGAATCCGTGCCGGCGCTTGCGCACGAGTCGGGACGGCTGGAAAGTCCGCTTCACGGGAAGGCTCCGGGGTCGAAAATCGAGGCGCGGTGGATAGTGGAACGCTGAGGCCGAGTCAACCGCAATGTCCGGCTGTGCAGTCGAAGCCCCTTTTTACTCCGTCATCGCCCGACTTGTTACTCCGTCATCGCCCGACTTGTTCGGGCGGACCCATCCCAAAGTCGTTCCGCAAATGATGAGGCCGGCGTTCCGGGCTGGGTAGCCCGAACAAGTCGGGCCATGACGGAGGAAGAATAAGGAGGAGAAGGAAAAAGGGGCCTTGCGCTACCGGGGATCCCGCAGCGCCCCCAGCCCGCCCAGGATCATGGCGACGGCGAAGTCGGTGGCGGCCTCGGTGTCGACGGGCCGGCGTTCGAGCATCTTGTCGCCGATGTCGCGGGCGATGGCGATGCAGGCGGCGGCCATGAAGTCGGGATCGGCCGCCGGCCCGCCGTCGCGCACGATCGCCTGGGTGATCGCCGCGCGCACCTCGTCGAAGACCGCCGCCATCTCCGGCGTGGTGACCCGCAGCGTCGGATGATGCTCGCCGGGCGGACGGCGCGCGGCCCAGTTCTCGTGCTCGTCGGCGATGAAGGCGAAATAGGCGCCGATGGCGGCGCGTACGAAACGCCCGGGCTCGGCCCCGGCCTCGGCGCGCAGGCGCTTCAGGATCGGCGCGAACCGCGCAGCGCCGTCGGCGGTCAGCGCCGCGTGCACCTCTTCCTTGGAGCGGAAGTAGTTGTAGAAGGCGCCGACGGACAGGCCTGTGCGGCGGATGATGTCGCGCACCGTGGCCGCCTCGTAGCCGAGCTCGGCGAACACCTCGCGCGCGGCGTCGAGGATGGCCTGCCGGTTCTGCAGCTTCGTCTGCTCGCGCTTGCCGGCGGCGGGATAGGCGGCCTCGGACATCACGTCGCAGCCTAGTGTCCCGCTTCCGAACTTCGCAAGCTAGGATCGCCCGGCCGATAAGGCCAGCTTGGCCGCCGGCCCGGACTGACCGGCGACGCGAAGCCCGCTACATGTCGCCCGAAGGAGGCGCAGCCATGATTTCCGACGAGCACCGGGGCGGCGGCGCGCGCGTCGTCGCCACGGACGGATTGTCGGCCGAGCCCAGGTCGGGCACGGCGATGCGGGCGGTGGCGACGGGCGGGATGATGCTCGCCACCACCATGAACTCGCTCGACGCCACGATCGCCAACGTCGCCCTGCCGCACATGCAGGGCAGTCTCTCGGCCGGGCAGGACCAGATCACCTGGGTGCTGACCTCCTACATCGTCGCCAGCGCGATCATGACGCCCTTCTCCGGCTGGCTGGCGCTGAAGATCGGTCGCAAGCCGTTGTTCCTGTTCTCGATCGCGGCCTTCATCGGCGCCTCGATCCTCTGCGGGATCGCCACCACGCTTCCGGAAATGGTGCTGTTCCGCCTGCTGCAGGGCTTCGCCGGCGCCGGCATGATGCCGATCTCCCAGGCGGCGATCCTCGACCTGTGGCCGCAGCGCTTGATGCCCCGGGTGATGGCCATGTGGAGCGCGGTGATCATGGTGGGCCCAATCCTCGGGCCGACCCTCGGCGGCCTGCTCACCGAGCACTTCTCATGGCGCTGGGTGTTCTACGTCAACGTGCCGGTGGGCGCGCTGGCCTTCGTCCTGGTCTATCTGACCTTGGAGCCGGACCGCGGCGGCCAGCAGCGGCCGTTCGACTTCCTGGGCTTCTCCGCCCTGGTGCTCTGCACCGGCGCGATCCAGCTGATGGCCGACCGCGGCCCCAGCCAGGACTGGTTCGACAGCCGCGAGATCTGGATCTACGCCGTCGTCGCTCTGGGCGGCCTGCATGTCTTCCTCATCCAGACCCTGACCGCGCCGCATCCCTTCTTCCACCGCGCGCTCTTCGCCGACCGCAACTTGGTGACCACCGCGATCTTCATGTTGATCGTCGCGGCGATGATGTTCGGCACCGGCGCCCTCTTGCCGACCTTCATGCAGAGCCTCCTGGGCTATTCCGCCCTGCAGAGCGGCCTGGCCAGCATGTACCGCGGCTTGGGCTCGATCTGCGCCTTCGCCATCGTCAACGCCGCGACCCGCAAGCTCGGCGCGCGCCAGACCATGGCGATCGGATTGGCGATCTGCTTCTACTCGCTGTGGCGCATGGCCCACTTCGACCTGTTGATGACGGCCACGCCGATCAAGGTCGCCGGCTTCGTGCAGGGGATCGGCATGGGGTTGATGTTCGGTCCGCTGTCGGTGCTCGGCTTCGCGACGCTGGCGCCCCAGCACCGCACCGAGGCGGCGGTGTTCAGCAACGTCCTGCGGACCATGGGCTCCAGCCTCGGCATCGCCGTGCTGCAGGCCAACCTGATCAGCCAGAGCGCCACCGCCCACGAGCGGCTGGCGGCGGGCCTGAACCCGTCCGACCCGGTGATCCGCTGGTCGCTGCCGCACGTCTTCGACGGCTCCGCCGGCGCCTTGGAGGCGCTCAACGGAGAGGTCACCCGCCAGAGCGCGATGATGAGCTACGATTCCATCTTCGCCTGGATGGCGCTGCTCAGCCTGCTGCTCGGGCCGCTGATCCTGATCCTCAAGCCGCCGCACGGCGCGGCCTCGGAGACCCTCGAGGTGCATGCGGACTAGGGGGAGGGGGCAGCTCGCCAGAGGCGGAGCATCGCGCCGCAACGAAAAAGGAGCGCCGGCGGACCGACGCTCCTTCAGCAGGCTGAGCCGGGGTCAGGGGCTCAGAATTCTTCCCAATCGTCGGGGGCGGCCTGCGAGACCGGCGCCGGCTGAGCCTTCAGCGCGGTCGCGCCGATCGACTGAGGCGGCGCATAGGTCGGCGCGGCCGGGCGCGGCGCGGGCGCCGGGCGCTCGGCGCGGCTGGAGCCGGCGTACTGCAGGGTCTCCACGCCGCTGATGCTGAAGCGGCCGACCAGGCGCGCGAGTTCCTTGGTCTCCTCGGCCAGCATCCGGCTGGCGGCCGTGGCCTGTTCGACCATGGCGGCGTTCTGCTGGGTGACCTGGTCCATCTGGTTGACGGCGGTGTTGACCTCGGCGAGCCCTTGGGCCTCCTCGCGGGCCGAGGAGGCGATCTCGCCCACCAGGCCCGAGATCTCGTTGACGTGCGCCACGATACGCTGCAGCGCGTCGCCCGCCTCGCCGACGAGGGACACGCCCTCCTCGACCTGCTGGCTGGAGGCCGAGATCAGGCCCTTGATCTCCTTGGCCGCGTCGGCCGAGCGCTGGGCGAGGCCGCGGACTTCCGAGGCCACGACCGCGAAGCCCTTGCCGGCGTCGCCGGCGCGGGCCGCCTCGACGCCTGCGTTGAGGGCCAAAAGGTTGGTCTGGAAGGCGATCTCGTCGACCACGCCGATGATCTGGCTGATCTCGCGGGCGGACTTCTCGATGGCGTTCATCGCCACCACCGCCCGGCCCACGACGTCGCCGGAGCGTTCGGCGTCGGCCTTGGCGGAGCCCACGGCCTCGCGGCCGGCGGTCGCCCCGCTGGCGGTCTTCTGCACGGTGGCGGTGATCTGGTCGAGCGCCGCGGCGGTCTCTTCCAGGGTCGCGGCCTGATGCTCGGTCCGCCGCGACAGGTCCTCGGCGCCGTTGGAGATCTCGGCCGAGCCGGAGCTGATCGAGGCGGTGGAGGTGGCGATGGCGCGCAGCACCTCCTCCAGCTTCTCGACGGCGGCGTTGAAGTCGTTGCGCAGCTTCTCGTACTCGCCCGGGAAGGCGATCCCGAGCCGGATGGTCAGGTCGCCGGCGGCCAGGCGGTCGAGGCCCTCGGCCAGCGAGGTCACCACCAGCCGCTGCTGCTCGGCCACCAGGCGCTGAGCCTCCTCGGCCCGGCGGCGCTCTTCCTCGGTGGCGTTGCGGTTGGCCTCCTGCTCCTGCCGCAGCCGCTCGAGGTGCAGCTGGTTGTCCTTGAAGACGGTGAGCGAGCGGACGATGGCCCCCAGCTCGTCCTTGCGGCCGAGGTTGTCGAGGTTCACGTCGGCGTCGCCGCGCGCCAGCTTCTCGGTCGCGCCGGCGATCTTCTGCACCGCGCCGCGGATGTTCATCGTCAGGAACCAGGCGATGACGGCCGAGCCCAGCAGGGTGATCAGGGCCGCGACGATGGTCACGGTCTGGGCCATCTGCGAGCGGGACTCGGTCGCCTTGGTCTGCTTGTCGGTCTGGGCCTGCGCCTTGTCGACGATGTCGCGCAGGGTCGCCGACATCTTGCTGTACTGCTCCTCGAAGGGCTCGGCGAAGCCGGCGGCGGTGGCGAAGTCGGCCGTCATCATGGCGGTGACCACGTCCAGACCCTCGTGGGTCTCCTTCAGGTCCTTCATCAGCTTGTCGTACTGCGGGCGCTGCTCGGGCGGCGCGGCCGCGCGCGCCACGCCGACCTCGGCGCGGATCGAGTCCACCTCGGCCAGCAGGGCCTTGGCCCGGGCCTCGCTCTTGCCGACGTCCATCTTGGCGGCCGTGTGCGTCAGGAGCAGATAGAGCTCGCCGTGGACCGCGGTGATGCGTTCGGAGATCTTCTGCATGCGCATGCTGTTGGGCATGTCCGTGTGGACTACCCGCTGCAGTTCGTGCAGCTCGCTCTTCTGCAGCACCAGTGAGCCGATGGCCATCAAGGCAAGCATGGCCACCGCGAACGCTGGCGCGAAACCGATCTTGACCACCAACGGCAGGTCTTGAAGCCTGACGCGTTTCATGGAGTCCCCCCGCAATCTCGTCGAATCGCCGGATATGATGAAGGGATGACACTAACGGTTCGTGACCAAGCCGGGACGCCTGCGCCGCGCCTTCGTCATGAATCCTGGGCTGCGAGTGGCGCAACGATTGGTTGATATTTGAAATTTACGAGGATTTAAGAATAACGGAACTGACGACTCAGTTTATTTTAACAGATGCCCTCGATATTCCGTCGCATCCAATGCGAGATGGAGTTGGGGAAGATGAAGAAAATCATCGCCGTTCTGGGCGGGATCAGCTTGAGCCTTGTTGTGGCGAGCGCCACGTCTGCGGCGTCTTTTGAAGAAAGCATGTCGCGTTGCCTGTCGAAGAACGCGAACACCCGCGATGCGGCCATGGTTACGCTCGACTGCACCGCCGAGGGCGGCAAGCTGTCGAACTGCAAGGTCGTGACCGAGAGCGCGCCCGGCAAGGGCTTCGACAAGGCCGCGCTCTGCGTCGCCGACGTCCTGCCGATCGGTTCCAAGACCGGTCAGGTCAAGGTTCCGGTCCGCTTCCCGGGCGGCGGCTGATCTGCGCGACGCGCAAGTTACAGTACCTGAGTTCAGTACCTGTGTTCCAAGCCTAGTTCCAAGTCTTGAGTACTCTGAGGAAACGTCCTCGCGCCCGTGGCGCGGGGGCGTTTTTCTTTGGCTCGGCGCCGCGGCCGCGAATCCGGCTCAGCGGATCGAGGCGGTCTCCGTTTCGTCGACGACGCCGACGTGGCCGCGGTAGACCATCTCCCAGCCCATCCAGCCGTTGAACAGGAGCAGCGCCACGGCGATCGCCGAGAGCGTCACGCCGGACGGCGCGATGGCGTCGCGGATGTCTCCGGCGCTGCGCAGGTAGAAATTCACCGCCTGCAGCGCCACCAGGATCACATTGCCCACCATATGCAGCCACGCCTGGCGCAGGCGGCGCACGCGCCGGTCCCCCAGGAAGTCGGTAAGGCCCAGGACCGCGGCAAGCAGCGCGCTCGCAAGGCCCGCGCCCAGCAGCCACATGGACGCCTCGGCGAAGCCGGGGCGGTGGGTGTTCAGGTAGATGAGGTCCGTCACCAAGGTCGACACGAAGAAGGCGATCGGGAACGGGATGACCATGGGGTGCAGCGGGTGTCCCGCGACCTTCGCCGTACTTCTTGGATTGTGAGTGTTCATATCGGACACGGCCGATCCTCCGCTCTGCGTCTGCGCATCTGAGATCGCAGACCGCTGTCGAGTTCCGTCGCAGGCAGGCCGCGCCGCGCGGAACCTCCTACCGCGGCGGCTGCCCGCCCACCCGCTCCAGCAGGGCCATGGCCGCGGCGGGCGCGCGAACCTTTCCCTCGTGGATGAAGAAGGCGAACACCTCCCGCGGCGCGACCGGCGCGGAATGGTCGGCGTCGACCTTCGGCAGGTCCGCGGGCGCGCCGCCGCTGGCGTAGGCTTGCAGCCGCCGTGCCCAGAGATCCAGGTCCTGCGGCGTATAGGCCGTCTCGACGTCGTCGGAGCCGGTCTGCAGCCGGGCGTAGACGAGGTCGCCGGTGACGTCGGCGATCATCGGATAGGTCTCGTGGTCCGCCAGGCAGACGGCGACATTGTATTTGCGGCAGAGCGCGATGAAGGCCGGGGCCTTGAACGATGCGTGCCGCACCTCGACCACGTGGCGCAGCGGCAGGCCCTCCAGCTTGTCGGGCAGCAGCCCCAGGAAGCCCTCGAAGTCCTCGGGCTCGAACTTCTTCGTGGCCATGAACTGCCAGAGGATCGGCCCCAGCCGGTCGCCCAGCTCGACGAGGCCCTGGTTCAGGAACACCTCCATCGACTTGCCCATGTCGGAGAGCGCCTTGCGGTTGGTGCAGAAGCGCGAGGCCTTGACCGAGAACTTGAAGCCGTCGGGCGTCGAGGCCCGCCACTTGGCGAAGCTGTCCGGCTTGAAGGTCGAGTAATAGGTGCCGTTGATCTCGATCGCGGTCAGGTGGCGCGACGCGTACTCCAGCTCCTCGGCCTGCCTGAGCCCTTTCGGATAGAAGACCCCGCGCCAGGGCTCGAAGGTCCAGCCGCCGATCCCCGCCCGAATTCGACCCGTCTCAGCCATGGCGTCCCTCACTTCGGTCGCGCCTGAACTTAGTGAGCAGACGGCGCCGCGCCAACGGCGCGGATGGATCCGCCCCGTGATCCCGAACGGCCTGCCGGGCCTGCCGGACACCGGTCGGTTAAGGTTTGAGGCCAGAAATCCAGGGTTGCGGCGTTTGCCGGCGGTTCGCGCCGAGGCGCTGAAGCGGTGGGGCTCTGCCGAAACCAGCGGTTGTGACCCGCTCTGGCTCCTAAAGCAGCCGGGGCCGATCGCGACGGGTGCGTTAACCCCTCGCCAACCGCCTCTTAACCTTACAGACATTACACTTCACAGAATGAAGCGTTCCCGCATAAGCCAAACGTGCCTGGCGTCCGGAGAAGGCGCCGGCGAGGAGGGGGCCTTTTGGGGAAGAGGTGTGTCGCTCCGGCGCTTGCACCGGCGCCTCCGTACGTCCAACTAGCCCAGCAAGCGGCGCCACATCGCCGACGGGGGAGAACCGCCGGGGACCGCCCGGCCCGAAATCACCGCTGATGCGTTCCGCCGCTTCCATCGCCGTGCTCGCCTGTCTGGCGCTGGCCGCCTGCGCTTCCCGGCCCAAGGTGGACCTGCGTCTGCCGGCCGCCTACGAACCGCCCGCGCAGGCGGCGGCGACGCCGGCGGCCGCGGCGGAGCCTGCGCTCGAAACCTGGTGGGCGGCGTTCAACGATCCGCAGTTGACCGGCCTGATCGAAGACGCCCTGGCGCACAATCCCGACGCCAAGACCGCCGCCTCGCGGCTTCGCGAGGCGAGCGCGACGCGCTCCAGCGCGCTCAGCCACTTCCTGCCGCAGGGCAACCCCGGCTACTCGTTCTCGCGGCAGAACACCAAGGGCGGCCTCACTATCCCAGGCCTTCCGTTCGATATCCCCGGGCTGACCGGTGGCGGGATCACCGACACCTATTCGCTCAACTTCAACGTCAGCTGGGAAGTCGACGTCTTCGGCCGGCTGTTCGCCGCCAAGCATGTGGCCGACGCCGACGTCGCCGCGGCGGGCTTCGACTACATCACCGCGCGCACCAGCCTCGCGGCCGAGGTCGCCGACGCCTATTTCCAGGCGCGCGGCCTGTCCATCCAGCTCGCCGACGCCACGGAGAGCGCCCGCATCGAGCGCGAGCTCTACGATGTCGCCGACCGCCGGGCCAAGGCGGGCCTGGCGGCGACCTCCGAGCCCGACCGAGTGGCCGGCGACCTCGCCCAGTCCGACGCCCAGGTGGCCAACCTTCAGGCCGAGCTGCAGGCCCAGCGACGCGCGCTGCTGATCCTCGCCGGCCGCTACGTCGAGCCGACCAGCTCGGTCGACCTGCCGCCCTTCGTCGGCGAGGCGCCGCCTGTGCCGGAGACGCTGCCCAGCGACCTGCTGCGCCGCCGGCCGGACGTGCGCAGCGCCGAGGTTCAGCTGACCGGCGCCGTCGGGCGCAAGTCGGTCGCGCTCATGGCCTTCCTGCCGACCTTCACCCTGAAGCCCGGCTACGGCTGGTCCAAGGCCCTGCAAGGCGCCTCGGCGACCGTGTCGAGCACCTGGACCGTCGGCGGCGCCGTGACCCAGCCGATCTTCGACATCCCCAACCTGATCGCCCAGCTGAAGATCTACGACGCCCGCACCCAGCAGGCCGCCTACGCCTATGAAAAGGTCGTGCACACCGCCTTCAGCGAATCCGAGGCGGCGCTGGTCAGGCTCGAGGCCGACCGCAGGCGCGTGGTCCTGCTGACCGACGGCGAGGCGCGCGCCAGGCGCGCCTATCGCGCCGCCCTGAGGGGCTACCAGCTTGGCCTGAACGACCTGAACACCACGCTGTCGTCCGAACAGGGCTGGCGCACCGTGCGGGTCCAGCTCACCTCCGCCCAGGTACAGACGCTGCGCCAGGCGGTGACGGCCTACAAGGCGCTCGGCGGCGGCTGGACCGTCGGGCCGCCGCCGCCCAAGCCGCTGGCCGCCGGTCCGCGCGCCGCAGACCCGCGCGCAGAATGAGGCCTTCC
>NZ_DATELG010000090.1:0-5237 GCF_035276905.1 Phenylobacterium sp. | reverse complement strand
GCGCCCACGCTCTGCACCGCCTCCGTCAGGGCCTCGATCAGGGCCTGGGGCACGATGGGCTTGCTCAGATGGCCGTCGAAGCCCTTGGCCAGATAGCGCTCGCGGTCGCCGGTCATGGCGTCGGCGGTGAGCGCGACGACGCGGACCCGCGGGTCGCCGGCCTGGCCCTCGCGGATCGCCGCCAGCGCCTCCAGGCCGTTCATCACCGGCATGTTGACGTCCATCAGCACCAGGTCAACGGGCGTGGCGCGCAGCACCTCCAGCGCCTCCGCGCCGTCGCTGGCCAGGATCACCGGCAGCCCCAGCGCATGCAGCAGCGCCTCGACGACGGCGCGGTTGCTGGCGTTGTCGTCGACGGCCAGGATCCGCAAGCTCGGCAAGTCGTCCTGAACCTCGGCGTCGGCGGCCTCCACCGGCGGCTCGGCGACCGGCGCCGCGATCGAGCCCGTGAAGGTGGAGCCCTCCCCCTCGATGCTCTGCGCCTCGAGGTCGCCGCCCATCATGCGGCAGAGCCTGCGGGAGATCGAAAGCCCGAGGCCCGTGCCGCCGAACTTGCGGCCGGTGGAGACCTCGCCCTGGCTGAAGTCGCGGAACAGCCTGGCCTGCACCGCGGGCGACATCCCCGCGCCGGTGTCGGCGACCTGGAACTGGATGCGCTGGTCGGCGGAATAGCGCACGTTGAAGCGGATCTCGCCCCGGCTGGTGAACTTCAGCGCGTTCGACAGCAGATTGGTCAGCACCTGGCGCAGCCGGGTCGGATCGCCCGTCACCCAGGCCGGCAGGGCGTCGAGCTCCACGACCAGGCGCAGGCCCTTCTCCGCCGCCGGCGCGTTCCAGAGCGCGACGATCGCGTCGATGAGCTCGGGGAGGCAGAAGGCGATCGCCTCGATCTCCAGCCGCCCGGCCTCGATTTTCGAGAGGTCGAGGATGTCGTTGAGGATGGCCAAAAGGCTCTGCCCGGAGGTCTCGATCACGTCCACATAGCCGTGCTGGCGCGCGTCGAGCGGACTGGCGGCCAGGGCGTGGGCCATGCCGAGGACGCCGTTGAGCGGGGTCCTGAGTTCGTGGCTCATCATCGCCAGGAAGCGGGACTTGGCCTGGTTCGCCGCCTCGGCCTGCTCGCGGCTCCGCGCCAGCGCGACCGCGCCCCAGCCGCCGGCGAAGATGATGAGCACGACTCCCGCCGCCAGGCTGCGCAGCGTCAGCCGGAGCGCGCGGCCGGCGGCGTCGGCGGCCGCGAGCCGCTGGGCCAGCTCGTTTTCCTCTTCGGCGTCCCAGCGCGCCAGCTCGGCGCGGATCTCGTCCATCACCTTGCGGCCCTGTCCGTCCCGGACGCTGAGCGCCGCAGCCTGCGGCGCAGCCTCTCGGCGCAAGGCGACGTGTCGCGCCGCGATCTGCAGCTTGCGGCGCACGAGGACGTCGATCCGGTCGGCGTGGACCCGATCAGGCGCATGAAGCGCGCTGGCGCGCAGCTGCGCTATCTCGTTCGGGAGCTTCGCCCGGGCATGGTCGTAGGGTTCCAGGAACACCTCTTCGCCGGTGAGCATGAAGCCCCTGGCGCCGGTCTCGACGTCCTGGACCAGGGAGAAGACGTGCTGCATGTGCGCGCGCAGCACATAGGACCGGGCTACGGTCTTTCGGGTCTCAAGGTCCTCGTTGCGCTGATATTGGACCAGGACGACGAGGGCCACCATCACCACGGCCAGGGCGGCCGCCAGCGCGCCGGCGACCAGGCGCCAGCGCCGGCCGATCCATGCGGGAATGATCGTCTTGTCGGACATCGCAGGCGAAGCCTAGCCGCCGGCTTCGTTCCGAACCGTTAAGCGATCGGCGGTCTTGCCGGAAATTCCGACCCGCGGCGCGCCACGGTTCGGCGGCGAGCGGCGTTAATCCTCCGGCCACGGCCAAAAACCTGCGCCAGGACGACGCCGGACTCGGCGTCCGCTCCCGCCTCGATGGAGGGTGTGATGACGATATCCCTGAAACTTCGCAACTACATGGACCGGTGCGGCGTCGAGTTCGACGAGGTGCCGCACGCCTACGCGTTCCAGCCGTCCAAGGCGGCGGAAGCGACGCACATTCCCGGCAGACGCGTCGCCAAGGGCGTGCTCGTCCGCGCCGGCGACGAGTACATGATGGCGGTGGTGCCCTCGTCCAAGCTGGTCGCGTTCGGCGACCTCGGCCGCTGGCTGGGCCGCGAGGTGCGGCTGGCAGACGAACAGGAATCCGTCTCGCTGTTCGCGGACTGCGAGCTGGGCGCCTTGCCGCCGGTCGGGGCGGCCTTCGGACTGCAGACCATCCTCGACGAGGAGCTGCTCGACGCCGAGGACATCTATTTCGAGGGCGGCGATCACCGCACGCTGATCCACGTCCAGGGCCAGGACTGGCGCCGGCTGCAGCACGACGCGGGGCACTGCGCGCTGAGCGCGTGACGGCGTGCGCGGTCCGATCACGGCAACGCTACCGCGCCGATCCTGCCGGTGCGGCAACCGCGGCCGTTCGCCGCCGTTCCCTAGAAGCGTTCGGCGGTTCGAATGAACCGCCGAACGCTCATAAGTTTTTGAAGTTAGACCATTCGCTGCGCCGAACCGGCCTCCACTTCGGCGGCGAATGGTCTAGGGTGGGAGGAAGCGAAATGTCGCCGAACCGCAAGCGTGAAACCGCGCGCATCGCCCTGTGGGCGCTGGCCGCCATGACCCTGATCGCGCTGTGGGGCCAGACGGCCTGGGTCCAGCAAGGCTAGGCGCGGCGGCGGGGCGTAAGCGCCAAGGCGCCGAAATCGGCCGCACATCCCTTTTCTTTGGGATCCGTCCGCCACATTCTGCCGCCGTGGACGGACGCATGAACTCATCATGCTAAGAGCGCAGAATGCTAAGAGCGCAGAATGCCTGACCTCGACCAGCTCACCCGTGAGATCGCCGCGCTGCAGCAGCAGCTCGTCCAGCGTTCGAGATCGCTGGAGGAAGCCGAGGCGCGCTACCACGCCGTGTTCGACACCGCGCTCAGCCACATGTCGATCTGCACCATCGCCGGCGTCGTCCTCGACGTGAACCGCGCCGCCTTGCAGGCGATCGGCGCGCCGATCGAGGACTTCGTCGGCAAGCACCTTTGGGAGAGTCCCTGGTTCGCGGCCAATCCTGCCGAGGCGGTCAAGGTCGAGGAGGCCATCCGCCGGTTCCGCGGCCAGTACGTCGAGTACGAGTCCAACGTGCCGTTCCGCAACGGCGACTGGCGGGTCTGCCAGTTCATCCTGCGGCCCTACCGCTCCTACCTCGGCGGCGAGGCGCGCTTCCTGGTGCTGGAGGTCCGCGACCTGACGGCTGAACGCCGCAAGGCCGCAGCCTCGGACGCTCAGCCCAGCGGCCCCGGTCCGAAGCTCGAGGCGCAGAGATAGGGAAGGGAGGCGCGTCTCGCCCGACTGCAATTCGCCCTAATGCGAGGCGACGAGGACGATGTCCTCCGCGAGCAGCGGCCGCATGTTGAGGATCCAGGACTTCAGCCGCCCCGGCCGCGTGAACGCCGCCATGGTGACGCTCTCCGGCCTGTAGCCGGCGTCCACCGCCACCTTCGATATGGTGTAGGGCGTGAAGAAGAAGCGATGATCGGAGTTGATGGTCTCGATGTTCCGCGCGATGCCGAGCACATTGCCGGCGCGAAACGCGTTCGGGACCGTGATGATGATCTTCTTGAAGTTCGAGCAGTAGGTCTTTCGGAACCGCTTGAGGAACTCGACGGGATTGGGGATGTGCTCGACGACCTCTCCGAACAGGGCGACATCGAACTTCTCACGCGAGATCTCGGCGATCGGGTCGGGCGAGGTGATGTCGCCGGCCACCATGTTGTCCATGTTGGCGATCTTCGAAGCCATGCGCACGGCCGAGGCGTCGATGTCCACGCCCAGGGTGTAGCTGGAGCATTCCGTGATCAGGCCGTGCAGCCAGTTCCTGTCCGCGATCTTGGCGTCGATCAGCGGCACGTGGTCGGTGCAGCCGATGTGCAGGATCCGCTTGTCCCTGCAGAGATCCTGCAGCAGGGTGTTCCTCAAGGCGACCTGTTCGCTGCCGTCGTACTTGATGCGCAAGTTCTCGTCGAATTTCGAGCCGTCGAGATACGGCATTATCTTCGGAATTACCGACGTCAGTATCGACATTGCGTACTCCAATCCGATCCTGGTCGCAGGCGTCCCTCCTGCTCAGGCGCAGCCGCGCCGGTTAGCCCCTCCCTGCTGGCGTCCGGCTGGGGGTCACGGAAGGCCGCGCCGGGGGCGACGGCAAGTCCGCCCTGCGCGCGGGCGCGAGTTACTACAGACTTGCAATCGACCCGTGCAACACGGTGAATCGGCGCCTCGACGCTGACAATCGCCTCGCCCGAGAAAGCGGTGGCGCCCGAGAGGAGCCCCGAGAGCAGCGGTGACGCAAGTGGCCGGAACGAGCGCATCCCCGGGCGGGGACAGGGCGGCGCCACACCGCTGCGCTGTTCCGGCTGGCTTGAGGGATCTGCCGGGTCGTTCCGGTGATCAGGCGGTCGGCGCCCGGCGTGTCGCCTCGCGCCTCATATAGATAGGAAGCGATCTGGGCGTCGCCAAGGCCGGAGGCGCTCGCGAAGCGAGACGGAGGGGAAGGTTCCGGGTATCCATTGGCGTCGATGGCCTTGGAGCGCGCGGATGGCCGAGCCGCGCTGCGCGTTCTGACGGCCGCATCATCGGGATCTCGGGAAAGCCACACGCCATGTCCGACAGCCAGCTCACGCTCGCCCACGCCAACACCATCGTAGAGGCCGCGCTCGCCGAGGCCGCCCGCCTGCAGCTGAAGCCGCTCACCGTGGTGGTGCTCGACGCCGGCGGCCACGCGGTGGCGCTGCAGCGTCAGGACGGGATGTCGAACCTGCGGCCCCAACTGGCGGCCGGCAAGGCGTCCGGTGCGCTGGCGCTCGGCGTCTCCTCTCGGCAGATCGCGGCGATGGCGCTGGAGCGGCCGCACTTCGTGGGCGCGCTGACGGCGCTGGGCGCCGGCGCGGCCCAGCCGATCGTGCCGGTCCCCGGCGGGGTGCTGATCAGGGGCGCCGGCGACCGGATCCTGGGCGCCGTCGGGATCACTGGCGACACGTCCGACAACGACGAGGCCTGCGCCGTGGCGGGGATCAAGGCGGCGGGCCTGACGCCGGGCGTCTAGAACACAGAGGGCGGGCTTTAGATGTGGATCGCCCGCCCGAGCGCCCTCAGCGCCGCCTCGCCGAGC
>NZ_DATELG010000089.1:0-3923 GCF_035276905.1 Phenylobacterium sp. | reverse complement strand
ATGGATCAGGTGATCAGCCAGCTCACTGAGGCAGGGATCACGGTCGAGTACGACTTCTGCCGCCTGATCTGCTCGAAGTTCAACGCGAACGACCCCAGCCACAACATGGTCCAGCAGGTCATGGAGCAGGCCTTCGGCGCTTCCCTGCTTCCCGTCCCGATCCTGGAGTCGGCGGAGATCAGCCACGCTGCGCTGCGGATGATGAGCATCTACGAACTCGAGAAGCCGATCGGAACGCCGAAGACCCACAAGCGCTGCCGCTCCAACCTGGACGAGGCGCTCTCGCAGATCGAGCAGCTGGTCCGCCGGCGATGGGGTCGTGTGGACGCCGTGGGCCCAGCGGCCCTCCAGGTCGCGGTCTAGGGGAAGCCAGATGTCCAAGCGCCAATCCGCTTATCTGACGTCACTGCTTAGCGATCCCGCCCCCGCCCTGGACGCACCTAGCCCCGAAGAGGCGCCGGCGCCCCTCCCCTCCCCCGAGGCCGCGGCGCCGGCGCACCGACTGGCCAGCACCGCGCTGTTGGCCCGAGAGTCGGCGCTGGCCCGCCTGGCGAACGGCGAGGTCAAGCAGGTCACCCAGTTGCTGCTGGACCCGGCCCGCGTGCGGATCTGGCCGGGCAATGCGCGCTACCAGGCTGGTTTGACCGAGGAGACCTGCCGCGACCTGATCGATTCCATCCTGGCCGAGGGCGGGCAGAAGTTTCCGGTCGTCGTCCGCCGGCTCGCCGACGACCCCGCTTACGAGTACGAACTGATCGTCGGGACCCGCCGCCACTGGAGCATCAGCTGGCTGCGGGCGAACAACTACCCGGACATGGCGCTGCTGGCTCAGGTGCAAAGCCTGGACGACGAGAGCGCCTTCCGGCTGGCCGATCTGGAAAACCGCGCCCGCCGTGACGTCTCTGACTTCGAGCGCGCGCGGAACTACCGCCACGCGCTGAAGACCTTCTACAACGACCGTCAGAACCGCATGGCGGAGCGCCTGAACCTCTCGAAGGGATGGCTCTCCAAGATGCTGACCGTGGCGGCGCTGCCCGACTGGGCGGTCGCCGCCTTCGCCAGTCCCGCCGATATCCAGCTGAAGGTCTGCTACGGCCTTGCGCAAAAGCTGAGCGCCCTGGCGGAGGACGCGCCCCAGGCGCTGAAGAAAGCCAAGGCGGAAGCGTCCGTCATCGCGGCCGAGCAAGCCGAGCGCCGCAAGGCGGGGAGTCCGTCCATCCCATCCGTCGATGTCGTTCGACGGCTTTCAGCAGCCACGCAGGACGCGGCAGGCGAGGGGGAGTCGCTGTTCCAAGCCAACTCGGCGCACGGCCGACTGGCGGTGTCCGTCCTCTCATCGAACCGGAACGGGGCGACCCTGCGCATCCACGCCGGGTCTGGCGCCAGTGACGACGAGATCGTGGCGCTGGTCGCCGAGGCGCTGACGGCGCTGACGGCGAAAGGGAAGGGCGTGAAGCCTTAGGTGTTTCCCCGGGGAAACACCGCCTGAGGCGCGAGACTGTGGGGGAGGTGTTTCCCCGGGGAAACACCTGGAGCGGGCGAGGTCCTGGTTGCCGGACCATCTGAGGTTTGATTCGAAGATGACGGACCAGGCGGACCACGCGAACGATCAGATCGACCTCTTCCTGCCGTATCTCGCCGACCTCGACCTGCGCGATCAGCGGGAGATGATGGAGCGCCCGTTCTTCAGCCTCTCCAAATCCAAGCGGCTGAAGCCGATCGACTACACCTCGCCCGACGGCCGCACCTGGGTCCATGTGTCGGCCAATCCGAACTACGGCATGGCGACCATTTGGGACGCCGACATCCTGATCTACTGCGCCAGCGTCCTCAACGACATGAAGGAGCGCCGAGCCAATGAGATCCCACGAGTCCTGCGGGTGATGCCCTACGACATCCTGCGCAGCATCGGCCGGCCCGTCAGCGGGCGATCCTACGCCCTGCTCGGCGCAGCCCTGGACCGGCTGCAGTCGACCACCATCAAGACCAACATCCGCGCCGAGCACCGCCGCGAGGCGACCTTCTCCTGGCTCGACAGCTGGAGCCAGATCGTCGACGAAAAGACCGACCGCTCCCGCGGCATCTCGCTCGCCCTGTCCAACTGGTTCTATGAGGGCGTCCTCATGGCGGGCGGCGTGCTGTCGATCGACCGGGCCTATTTCGACATCACCGGCGGCCGCGAGCGCTGGCTCTATCGGGTGGCCCGCAAGCACGCCGGCGGGGCAGGGGAGGCGGGTTTCTCAATCGCAATGCCGACCTTGTTCGAAAAGTCCGGCGCCGAGGGCCAATATCGCCGCTTCAAGTTCGAGGTGGCGGCGATCGTGCGGGAGAACGCGCTGCCGGGCTACGACCTGGCCTTCGCCGAGGCCGCCAGCTCCCCAGAGCCGCTGCTTCACATCGTCCGTCGGACAGAACGGTTCGGAGCCGACAAGCTGCGGAAGCCGACCGCGCGAACTCTACCGCGCGCGCCATCGCCTCAGGGTGCGCGCAAGTCCGCGATCGCCGCGGACGAGCCCCAGGGCTACCTCACCGACGAGACCCTCGCCCACCTGCGCGAGCACTATCGCGGATGGGATTTCCACGCGCTCCACGCCGAGTTCAGAGCGTGGATCAATGGCCGTGAAGAGCGCGCGCCCGACCGCTACCAGAGCGCCTTCATCGGCTACGTCCGGCGTTATCACGAGAAGAACCGGCACCAGCTGAAGGGCTACTAAGGCGCCGCCGTTCCCGAAGTGACGTGCGCGCCCCGGCTCGATGAGTCTTCCGCCGGCCACGCTTCCATCGCCCGCGCTCTGGATTCTCGAATTTGAACCTTCTTCGCGGGCGCGCCCACGGTTTTGATTCAATCCCCTCAGCGCGCATCAACGGAAACCTGCCTGCGCACCGGCCTTTCGACACTTCAGGAACAGCCCACGACACATCGGGAACGGACGCACGGCACTTCGGGAACGCGCCTATCGATCCATCAGGAACGGATGCACGGCACTTCGGGAACCCTGACGCTCTCATTCATGTGTAAATTCCGAGGCTTACGGCAATATCGGCAGCCTTAACTCCCTAACCCTGAATCTAACCCTCTAACGCCTTGGATTTCTTGAATTAGGAATCGAGAGGAGAGGGGGTGCACCGACGTTGGACGCTTCGGTGCATCCGGAACGCCCGCGATCGGCTGGGGACGAGCGCGGCGGAGTCGCTGCCTTCCGCTGGCGATCGGTGGATTGGGAACGCTCGCCGTTCCGCTTAGGCCATGCCCCCGCGCCGAGACGCGCCGATGAGGAAGCGGCGATGATCGGGGCGTT
The DNA here is from genome assembly GCF_035276905.1 of Phenylobacterium sp. Lineage (GTDB taxonomy): Bacteria > Pseudomonadota > Alphaproteobacteria > Caulobacterales > Caulobacteraceae > Phenylobacterium. The sequence goes on along the minus strand of NZ_DATELG010000089.1, from coordinate 624 downwards.
CCCAATCCACTGAAGATGCGGCGACGTGAGGCGCAGGGGAGGAGACTGAAGGGCCAATCGTGACGGCCGCCGCCGCCAGCGCCGCTGCAGCCCGCGCCTTACGATTACGATGGTCCGCTCACCAGCGACGGAGCGGAACCCATGGCGGCTGCGACCCTAACGGCGCGCTGCAGCGCGACGAGACCTCGCCGACGTCGTGACCTGCAAATTGCGACGATCGCGGGCGTGTCGATCGCCGCGGCGATGGTCGCGCATGGGCTCAACCAGTCTGGCCGATGGCTGCTTGTGAACGCCTCGCCGAGCGAACCGGAGGGCCTCTACCTGCGGACCTCGGACGGGCCCGCTGTCGGTCGCCTGGTGACCTTCATGGCCCCAGCGTTGGCGTCGCCCTACGTCGATCGGCACCTGACCTACCTGCGCACGACGCCGGTCCTGAAGGCTCTGGCCGCCGGTCCTGGAAACCTTGTCTGCACGCGGTCCGGGCGGCTGGTGATCGACGGCCAGGACAAGGCGCCGGTGATGGCCAAGGACCCTCGGGGCGTGCAGCTTCCGCGGTGGAATGGCTGCCGGAGGCTCGGGGCAGAGGAGTGGTTCGCCTACAGCAACCGCGTCCCGAACAGCTTC
>NZ_DATELG010000088.1:0-9370 GCF_035276905.1 Phenylobacterium sp. | reverse complement strand
TGGCTGCTCGCGCCGCTGGTCGCGGGCGTTGTCGCCGCGCTCGCGGCCGGGCGCGACCCCGGCCGATACGCCGCGCGCCTCGATCCGAAACGGTTCTAGGTCAGGCGGAAGCGGCGCGTCTCGTTGTCCTGGGAACATGGTTAGCGGCTCGTTAACCATAAGGGCCGAGGAATCCAGCATGGCGATCGAGGGAATCCGTAGCGTGGTGGAAGGCGCGATCCAGCGCGCCGCCAAGGCTACGGGCGTCGACTTCGGCTTCCTGATGAAGACCGCCGGCCGCGAGAGCGGGATGAACCCGCAGGCGCGCTCGGGCGCCTCCTCGGCCGCGGGCCTCTTCCAGTTCGTCGAGCAGACCTGGCTTTCGACGCTGAAACAGCACGGCTCGAAGTACGGCTACGCCCGCTACGCCCAGCTGATCAGCAAGGGCGCCGACGGCCGCTACCACGTCGAGGGCGCGGAGGCGCGGCGGGCGGTGATGGACCTGAGGCTCGACCCGCACGCCTCCTCGCTGATGGCGGGCGAGCTCGCCGCCGACCACGCGGCCTATCTGAAGGGGCGCACCGGCCGCACGCCGACCTCCGGCGAGCTCTACGCCGCGCACTTCCTGGGGCCGCAGGGCTCGGCGCGGCTGATCGAGGCGGTGGAGAACACGCCGGGCGCGGTGGCGGCCAGCCTGTTTCCCGAGGCCGCACGCGCCAACAAGTCGATCTTCTATCGCGACGGCCGGCCGGCCTCCGTCGCCCAGGTCTACGCCAATCTCGCCAAGGCCGCGGGTCCGGGCGCGGCGTCGTCGCCCGACGCCGCCCCGGCGGCCGACGAGGACGGCGGCTTCGTCCAGTACGCCTCGGCCCGCCGCATGGACCGCGAGCGCCAGCAGGAGGCGCTGGTGGCCCTGATCCTTCGCGGATCGCAGCCGTCGGACCAGCTGGGCGTGGGCTCCCGCCTGGCCGGCTCGATGTTCACCAGCGAGATGCTGAAGGTCCTGTCGGACTCCGCCGAGAGCTGAACTCACCCTCGATCGTGGACGGCCGTCCACAGCTTCGCCTTGGAAACGCCTCGTTAATCATACCGCCGCAAGGTCGACTCGTGGGACTCCGGTCCTGCGTTGGGGGACGGCAGGGGCATGGCGACGACACGGTCGGCGTTGACGGAGATCGACATCCGCACGCTGGTGAAGGGAGCGACTCCCGACGAGCGCGCCGCGGCCGCCCACAAGCTCTGCCGGACCATCGACGAGACGCAACTGTCCGCCGAGGACCGCGAGACCGCCGCCGACATCCTGCGCATCATGGCCGCCGACGCGGCCGAGCTGGTGCGCCGCGCGCTCGCCGTGACGCTGAAGAAGTCGCCGCTGCTGCCGCGCGACGTGGCGCTGAAGCTCGCCCGCGACGTCGAGAGCGTCGCCCTGCCGGTGCTGAGCTTCTCGCCGGTGTTCACCGACGAGGACCTGGTGGAGATCGTGCGGCTGGGCGGGCCGGTGCGGCAGGTGGCGGTCGCCAAGCGGCCGCGGCTGTCGCCCAAGGTCGCCGACGTCCTGGCGCAGACGGGGGCCGAGCGCGCGGTGGTCACCGCCTGCGCCAACGACGCGGTGGAGTTCTCGGAAGGGGGCCTGCAGCAGGTGATGGCGCGCTTCGAGGCATCCGAGCGGGTGCTGGCCGCCGTCGCCTACCGCCAGACCTTGCCGCTCGCGGTCACCGAACGGCTGATCCACATGGTCGGCGACCAGGTGCGCGAGCATCTCATGACCCGGCACGCGGTGGCGCCGCAGGCGGCCCTGCAGCTGGCGCTGGAGACCGCCGAGCGCGCCAGCATCGACCTGATCGACGAGGCCGGCCGCGTCGCGGACATGAGGAGCTTCGTCGCCCACCTGAGCGAGGGCCAGCGGCTGACCGCCTCGCTGCTGCTGCGCGGCCTGGTCCGTGGACAGATGACCTTCTTCGAGTGGGGAATCGCCGAGCTGGCCGGCGTGCCGCACCATCGCACCTGGCTGATGATCCATGACGCCGGGCCCCTGGGCCTGAGGGCGATCTACGAACGCGCCGGCCTTCCGGCCCGGCTGTTCCCGGCCTTCCGCGCGGCGGTGGACACCTTCCACTCGCTGGAGCTGGACGGCCGGGCGAACGACATGGAGCGGTTCCAGGAGAGCCTGCTGCAGCGCTTCCTCACGCAGCCGCTGCCGGCCGCCAGCGAGGACGTGGACTATCTGCTGGAGAAGATGGACCAGGTCGCCGAAAGCCGCGCGGCCGAGCCTGAGCCCGCGGCGGTCATGGCCGAACCGGAGCCTGAGGTCGCCTGGCTTTAACCCGCTCGTCCCCGCGAAAGCGGGGATCCAGGCGTTTTTCGTTGCGGGATTTGCGGCTAGTCCCGGCGGTTCAGGACAAAAAACAGAAAAAACCTGGGTTCCCGCTTTCGCGGGGATGACCGGAGTTTTTGCTGCCGCCCTTACGCCAGCGCTTCGGCGACGCGCGCTTCCAGTTCCTGGACCAGGGCGCTGCCGATCGGGTGCTCGGCCGTCTTGATGTCGTCGCGCACGGCGGCGCGGATCGCGTCGATGTGGGCGTCGATCAGGGCGATCGGGGCGCGGGTGCGCTTTTCGGCGTCGTCGGTCAGGGTGCAGAGCGATGCGGCGATGCGGGTGATCAGCGGGAAGCCGTAGGTGGTGCCCAGGCCCTTCAGGTCGTGGGCGCGCAGGTAGAGGGATTCCACCGTCTGCGGGTTCAGGCCCTCGGTGCGGATCGCCTGGCGGGCGGCCTCGAGCTTGTTGATCTCGTCCTGCAGCCATTGGGCGAAATTGCCGGACAGGCTCTTCAGCGCCGCCTCGGCCTTGGCGATGGCCGAAGGGTCGAGCGCGCCCAGCCGGCCGCCGCCGACCTTGAGCCGAAGGGTGTTCGGCACCTGGATCACTTGCCCGCTGTTCTGCTCGTCCACGACGGCGTCTCCTGCCACTCGCGGATCAAGCTAGGACCGAGCCGTTAACAACAGGTGCAGCCTGCAACCTCCAGTACCTACGCCATGAACTGTTCGGCCAGCACCCTCTCCTCCAGGCTGCGGCCGGCGTCGAACAGCATGGTCAGGGCCAGGTCGCGGTCCTCGGCGACGTGCACTTCCAGGACGTTGCGGACCTCGAAATTGTCCGCCACGGCGCTCACCGGGCGCTTGTCGGATTCCAGGACCTCGAACTTCACCTTGGCGGTGTGGCGCAACAGCGCGCCGCGCCAGCGCCGCGGCCGAAAGGCGCTGATCGGCGTCAGCGCCAGCACCTGGGCGTCGAGGGGGATGATCGGTCCGTGGGCCGACAGGTTATAGGCGGTTGAGCCGGCCGGCGTGGAGACCAGGGCGCCGTCGCAGGAGAGCTCCGGCAGCCGGACCTGGCCGTCGATGGAGATGCGCAGCTTGGCGGTCTGGCGGGTCTGGCGCAGCAGCGAGACCTCGTTGAAGGCCAGCGCCCGATGCAGCCCGCCGTGCACGTCGGCGGCGACCATGCGCAGCGGATGCACCACGGCGCGTTCGGCGGCGTTGATCCGCTCCAGCAGGCCTTCCTCGCTGTATTCGTTCATCAGGAAGCCGAGCGTGCCCCAGTTCATGCCGTAGATCGGCTTTCGGCCGTCGATCTGGGCGTGCAGCGTCTCCAGCATGAAGCCGTCGCCGCCGAGGGCGACGATGACCTGGGCGTCCTTCGGGGCGACCTGGCCGTAGCGGGCGGCCAGCCGGGCGCGCGCGTCCTGCGCCTCGGCCTTTTCGCTGGCGAAGAAGGCGATGCGGGTCAGGAAAGGTTCTGGCTTGAACATGGGGCGGTCAGGAAGCCTGCAAGCCGCGCCGCTTGTCAAACGACAGTCTGTGGAAGTCCTGTTCTATCGCGCCAGCGGATGGGGCGGGGGGAGGACCTGGCTGTCGCCGCGCCATACTGTGACGAAGGCGCAGCTCGGATGCTGTTCCTTGAGCGCCACGGCGCGCTCGCGCGCATCGTCGTCGCCGTCGAGCTCGAAGGCTTCGAAGGTGGTGGACGATCCGTCCCACCGACACGGATAGAAGGTGTAGAGCGGCATCGCGCAGGCCCGCCAGAATACGCCCCTTCCCCAGGACGGTTCTGAGCTTACGCCCCGCCCACGGTGACGTCTTTCATCTGTGCTAAGATTCCGGATCGCGGGCGGTTCGAGCCGGCGTCGCCGCCGGGCCGTCCGCCGTTCAGGCCGCGGACCATCAGCAGGATCGAGGGGAAGGCGCTGCGGTCGATGCCGATCGCCGCGCAGGCCTGCTGCAGCGGGTCAGGCGTGGCCGCGTCCAGCGCCAGCCGAACCTGTTCGGGGCTGAGGCCGCCGAGCTTCGAGAGCGCCGCGGCGAAGAGGCTGAGCCGGCCTTCGCGCAGCGCGCGCACCAGATAGCCGGCGCGCAGCTGGCCGGCGCCCAGGAGCTTGTCGACCAGCCGTCGCTCCATCTCCTGGCGCTCGCCTTCGCGGGCGACGACGACCAGGCCGTCGTCCTGGGCGCGCACGCCGCCGTGAGCCTCGCGCACGGTCTCGGCGAGCGCCCGGTCGAGCGCCTCGGTGTCGAGCCGGAACCGCTCGGTCAGCGACTGGCGCATCGCCTGGCCCAGCCAGACGTAGAGCTGCAGCGCCAGCTCGCTGGTCAGCCGGGGGTGCTGGGCCAGCGGCGCGCGCAGGGCGGCGACGCGACGGGCCTCGGCGACCAGGGCGCGCATGTCGGCGTCGCTGAGTTCGGCGGTCGCGTTGCCGGCGAGCGCGGTCAGCACCGCCGGCTCGGCCTGGCGCAGGATGGCGGCGACGACCTGGGCGCCGAGCTTCGGGCGGCGGGCGACCTCGATCTGATGCTCGATCGTGGCTTCCAGCAGGAGGCGGATGAGGTCCTCGTCCTTGAGGACCGGGCTGGCGGCGATGATCGGCCGGGCGACTTCGATCTCGTCGAGGGCGAGCACGTTGATCAGGGCGGACGGGGCCCACTCGGCTTTCGAGAGCTTTTCGGCGAGCCTGCGGCGCATGTCGCGCTCGGCCTCGACGACGAGGCTTAGGAAGATCGAGGACAACAGCGCCTGCACGGAGGGCTGGCCAGCCGCTTCGCCGCCGATCTGGCACAGTTCGGCGAGCGCGAGCAGCAGGCGCTCGCGGTCCGCCGGCTCGCGGCTGCGGGCGAGCTGCAGAAGCCGTTCCTGGCTTTCGATCGCGGCCAAAAGCCCGATCCTTCTCTTTCTGAGTTGGCGAAGCCTGGCGCCCTTTCTGGTCGCCGCAGGTGAAAACATGCTTAAACCACGTTGAGAGCTGTGTCTGAACCAGGGCAGGGGGATGGTGAGCGCATGGCCGAGCCGCTGATCCTGGCGCTGGACGAGGGCACGACCAGCACCCGCGCCATCCTGTTCGACGCCGCGGGCCGCGAGGTCGCCGAGGCCGGGCGGCCGATCCGCCAGTCCTACCCGCGCGACGGCTGGGTCGAGCACGACGCCGAGGAGATCTTCGAGGCCTCGGTCGCGGTCATGCGCGAGGCTGTCGCCAGGTCCGGCCGCGATATCGACGAGGTGGCCGCCATCGGCCTCACCAACCAGCGCGAGACGGTGGTGGTGTGGGAGCGCGCCACCGGCCGGCCGATCCACCCGGCGATCGTCTGGCAGGATCGCCGCACCACCGAAATCTGCGAGCGGCTGCGGGAGGCCGGGCGCGAGCCGCAGGTGACCGAGGTCACGGGCCTGCTGCTCGATCCCTATTTCTCCGGGACCAAGTTCGCCTGGCTGCTCGACCGGGTGGAGGGCGCGCGCGGCCGCGCCGCCGAGGGCGAGCTGCTGGCCGGCACCATCGACAGCTGGCTCATCTGGAAGCTGACCGGCGGCCGGGTGCACGCCACCGACGCCACCAACGCCTCGCGCACCCTGCTGTTCGACATCCGCGAGCAGGCCTGGTCCGAGCCGATGGGCGAGCTGCTGGACGTTCCACTGGCGATCCTGCCGCAGGTGCTGGACTGCGCCGACGACTATGGCGAGACCCTGCCGGAGCTGCTGGGCCGGGCGATCCCGATCCGCGGCGTCGCCGGCGACCAGCAGGCGGCCCTGATGGGCCAGGGCTGCATCGGCAGCGGCGAGATGAAGGCCACCTACGGCACCGGCTGCTTCCTGCTGCTCAACACCGGCGAGAAGGCGCCGCGGTCCGACGCGCGGCTTTTGACGACGGTGGCGGCGCGGATCGGCGGGCGCGCCAGCTACGCCCTGGAAGGCGCGATCTTCGTCGCCGGCGCGGCGATCCAGTGGATGAACGAGGAGCTCGGCGTCCCCGGCGGCGCCGAGGGCGTCGAGGCGCTCGCCGCCCAGGCCCGCGCCGACCACGGGGTGGTGCTGGTGCCGGCCTTCACCGGCCTCGGCGCGCCGTGGTGGGACCCGCAGGCGCGCGGCGCGATCTTCGGCCTGACGCGCGATGCAGGCCTGGCGGAGATCGCCCAGGCTTGCTTCGACGCCTCGGCGCTGCAGACCCGCGACTTGATCGAAGCGATGCGGGCGGACGCGCCGGAGGCGTTCCAGGGCGGGGTGGAGCTGCGGATCGACGGCGGCATGTCGCGCAGCGAGCGCTTCGCCCAGCGGCTGGCCGACCTCACCGGCGTAGGCGTGGCGCGCGCGGCCTATCTGGAGACCACCGCGCTCGGCGCGGCCCTGTTCGCGGGGGTGGGGGCGGGACTCTACCCGGACCTGCAGGCCGCGGCTGCGGCGCGGCCCGACACCGAACTGCACGCCCCCAAGCTCGGCGTGCACCAGCGCGAGGCGGCCTACGCGCGGTGGCTGGACGCGGTGGCGAGAGTGCGCGCCGCCTAAGAAAAAGGCCTTCCCGACGGCGGGAAGGCCCAGAGCGAGGCGCCGGCATACTTTGGGGGCGATCCGGCGCCCAGTGAGGTCACGACAGATGCGGGTCGCGACCCGCTGAAGATGGATCGAGGCGGGGCGCGCGTCAAGGTTGTTTTTCGAGAAATTGCATCCTATGGGTGGAGCTGTTACGGTTTCGGCGCGCTGTTCACCATCAGATAGGCGATGACGTCGGTGCGGTCCTTGGCGTCCTTCAGGCCGACGAAGCTCATCTTGGTGCCGGGAAGGTCCGCGCGCGGGTTGGTGATCCACTTGTCGAGGTGGGCGCCGTCCCAGGTGAAGCCGGCGTTCTTCACCGCGTCGGAATAGTTGTAGTCGGGGACGGCGCCCGCCTTGCGGCCGACGACGCCGTGCAGGTGCGGGCCGGTCATGTTCGGGCCGCCGGGCGCGATCGAGTGGCAGGAGGCGCACATCGCGAACCTGGCTTCGCCGTTCGCCAGGTCGGCCGTGTTGTAGGGGGCGGGCAGGGAGGCCTGCACCTTCTTGATCTCGTCCGGCGTCAGCGCCGGCTGCGCCTGTTCGCCCGATGGCGCGGCTTGGCCTGCCGAGCCCTGGTCCGAAGCCTGGGTCGAGGACTTGCCGCAACCGGCAAGCCCGGCGGCGAGGCTGACGGCGATGGAGGTGACGACCAGGCGGCGCATGCGGACGGGCTCCTTGGCGAAAGACGGCGGCCTGGTTTTTGAAGGCGCGCGGCGCTGACCTCGCCTGGATCGGCATGCGATGCAAGCACGCCTTCGCCTTCGCGGCCGCTCCTGCACGTTTCACGGGCGTCCGGCTTCGCAGACAACTTCGGCCCTGATAGCTTGGCCGTCGCAGGGCGCAGGGAATCGCGAGCGGGATGTATTTGCCAGGCGGCGCCACGGCGGCTAGCTCCGGGCCTATGAAGCTGGCCGCGGCGCACCAGGCCTTCATGCAGGCGGACGGTCTGCAGCGCGACTTCACGCCGATGCCGGTCATGAAGCCGCCGCCGGCCTGGCTGATGCGGCTGCTGCACGCCCTGGGCGAGGCCGCGCCGGTGCTGAAGATCGTGTTCTGGGCCGGCGTCGCCCTGGGCGTGGCGGCCCTGATCTGGGTGATCGTCCGCGACCTGCCGTTCGCCGCCCTGTTCCGCCGCAAAAAGGCCGCCGCCGAGCCCTCCGACTGGCGCCCCGACGCCGGCGCCGCGCACGCGCTGCTGGAGGACGCGGACCGGCTGGCCGAGGCCGGACGGTTTGAAGAGGCCATCCATCTGTTGCTCTTCCGCAGCATCGAGGACATCGGCGCCAAGCGGCCGGAGGCGGTGCGCGCCGCGCTCACCAGCCGCGACATCGTCGAGGCCGCGCCGCTGTCCGAAGACGGACGCGCCGCCTTCCGGCTGATCGCCGACGCCGTCGAGCGCAGCTTCTTCGGCGGCCGGCCGGCAGGCCGCGACGAGTTCGACCGCTGCCGCGGCCAGTACGAGGCCTTCGCGCTGGCGGAGGTCGCCTCATGAGCGTGGCTGCGGCGGGCGCCGTCGAGCGCGAGGTCTTTCCCGCTCGCGCGATCATCATCCTGATCCTGGCGGGGGTGGTGGCGCTCGCGGGCTTCGGCCTGCTGGCGACCTATGCGCCGGAGCTGCGCGGCCGCAGCGACGGCGGGGCGCACGCGCTGTCGTCCTCGGCGGTGGGCTACCGCGGCGCCCAGATCATGCTGAAGGCGCTGGGGATCGAGACGCAGGTGGCCCGGACCCGGCCGAACGTAAGTGGTCTTCGCCGCTCCGGGCTCGTCCTGACGCCGGGGCCGACGGCGTCGTCGGAGGACCTCGACCATTATCCGTTGGCGCGGCGGACCCTGATCGTGCTGCCGAAATGGCGGGCCGTGCCCGACCCGAAGCGGCCAGGCTTCGTCCTGAAAACCGGCCTTCTGGGCGGCGGCGAGCCGGCCAGGCGGCTGCTCGCCGGCTTCGGGCCGGGGACCACGGTGACGGTGGAGCCCGGGCTGCAGCGCCGCACGCTTCAGGCAAGCGGCGAGGGCGGGACCTTCGCGCAGGGCTCGGTGCTGCCCCTCGGCCGGCTGGACGGCCTGCAGACCATCGGCGGCCCAGGCTGGCGGCCGGTGTTGGCGGACTCCCACGGCGACATGGTGCTGGCGCAGTCCGTTCAGCGGCCCGGCGTCTTCGTCCTCGCCGATCCGGACCTCCTCAACAACCAGGGCCTCGGCGACATCGATACGGCCCGCGCCGGCATGGCCGTGCTGCAGATGATCGCCGGCGACGACGGCCTCATCTTCGACGTCACCCTGAACGGCTTTGGCCAGGGGCGCAGCCTGGCGCGCCTGATGCTGTCGCCGCCGTGGCTGGCGGCGACGCTCTGCGTCGTGGCGGCGGTGGTGCTGACGGGATGGCAGGCGCTGGCCCGCTTCGCCGCCCCGCTGGCCGAGGGACGGGCCATCGCGCTGGGCGCGGCGGCCCTGGTGGACAATTCCGCCGGCCTGGTCCGGATGGGCCGCCGGGAGGCCGCGCTCGCGCCGGACTATGCGCGCACGACCTTCGGCCTGGTC
>NZ_DATELG010000087.1:0-2457 GCF_035276905.1 Phenylobacterium sp. | reverse complement strand
CGCGCAGCACATGAAGCAAGGGCCGCACGCGCTTTGCCGCGGCGCCCTCGGGCGAGAGCTCCGGCGCCATTGCCGCAAGGCCGCCGCCTTTCCCACGCCGCTGAAGGTCGAGATGGCCGCCTTCGCCCAGCGGCTGATGGATGTACGAACCCGCTTGCCGGCCCGCGGCCTGCGCACCGACCCTGAGCTGATCGTCGACTACCTGATCCCGCCCTACGCGCCGGGGGCGGCGCCCCTAGATGCGCCCAAGGCGATGGTGCTGCAGCGCCAGGCGCCGATGTCGCTGGAGGCGGGCCGCGGGCAGATGGCCTTCGCCATCGCCCGCGGCTGGCTGGTGGTCATCGAGTACGATGACCATCCGGGCCTGGTCGCCGAGGCGCTGGGGCGCGCCTTCACGCCCGCCGACCTCGACCGGTTCGGCTATGCGCACGCCCTGCAGACCAGCACCGAGCCGTTGGCCGCGCTGTTCCGCACGCGCAATCCCGAGGTGCGGGTGTTCGGCAATGCGGTCTTCCAGCTCGCGCCCTTTCCGCAGGGCCGGCCGCCCAGGCGGGTGTTCTACGGCGCCGTCTCGCGCGGCGCGTTCGGCGCAGAGGTCGCCCGCTCGTTGGCGCCGGTGGTCGCCGAGTTCCCGGACGCCGAGTTCTTGGTGCTGGGCGACCGCGCGGTGTTCGACGCCCTGCCCACAGCCAACAAGGTCTACGAGGACCACCTGACCTACGAGGCCTATCTGGCCCGCATGGCCGGCTGCGCCGTCTCGCTCTCGCCGATCGAGCCGCTGCCGATGCGCGAGACCAAGAGCGACGCCAAGTTCCTCGACGCCGCCCGCGCCGGCGTCGTCACCATCGGCTCGCCGGTGATCTACGCCGGCGTGATCCGCCACGGCGAGAACGGCCTCCTGGCGCCGGCGCTGGCGGACTGGGCGCCCTTGCTGCGCCAGGCGCTCGCCGATCCCGCCGCGACCCGCGCCATGGGCCGTCGGGCCTGGGACCAGGTGCGCCGCGAGCGGATGTTCGCGATCCAGGTCGCCGAGCGCCGCGACTGGTATCGCGACCTGTGGTCCCGCAGAGAGGCCCTGAACCGCTCCGCCTTCGACCGCATCCCCGGCCTCGCCGAAGCCGTCGCCGCCGAACGCACCAGGCTCGGCCTCTGAGGCTGCGGCGAGCCGCCCGAACGGCGACGGTTTTGCGATAAGGGTTGAACCCGGCGAACGACGACGCTAGATAGCCGCTCCTCGCCGCAAGGCGATGCGCGCCCGTAGCTCAGCTGGATAGAGCATCAGACTACGAATCTGAGGGTCGGACGTTCGAATCGTTCCGGGCGCGCCATTTCTTCCATCTCCGGCAATCGAACGCCGCCGCGAGCTCCATCCGTGGCGCGCGCTCACTGAAACCGGCACGCTTCGGGTGAATCCCGCAGCGCCGGACGCGCTTCTATGAGATCCATGCGCCGTCTGTGCGCCGAGAGCGGATCCTGTCCGCCCGGCTGCGCGCCTTCGGTCGGTCCCGGACAGGCCTTCGGGGTTTCCCCGGATTGTTGGGCGCCTTTGCGCGGCGGATGCTTAGTCCCTGATTTTTGAGGACAATCGCCATGCGGTCGTTGGGTCTGGTCGTCGCCGGGCTTGGCTTGGCGCTCGCGAGCGGGGCGCCGGGCCTGGCCGCTCCTGCCGAAACCGCCAAGCCCGTCCCCTCGGCGCCCGTGACGCCGCCCGCGGTGGCGCCGGAAGCGTTGCAGGCGCTGAAGCGGATGAGCGCCTATCTCGCCACCCTGCCGGCGATCGCCCTGACCTCCAACACCAGCCTGGACGTCGTCACCCAGGCGGGGCAGCGGGTGCAGCTCGACGGCGTGGTGAACTACAAGGTCCGGCGGCCCGACGCCTTCAGCATCGAGCTCGTCAGCGACCAGCGGCAGCGGTCCTACTTCTACGACGGCAAGCAGTTCACGGTCTATGCGCCCACGCTCGGCTACTACGCCACCGCCGCCGCTCCGCCGACCATCCGCCAGACCCTCGACGCCATCGAAAACAAGTTCGGCATCGAGCTGCCGCTCGAGGACCTGTTCCGCTGGAACGACCCGACCGACAATCCGGCGCAGAACCTGACCTCGGGCTTCCACGTCGGCACGGCCACGATCGACGGCGTCGAGACCGACCAGTACGCCTTCCGCCAGCCCAAGGTCGACTGGCAGATCTGGATCAAGAAGGGGCCCCAGCCCCTGCCGGTGAAGGTGGTGATCGTCGACCAGGTCGACCCGGCCAACCCGGCCTACACCGCCCGGCTCAGCTGGAACACGAACCCGACGCTCACCGGCGACGAGTTCACCTTCAAGCCGGGCAAGGATGCCAAGCAGATCCGCCTGTCCGAGGTCGCCAGATAGGAGGCCCAAGATGCTGAGCCGGACGACATCCAGGATCGCCCTGATCGCGGCGCTGATGGCCCTGGGCTCGGCCCTGGCCGA
>NZ_DATELG010000086.1:0-7106 GCF_035276905.1 Phenylobacterium sp. | reverse complement strand
GAGCTGCGTATCGCCGTTGACGACGGGGATGACATAGGGGCCGATCGCCGCCTCGTCGGCGCCGGAGGACAGCGTGAAGACGGTGTCGCGCATGATCATCGGCGGTTCGGCCGGATTCAGGACGATGATCGCCTTGCCCTTGGCCGCGCCGCCCACCAGTTCGATGCCTCGCGCGGTCGTCTCGGTGAACTCGTCGATGTTGGCGCGCGTGCCGGGACCCGCCGACTTCGAGGCGATCGACGCGACGATTTCGGCATAGTGGACGGTGGCGACGGACGCCACCGCGGCGACGATCGGAATCGTCGCCTGGCCGCCGCAGGTGACCATGTTGACGTTCGGCGCGTCGAGCTGCGTATCGCCGTTGACGACGGGGATGACATAGGGGCCGATCGCCGCCGGCGTCAGGTCGATCATCACCTTCCCGGCGCCCGTCACGACCTCGCTGTGGCGCTTGTGGGCGCCGGCCGAGGTCGCGTCGAAGACGATGCCGATCTCGGGCCAGACCGGCAGCTTCACAAGCCCGTCGATCCCCTCGGCCGTGGTCGCCACCCCCATGCGCGCGGCGCGCTCCAGCCCGTCCGAGGCCGGATCGATGCCGACGAGCGCCGCCATCTCCAGCGCCGCCGACGTTCGCATGATCTTGATCATCAGGTCGGCGCCGATGTTGCCGGATCCGATGATCGCGACCTTCACCTTGGCCATCATCTGGCTCCTTCGTAATTGAAGCTGACGGTCCCGAGCCCGCCGATGATCGCGCGGATGTGCTGGCCCGGAGCGAGCGCCGCTATGGGACCGAGCGAGCCAGTGAGAACGACGTCGCCGGCGCACAGCCTCTCGCCACGCTCGGCCAGCGTCCGCGCCAGCCAGGCGGCCGCCTTGAGCGGGTGGCCAAGGCAGGCGGCGCCTGCGCCGACCGAGGCCACCTGCCCGTCGATCTCGAGCACCATGCCGCAACTGTAAAGGTCCAGCCCCGCCAACGGCCTGGGCTCGCCGCCGAGCACGAAGCGGGCCGACGAGCCGTTGTCGGCGACGGTGTCGGCGAAGCTGATCTTCCAGTCGGCGATGCGGCTGTCGACGACCTCGATCGCCGGCACGACGAAGTCCGTGGCTTCGGCGATCTCGTCCACGCCCGGCTCGGCGTCGGCGACGTCGCGGCCGAGCACGAGCGCCACTTCCGCCTCGACCTTTGGCTGCAGCAGTCCCGGCCCCAGCCAGCCGCCGTCGGCGACGCGCATATCCTCGAACAGCACGCCGAAGTCCGGCTGATCGACGCCGAACTGCTGCTGCACCGCCTTGGCCGTGAGCCCGATCTTGCGTCCGACGATCCGTCGGCCGCCAGCTTTCCAGGCCTGGGTGTTGTGCGCCTGCACGGCGTAGGCGCCCTCGATGTCGAGCGGATCCAGCAGATCGCGCAGGGAAGCGACCGGGGCGCCGGCATAGGCCTGGCGGAGGCGCTCTGCGGCGGCGGCGACAGGATCGATCGTCATGGTCATCGGTAATCTCCGTTTGTGGAACTGCGCCGGCAACGACGCCGTCCGCGATCAACGCCCCATCCAGGTTGGCCTGCGCCGTTCCAGGAAAGCGCGCGGGCCTTCGGCGAAATCCTCGGTGCGCTTCAGCCTCTCCTGGGCTTCGGCGCTGAGCTGCATCAGGGCGGCGTCGTCGAGGTCGAATGCTCTGCGCGCGACCGCAAGACTTTCCCGGACTGCAAGCGGCGCATTTGCGCAGATCTCCGCCGCCAGCAAGAGCGCTTCCTTCTTCGCCTCCCCCGCAGAACACAGCCGGTTCACCAGGCCGAGTTCGAAAGCCCGTTCGGCGCTCATGCTCGCGCCCGTCGCAATCAGCTCGAGGGCGAGGTTCCGCGGGATGAGGCGAGACATCCTGTAGACGCCCCCGGCGGCCGCCAGCAGCCCGCGCGAGACCTCCGGAAGGCCGAAGCGGGCGGATCGACCCGCGATCACCATGTCGCAGGCCAGGACCAGCTCCAGCCCGCCGGCCACCGCGGCGCCCTCCACGGCGGCGATCCAGGGCTTTGTTCGGCTGGCCTTCACAAGGCCAGCGAAGCCGAAATCGGGCGTATAGAGGGTAGCCAGGCGCCCTTCCGCCACTTCCCGAAGATCCGCCCCCGCGCAGAACGCCGCATCGCCGGCCCCCGTCAGGATGACCGCCCAGACGTCCGCATCCGCCTCGGTCTCGCGGACCGCGTTTTCCAGACCGGCGGCGACTTCGGCGTTGACGGCGTTGCGAGCCTCGGGGCGGTTCAGGGTTACGAGCTCGACATGATCGCCAAGCTTTTGGCGAAGCACCACGCCGGTCTCGGCCCGCACGGTCATCGGGCGCCCGCCCGTTCGGCTTGAGCCCAGGCCAGGCGCGCAAGCTCCGGCAGCACGGCGATGCGTTCCTGGACTCGCGTGGAGGCGGCCGCGCCGCGCGCCGCGCGGCCCTTGATGCCATGGTAGATCGCCGCCAGCCGAAAGAAGTTGAACGCCATGTAGAAGTCGTAGGCCGGCATCACCTCGCGCCCCACGCGGCGGCAGTAGGCGGCCAGATATTCCGCTTCCGTCGGGATGTTCAGCGCCTGCAGGTCGGCCCCGCCCAGGCCCGCGACGATATGCGGCGGCATCCGGTACATCATGGCGTGAAAGGCGAAATCGGCATGCGGGTGGCCCAGCGTCGACAGCTCCCAATCCAGAACCGCCAGTATCTTGGGCTCGGTCGGATGAAAAATCATGTTGTCGCATCGGTAGTCGCCATGGACAATACTGGTCTCGTCATCGGCCGGGATGTGGGCCGGCAGCCACTCGAGCAAGCGGTCGAGGAACGGATCTCGCCCGGCCTCCACGTCCTCCAAGTACTGTTTGGACCAGCGGGCCACCTGCCGCGCGAAATAGTTGCCGGTTCGGCCGAAGTCCGCCAGGCCGAGGGCCGTGTAGTCGACCGTGTGCAGGGCCGCCAAGGTGGCGTTCATGCAGTCGAAATAGGCGGGCCGATCGGCGGCGCTGACGTCCGGGAAGGTGGCGTCCCAGAAGATGCGGCCACTCACCATCTCCATCACATAGAACGGCACGCCGAGGACACTTTCGTCCGTGCAAAGACCATACACGCGCGCGACTGGCGCCCCGACCTGCGCCAGGGCCGTCTGGATACGCGCCTCGCGCTCGATGGCGTGGGCGCCGGGCAGAAGGCGGCCGGGCGGCTTGCGCCGCAACACGTAGGATCGGCTCGGCGTGATCAGCTGGTAAGTCGGATTGGACTGACCGCCCTTGAAACGTTGCAGCGTCAGCGGGCCAGAAAACCCGTCGACATTGCGCTCCAACCAGTTCTGCAACGCCGCCCTATCGAGCGGACTGACTTCGGCGGCAGGGATATCGCAAGCGCCTTCGTTCATGAGGATCTGACCTCCAGATGATCGCGCTTGATCTTCTTGGCCAGGGACCATTTGTGCACTTCGGTGGGACCGTCATAGATGCGGAAAGCGCGGATCTCGCAGAAGACCTGGGCCACGATCGTGTCGTTACTGACGCCCGTTCCGCCCATCACCTGGACGCAGCGATCGGCGACACGGAAAAGGGCGTCGGCGACAGCCACCTTGGCCATGGAGCTCTCGGCCACGCCCAGGCTACCGCTGTCCAGAACGTCGGCGCACCAGTCGATCATCAGCTCGGCCTGCTTGAGCTCGATCAGGTTGTCGGCGAGCTGGAAGCCCACGCCTTCATGATCGATCAAGAGCTTGCCGAACGCCTCGCGGCGGCAAGCGTAGTCCACGGCGATCTCGTGCGCGCGGCTCGCCGCGCCGTACCATCTCATGCAGTGCGAGAGGCGGGCTGGCGAGAGCCGGATCTGGGCGCTCTTGAAGCCCGAGCCGGGCTCGCCCAGCATCTGGTCCGCGGGCACGCGCAGGTTTTCGATCGCGACCACCGCATGGCCGCCCGGCATCGAGGAGTCGATGGTGTCGAGCACCCGTTCTATGCGAATGGCGGGATTGGGCAGGTCGACCAGGAACATGCAGGCGCCGTCGTCCGACTTGGCCATGATGATGCCGACCTTCGCCCCGTCCACGCCGGTGATGAACGCCTTGCGGCCGTTGATCAGCCAGGCGTCGCCGTCCCGCCTGGCCGTCGTCAGAAGCATCGACGGATCCGAACCGGCGCCCCCCTCGGCGGCGGGTTCGGTCATGAAGAAGGCCGAACGCGCGCGGCCTTCGACGAGCGGGGCGAGAAAGCGCGCCTTTTGCTCCGGCGAACCGATCTTGCCGAGCAGGTACATGTTGCCCTCGTCGGGCGCGGCGGTGTTGCACGCCAGCGGACCCAACGGCGACAGGCCGCTGTTCTTGAGCACCATGGCGGTCTCGCGCTGGGAAAGGTGAGAGCCGTCGGCGAGAATGTGCGGCGTCATGACGCCGGCCTTGCGCGCCAGCTCGCGGAGCTGCTCGACCAGGTCCTCCGAAGGGCCGTGGCCGCTGCGGCGCGGGTCACGTTCGAACGGCGTCACCACGTCGCGGACGAAGGCTTCGACCTTGGCGGCGATCGCGCTCGCCGACGGTCGCTCGGTCATCTGTGCGTCCATTTCATCTCCTCGAATAAGGCGTGGCTGCTCGCCCTGGTTGGCTGGCCGGCCGCCGCTCGATCCGGCTAATCAATCGTGATGACGACCTTGCCGAGCGCTTTTCGCCCAGCCACGCGCGCTATCGCTTCCGACCCGCGATGCAGAGGAAACCGCTCGGCGATATGCGGTCTGACGGCGCCCTGGGCGTACTGCCGCAAAAGCTCGTCAGCCTCGATGTTTCGGAGCTCCGGAAACCTCTCGCACCAAGCTCCGTAGAACACGCCGCGGATGTCGCAGCTCTTCAAAAGGGCCAGGTTCAGCGGGATCTGCGGGATCTCCCCGGTCGCGAAGCCGACGACGAGGTAGCGACCCGCCCAGGCGATCGCGCGAAGCGCCGCCTCCGCGTATGCGCCCCCGACGGCGTCGTAGACCACGTCGGCGCCGCCAGGTCCCAAAGCTTGCTTGAACTGCGCGGTCAGGGCCCGCCGGGTATCGGAGCCCGCCGGGTTTGGATCATAGATCACCGCCTCGTCCGCGCCCATCGCGCGGCAGACTTCAGCCTTCTCAGCACTCGAGACGGCGGCGACAACGCGCGCGCCCATGGTCTTGGCCAATTGAAGCGCCGCCATGCCCACCCCGCCGGCCGCGCCCAGGATCAACAGGGTCTCGCCAGCCTTGAGCTGCGCACGGTCCTTGAGGGCGTGGTAGCTCGTTCCGAACGTGAACAGGAACGCCGCCGCGTCGTCGAACGGCATTTGAGGAGGAATCTTGATCAGATTGCTTTCCTTGACGACGACCTTCTCCGCCATCGCGCCATAGGTGACCATCGCCAGCACGCGGTCGCCCGGCGTCGTCAAGCGGCAGCCGTCTCCAAGTCGTTCGACCACGCCGGAAAGCTCTCCGCCCGGAGAGAATGGCCGTTGCGGCCTGTACTGGTATTTATCCTCGATGATCAGGACGTCCGGGAAATTGACGCCCACGGCCTGGACACGAATGAGCGCTTCGCCCGGCCCAGGAACCGGAACTGGCGCGTCTTCCAGGACAAGCGACTGCGGACCGCCCGGCAGTTTGCTCAGAAGCGCTTTCATCAGCGGCAATCTCCGCTTTCCTGGAGTGGTCGAATGCCGGCGTTCGACGGCGACACGCCACGCGCATTGCTGCTGTCCGACGTCATCGTGCGCGGCCCGCCGCCTTCCGTCGCTGCGAGCAGGGCCTTGAGCGGGATCTGCGGGTCGCAGAGGGTGGCGCGATCGGGGCGGGCGCCCTGAGCGACGAGGCGCTTGCCGGCAAGGAAGTCCTGGCCCGCGTTCAGGCAGTCGAGCGCGATAACCTGACCGCCGCGCAAATAGACCACGCTGAAGCGGCCGCTTGTCGGGTCGCCTCGCAGCAGCACGTCGTCGTGCCCGACGCTCAAGCCGACGGATTGGAGGCGCAGATCGTACTGGTCGGACCAGAACCAGGGGATCGCCGGCGGCGGCGGGGGCTGCTCGAGCAGGGCCGCCGCCGCCGCGGCAGCCTGGTCGAGCGCGTTGGCGACGCTCTCTATCCTGAACGCGCGCCCGTCTGCGCAAGAGCGTGCCTGGCGCGCGCAATCGCCCACCGCCCACACGTCGGGAAGGCTGGTTCGGCATTGCAGGTCGACGTGGACGCCGTCGCCGACGACCGCGCCGGCCGTAGCGAGCGGGGAGTCGTGCGGCTCCAGACCGATGCCGACCAGCACGAGATCCGCCGCGATCTCCTCACCGCCGGACAGTTGCACATGGGTCACGCGGCCGTCCCGGCCCAGCAGGCCGGCCACGTGGGCGCCGGTCAGGATCCGGACGCCTCGGGCGCGGTGCTCGGCCTCCAGAGCCTGCGACACCTGCGGCGCGACCGAACGGGCAAGAACACGGGATTGAGCTTCGACGATGGTCACACGCTTGTTCAGGCTGCGGATCGACGCCGCCGCCTCCAGCCCGATGTATCCGCCTCCGATCAACACGACGTCGGCGCCGGCGCCGAGCGCCGCCCGCACATGATCGGCGTCGGCGCGGGTGCGGAGCGTGTACACCCCCTTGAGTTCCGCCCCCGGCGCCTGCAGGCGCCGCGCGCCGCCGCCAGCGGCCCAGACCAGCTTTCCATATGCAAGGCGAAGACCGTCCGCGGTCGTGGCGGTACGCGCCTGCGGGTCCAATGCCGTCACCCGCAGACCTGTGCGGCAGTCGACGCCGGCCTCGCTCCAGAACGACGCCGATCGCAGCGGCAGTTGCTCCGCCTCCATTTGCCCCGCAAGATAGGCTTTCGACAGCGGCGGGCGCTCATACGGCTCGTCGGGTTCGTCCCCGACCAGCAGGATCGATCCGGCGAAACCCCGCCGTCGGAGATCGGCGGCGGTCTGCGCCCCCGCCTGGCCCGCCCCGACGATCAGGATGTCCGCGTTCTCCTGCCGCACCTTGCCCCCCGTGCACTCCCGCCGACCCGCGCAGTGCAGGCGGGCGGTGATGCAACTTCGCCTCTTTCGCCAGGCCGGACTGCCGCCTCCATGCCAACAGCCGCCGCTCAGCGCACAATAGAGCCAAAGC
>NZ_DATELG010000085.1:0-10232 GCF_035276905.1 Phenylobacterium sp. | reverse complement strand
TACTTCTTCATCACCAAGCTCGGCGAGCGGGTGGTCGCCGACCTGCGCAAGGTGGTCTACGGACGGATCCTGACGCTCGACCCGGCCTTCTTCCTGCACACCCGCACCGGCGAGGTGCTGTCCCGGCTCACCACCGACATCCAGATCATCGAGACTTTGGTCGGCGGCTCGGTCTCGGTCGCGCTGCGCAACCTGCTGACCCTGGTCGGCGGCATTGTCCTGATGGTGGTGGTCAGCCCGCACCTGACCGGCCTCGTCCTCCTGCTGATCCCGCTGGTGGTGGCGCCGCTGGCCCTTTTCGGGCACCGCGTGCGCAAGCTGACCGCCTCCACCCAAGACCGCTTCGCCGAGGCCGTGGGCCTGGCCGGCGAAAGCCTGGACGCGCTGGAGACCGTGCAGGCCTTCGGCCGCGAGCAGTCCGCCGCCGAGCGTTTCGGCCTGGCGGTGGAGGCCTCCTTCAACACCTCCCTGAAGCGCATCGCCGCCCGCGCCCTGATGACCGCCCTGGTCATCGGCCTGGTGTTCGGCGGCGTGGTGCTGATCTTCTGGTTCGGCGTGCACCAGACGCTCCAGGGGCGCCTGTCCAGCGGCGCCCTGATCCAGTTCGCCATTCTGGCGGTGCTGTCGGCGGGCTCGGTGGGCGCGCTCGGCGAGACCTGGGGCGACGTGCAGAAGGCCGCCGGTGCCATGGAGCGGATCGGCGACCTGCTGGACGCCCGACCGAACGTGCAGGCGCCGGCCCATCCGCGGCCGCTGCCGGCGCCGGCGCGCGGCGAGCTCGCCTTCCAGGACGTGACCTTCACCTACCCCGGCCGGCCGGAGCTGCCGGCCCTGCACGAGTTCTCGCTCTCGGTCAGGCCCGGCGAGCGGGTGGCCCTGGTCGGCCCCTCGGGCGCGGGCAAGAGCACCGTCTTCCGCCTGCTGCTGCGCTTCTACGACCCGCAGGCGGGCCGCATCCTGCTCGACGGCGTGGACCTGAAGGACGCCGATCCGGCGCAGGTCCGCGCGCGGATGGCGCTGGTCGCCCAGGACTCGCCGCTGTTCTCCGGCTCGGCGCTCGACAATGTCCGCTTCGGCCGCGAGGACGCCAGCCCCGAGGCGCTGCGCGCCGCGATCCGCGCCGCCCAGGCCGAGGGCTTCCTGGAGGCGCTGCCGCAGGGGCTGGGCAGCCTCGTCGGCGAGCGCGCGCGAGGCCTCTCCGGTGGTCAGCGCCAGCGGCTGGCGATCGCGCGGGCCCTGGTGCGCGAGGCGCCGATCCTGCTGCTCGACGAGGCGACCAGCGCGCTGGACGCCGAGAACGAGCGCCTGGTCCAGGCCGCCCTCGACCGCGCCATGACCGGCCGCACGACGCTGGTCATCGCCCACCGCCTGGCCACGGTGCTGAAGGCCGACCGCATCGTGGTGATGGACGAAGGCCGCGTGGTCGAGCAGGGCGCCCACCACGAGCTGGTGGCCCGGAACGGCCTTTACGCGCGGCTGGCGGCCCTGCAGTTCGGCGAGGCGGCGTAGCCGCTACGGACGCGCCGCCGCCGCCAGGCCCGGGAAGTCGCTGAACAGGCCGTCGACGCCGGCGGCGTAGAGCGCCTTGTAGACCGCGCCGACGTCGCCGTGGGCGGCCGGATCGGCGCCGCGGCGCAGCGCCGGCGGCAGGAAGACGTTTTCCGCCCGCACCGTCCAGGGATGCGACTTCAGGCCGGCCGCGTGGGCGTCGCGGACCAACGAGGTGGCGGGCGCCAGGGTCCCGTCGGCGGCGGTCGGCAGGATCATCTTCCAGTTGGGGCCGATGCCGTCGGCGTAGGCGGCGACGGCCTTCAGGCCGGCCGGGGTGCTCATTTCGGCATAGGTGAGGCCGGGCAGGTCGGCCGGGCCGCCCTCGGCGTCCATCAGCTGGATCAGCGGCGCGGCGCAGAGGCCGCGGAAGGTCTTCAGCGCGCCGACCTCGAAGCACTGGACGAAGACCGGCGCGTCCGCCTGGTCCAGGCCGTTGGCCTTCAGCGCCGCGTGCAGGCGCCTCTCCAGCGGCAGGCCGATCGCGGCGAAGTAGGTCGGGTGCTTCATCTCCGGATACGTGCCGATGGTTCGGCCGGCGCGGCGGCCCTCGGCCTTGGCCAGGTCGACCACCTCCTGGAAGGTCGGGATCGCCTCAAGGCCGTCATACCTGGTGTTGCCGGGGCGAAGCTGCGGCAGCCGTTCGCGGCAGCGGATGGTCTTCAGCTCGGCGAGGGTGAAATCTTCCGTGAACCAGCCCTCGACGCTCTCGCCGTCGATCACCTTGCGGGCCTTGCGGGCCGCGAACTCCGGCCTGTGGGCGACGTCGGTCGTGCCGCCGATCTCCGGCTCGTGACGCACCACCAGGTGGCCGTCCTTGGTCGGCACGAGGTCGGGCTCGATGACGTCGCAGCCTTCGGCGATCGCCAGCCTGTAGCCCATCAGCGTGTGCTCGGGCCGCTCGCCGCTCGCGCCGCGGTGGGCGATCACCAGCGGCGTGCGGCCAAAGGGCGAGGGCTTCGCGGCGGCCCCTGCGGCGCGGGCGGGCAGGATGGCGGCGGCCGCGGCGGCGGCGAAGGCGCGACGGGTCAGCATGGCGGTCCGCATAGGCCGCGAGCGTGACAGTTATGTTCTACTGCGCCGCCTTCAGCCGCTCGAGCAGCAGCGGGTGGATATCGAGGTTGCCGGCGCAGATCGCGCCCTGGGTCAGCATGTCCTCGCCGCCGTCGGCGTCGGTGACCTTGCCGCCGGCCTCGGTGACCAGGAGCGCGCCCGCGGCCATGTCCCACGGCTTCAGGTCGCGCTCCCAGTAGCCGTCGAAGCGGCCCGCGGCGACATAGGCGAGGTCGAGGGCCGCGGAGCCGAAGCGGCGGACGCCGGCGACGCGCTGGCTGATCTGGTGCAGCTCCTTCAGGAACCGCGCGTGCTGGCCGTGGCCGAGGAAGGGGATGCCGGTGGCGATCACCGCCTCGTCGAGCCGGGTGCGGGCCGCGACGCGCAGGCGCTTGTCGTTGACGTAGCAGCCCTTGCCCTTCTCGGCCCAGAACAGCTCGTTGGTGATCGGGTTGTAGGTCACCGCCGCCACGACCGCCCCCTCGCGCTGCAGGGCGATGTTGATCGCGAAGTGCGGGATGGCGTGCAGGAAGTTGGTGGTCCCGTCGAGCGGGTCGACGATCCAGGTGTGGGTCTTGTCGGTGCCCTCGATCAGGCCGCGCTCCTCGCCCAGGAAGCTGTAGCCGGGACGGGCCTTCTCCAGCGCCTCGAACAGGGTCTGCTCGGCCTTGAGGTCCGCGGCGGAGACGAAGTCGGCGGGCGCCTTGCGCGCCACCTGCAGCTCGGCGAGCTCGCCGAAATCGCGGTTGAGCCCGCGCGCGGCCTTGCGCGCGGCGTCGCTCATCACCTTCAGGAGGGCAGATTGGCTGATCATGGGCCGCGTACCTATTGGTCAAGGGGCCTCAAGGCAAGGATCGGCTCAGCCGCCGCGCTCCGCCGCGCCGGTCTCGATCTCGGCGTTGATCGCCTTGACCGCCGCGGCCGGGCCGTCGCCGTAGCTCCAGACGCCGGCCGAGATGGCGACGAAGTCGGCGCCGGCGCGGGCCACCTCGCGGGCTGTCGCCACGGTAATGCCGCCGATCGCCACGCACGGCGTCTCCATGGTCTCCTGCCAGATCGACAGGATCTCCAGCTCGCAGCGGGTCTTGGCGTCCTTGGTGCCGGTCGGGAAGACCGCGCCGAAGGCGACGTAGTCGGCGCCGGCCTCGGCGGCCTCCATCGCCAGGTGGCGGCTGTCGTGGCAGGTGACCCCGACGATGCGGTCGCGCCCCATCAGCCGGCGGGCCTCGGCGTAAGAGCCGTCGTCCTGGCCGATGTGCACCCCGTCGCAGCCCAGCTTGGCGGCGAGGTCCGGCCGGTCGTTGAGGATCACCGCCACGTCGCGCGCCGCCGCGATGGGGCTCAGCGCGTCCACCGCCGCGGCGACGATCGCGTCGTCCACGTCCTTGAGCCGGATCTGCAGCGCCGCCACATCGCCGGCGTCCAGCGCATGGGCCAGCACGTGGCCGAACGCCGCCAGGTCGTCGAGCCTCGGCGGGGTGATCAGGTAGAGCCGGCAGAGCGGAGCGGTCATAGGCGCCTCATAGCGCGTCCGCGGCGCGCCGCCAAAGCGCCGGAACCGCCTTTGCCTTCACGGATTTCGGCGGTGAGGGCTTCAGCGGAGGGCTGCATGACGTCGCGGATGCGCGGGGCGGTGGACGGCCTCGCCAACAGTCGGGGGCGCTCGACGGAGCACCTGCTGGTCGGGCTGGGCGTGACGGCGGCCGCTGTCATGGGCTCGGCCCTGATCGCGCGGCTGAACGGGCCTGCGCCGGACAATCCGAAGGCGCAGGCGAAACACCAGGCCCTCAAGAACCCCGGCTCCGCCCCGCCGCGCTCGGCCTTCTCGGTGATCTGGCCGCCGCTGTTCCTGGCGCTGACGGTCTCGGGCTTGCGGATCTGGAACGCGCCGAAGAGCCTTGCGCGCACCCAGGCGCTGACGCTGTGGGGCGTGGTGCAGGCGTTGAACGCGCTCTGGATGGCGCTGGGGCCCGGCAGGCTGGGCGGCCGGCTCGCCACCGCGGTCTCCTCGCTGGGCGCCTCGGCCGCCTACGTCTGGCGCGCCCAGCGGGTCGACGCGCCCGCGGCCAACCTCGTGGCGCCCTACGTCGGCTGGATCGGCTTCGCCAACGTGCTCACCGAAGAGCTCTGGCGCAAGAACCGCCCCAAGCCGACGATTCACTGAGGACTTACGGCCCGTCCTGGTCGAAGCGGTCGTCGTAGCCGTGGTTGGCGGAATAGAAGGCGAGCCACATCAAGAAGCCGGCGAGCGCGGCCACCACCACGCAGCCGCCCACCACATAGGGCCAGATCGGCCCCAGGGTGCGCCAGCCGCCGCCCAGCTTCGAGCCCTCGAAGAAGGCCCAGCCGGCGAACACCGCAAAGGCGGCGAGCCCCAGGAAGGTCAGGCCGAGAACTGTGAGGTGCTTGCGCATTGAGGAAACCAATCGGTCATACGGCGCGCCGGTTCCGATATGCGCTTGCAGCGGCCCCTCAGAAGCCCATGCGATTGTAGCGTTCCGGCGCCTTGCCGTGCGTGCCGACGCTGGCCCAGCGGCCCTCCTCGGCCTTGTGCACGAACTGTTCGGCGATCAGCCAGGCCTTCACCGGCCGCAGCGCCGCCAGGCAGCCGCCGATCAGCGCCGGGGCGACCACGGCGAACTGGGCCCAGACCGGCGGCTGGGCGACGACCGCCCAGATCGCCCACAGCGCGACGACCAGGATGCCCACGCCGCTCATCACGAAGAAGGCCGGCCCGTCCGCCGCTTCGGCGAAGCTGAACTCCAGGCCGCAGGCCTCGCAATGGTCCGCCACGGTCAGGAAGCGGCTGAAGACATGGCCTTCGCCGCAGCGGGGGCAGCGGCAGCGCAGTCCGGCGCTGACGCTCGAGGGGGTGTTGAAGCTGGTGGCCATGGCGCTCGACGTTCCATACAATGAGAGTTGAAAGCCATACAATACCAATACAATGTATGGAAATTGTCTGAGGGTGCAAGCGTGGTCGCAAGATCGGCTCCGATGGCGTGGCTGGACCGCGTCGCCGCCGGCGAAGGGCCGATCTACCTCGCCGTGCTGCGGGCGCTGGAGCAGGCGATCCGCGGCGGGGAACTGCATCCGGGCGACCGGCTGCCGCCGCAGCGCGCCGTAGCCGAGCGGCTGGGCGTCGACCTGACGACGGTGACCCGCGCCTATTCGGCCGCGCAGGGGCAAGGGCTGGTGGAGGGCGCGGTCGGCCGCGGCACCTATGTCCGCCCCCAGGCCGGCGACGACGACCCGGGCCTCGTGGACCTCAGCATGAACCTGCCGCCGCCGCCGGAGGGGCTGTCGCTCGGCCGGCTGCTGCAGGAGACCACGGCGGCGATCCTGGAGCGCTCCGACCCAGCGACCCTGATGGCCTATCACCCGGGCTTCGGCACGGTCGGCCAGCGCAAGGCCGGCGCCCAGTGGCTGGCGCCGGTGCTGGGCGAGGTCGCGGCCGAGCGGCTGCTGCTCAGCCCGGGCGCGCAGGCGGCGCTGGCGGCGGTGCTGTCCTGCCTCTGCCGGCCGGGCGATACGGTGGTCGCCGAGCCCCTGACCTATCCGGGATTCATCGGCGTCGCGCGCCAGCTGGGGCTGAAGGTCCTGGCCTGCGAGGTCGACGCGGAGGGCCTCGTTCCCGAGGCCCTGGAGGCGCTGTGCGCGAAGGCGCGGCCCCGCGCGATCTACCTGGTGCCGACCATGCAGAACCCGACGGGCACGACGATGGCGCCGGAGCGCCGTGCGGCGCTGGCCCGGATCGCTGCGGCGCGCGAGCTCTGGATCGTCGAGGACGACCCCTACAGCCGGTTGATGGAGCAGCCGCCGGCCGCCATCGCCGCGGTCGCGCCGGACCGCACCTTCCACGTCGCCACGCTCGCCAAGTGCCTGAGCCCGGGGCTGCGGATCGCCTATCTGGCCTGTCCAGCGGCCTGGGCCGAGCGCGTCGCCGAGGCGCTGCGGGCGCTCGCCCTGATGCCGCCGCCGCTGATGGCGGCCGTCGCCACGAGATGGATCCAGGAGGGCGCGGCCGACCGGCTGCTGGGCGCCGTCCGCGCCGAGACACGCGCCCGCCGCGCGATCGCCGCCAGGGCGCTGCCGCAGGCGATCGGCGGGGCGCAGAACATCCACCTCTGGCTGCCGATGGCGGATACGCCGAGCGCCGAGCGCATCCAGCTCGCCGCCCAGGCGCGAGGGCTGGCCGTCGTCACCGCCGAAGCCTTCGCCGTGGATCCGGCGCACCCGGCCGGCGCCCGCATCTCGCTCGGCGGGCCTGGCAAGCGCGCGGTGCTGGAGCGGGCGCTGGCGACGCTGGCGGAGCTGGTGGCCAGCGGAGGCCGGCCCCAGCGGGTGATCGTCTAACCGCGAAGGGCCGCCGGTCGCCCGGCGGCCCTCGCGTCTCGGCCCTGAAAGCTTAAGCCCTATTCCGCGGCGTGGCGGGTGATGCCGATCTTCGGTGCGAGCTCGCCCGCGGCATAGCGCTTGGCCATGGCCGACATCGGCAGCGGCTTGATCTTGCCGGCCTGGCCGGCCGTGCCGAACTCCTCGAAACGCTGCTTGCAGACCGCGCGCATGGCCTCCATGGCGGGCTTCAGGTACTTGCGCGGGTCGAACTCCGAGGGGTTCTCGGCGAACACCTTGCGGATCGCGCCAGTCATGGCCATCCGGTTGTCGGTGTCGATGTTGATCTTGCGCACGCCGTGCTTGATGCCGCGCTGGATCTCTTCCACCGGCACGCCCCAGGTCTGGGGCATCTCGCCGCCGTACTTGTTGATGACGTCCTGCAGCTCCTGCGGCACCGAGGAGGAGCCGTGCATGACGAGGTGGGTGTTGGGCAGGCGGCGGTGGATCTCCTCGATCACGTTCATCGCCAGCACCGCGCCGTCCGGCTTGCGGGTGAACTTGTAGGCGCCGTGGCTGGTGCCCATGGCGATCGCCAGGGCATCGACCTCGGTGGCCTTGACGAAGTCGAGGGCCTGATCCGGGTCGGTCAGCAGCTGGTCGTGGCCGAGCTTGCCCTCGAAGCCGTGGCCGTCTTCCTTCTCGCCCATGCCGGTCTCGAGGCTGCCCAGCACGCCGAGCTCGCCCTCGACCGAGGCGCCGACCCAGTGGGCCATGTCGACCACCGCCTTGGTGACGCGGACGTTGTAGTCGTAGTCGGCGGGGGTCTTGGCGTCGGCCTTCAGCGAGCCGTCCATCATCACCGAGGTGAAGCCGAACTGGATCGCCGTGGCGCAGGTCGCCTCGTTGTTCCCGTGGTCCTGGTGCATGCAGATCGGGATGTGCGGGTACATCTCCGCCAGCGCGTCGATCAGGTGCTTGAGCACGATGTCGTTGGCGTAGGAGCGCGCGCCGCGGCTGGCCTGGATGATGACCGGAGAGTCGGTCGCGTCGGCCGCCTCCAGGATCGCCAGGCCCTGTTCCATGTTGTTGATGTTGAAGGCGGGAACGCCGTAACCGTTCTCCGCGGCGTGATCGAGCAGCTGCCGAAGGGTGATGCGAGCCATCTTAAGTATTCCCAACCTTGTCCTTTATCGGGACAGGGCCGCCACGCCGGGCAGCTCCTTTCCCTCCATCCATTCAAGAAACGCGCCGCCAGCCGTAGAGACGAACGTGAAATCCTGGGTGACGCCCGCGGCGTTCAGGGCCGCCACCGTATCACCGCCCCCGGCTACGGCCACGAGCTTCCCGCTTTTCGCCAGTTTCGCCGCGTGATGCGCCGATTCGACCGTGGCTTTGTCAAAAGGCGGCACTTCGAACACCCCGAGCGGGCCGTTCCAGACCAGGGTGGCCGAGGCGTCCATCGCCGCGATCAGCTTCGCCAGGGTCTTGGGTCCAGCGTCCAGGATGCGGTCGGCGGGGCCGATCGCGTCCAACTCGCGAACGGTCGAGCTCGCGCCCGGTTCCACCTTTTCCGCGGTGACCACGTCGATCGGCAGCAGGAGCTCGCAGCCCTTGGCCTTGGCGGTGGCCATGATCTGGCGCGCGGTGTCGGCCAGGTCGTGCTCGCACAGCGAGGCGCCGACGTCGATCCCTTGCGCCGCGAGGAAGGTGTTGGCCATGCCGCCGCCGATCGCCAGCCGGTCGAGCTTGCCGACCAGGTTGTTCAGGAGGTCGAGCTTGGTCGAAACCTTGGAGCCGCCGACGATGCCCAGCACGGGGCGCTTCGGATTGCCCAGCGCCGCGTCCAGCGCCTCGAGCTCGCGGCGCATCTGTTCGCCGGCATAGGCCGGCAGCAGGCGCGCCAGGCCCTCGGTCGAGGCGTGTGCACGGTGGGCGGCGGAGAAGGCGTCGTTGACGTAGAGGTCGCCCTCGGCGGCCAGCGCCTTGGCCAGCTCCGGATCGTTCTTCTCCTCGCCGGCGTGATAGCGGACGTTCTCCAGCAGCAGCACGTCGCCGGGCTTCATGGCGTCGATCGCGGCCTTGGCGGGCTCGCCCACGCAATCGTCGGCGAAGGCGACGGGGGCGCCGAGCAGCCTGGCCAGGGGCTCGACAACCGGCTTCAGGCTCATCTCCGGCACGCGCTTGCCCTTCGGCCGGTCGAAGTGGGCCAGCAGGATCACCTTCGCCTCGCCCTTGCGCAGCTTGTCGATGGTCGGCAGCGCCGCCTTCAGGCGGGTGTCGTCGCTCACCCGGCCGTCGGCCATGGGGACATTGAAGTCGACACGGACCAGGGCGCGTTTGCCCTGGAGGTCGGCGTCGTCGAGGGTCTTGAAGGTCATCGGTGTCGGTCCTAGTCCTCGGCCCGTTCCTACCCCGCGAAGCGGGGGAGGGGGACCGCCCGGGGAACACCGGGCGGTGGAGGGGGCAAGCCGCGCACATCAGCGCTGATGAAATCCTGGTGTGAGGCAGAGACGCCGAGCCGCCGGCTCGCCCCCTCCACCCCGCGCTCTTCGCTGCGCTCGGCGCGCGGTCCCCCTCCCCCGCTGCGCAGGGGAGGAAGGAAGCTGCTCAGAGCAGCTTCGCCATCGCGAGCGCGGTGTCGCTCATGCGGGTCGAGAAGCCCCACTCGTTGTCGTACCAGGAGAGCACGCGGCCGAGCTGGCCTTCGATGACCTGGGTCTGCGGCAGGGCCGCGGTCGAGGAGGCGGCGATGTGGTTCATGTCGATCGACACCAGCGGGTCGTTCGACACCGCCAGCACGCCCTGCAGCGGACCGGCCGCCGCGGCCGCCTTCAGCGCCTCGTTGATCTCGTCCTTGGTGATGGTGCGGCCCGGGACGAACTTCAGGTCGACGACCGAGACGTTCGGGGTCGGCACGCGGATCGAGGAGCCGTCGAGCTTGCCCTTCAGCTTCGGCAGCACCAGGCCCACCGCCTTGGCCGCGCCGGTCGAGGTCGGGATCATGCTGAGCGCCGCCGCGCGGGCGCGGTAGAGGTCCTTGTGCATCGTGTCCAGCGTCGGCTGGTCGCCGGTGTAGGAGTGGATGGTGGTCATGTAGCCGCGCTCGATGCCGCAGAGGTCGTCGATGACCTTGGCGATCGGGGCCAGGCAGTTGGTGGTGCACGACGCGTTGGAGACCACCAGGTCCACGGCGGTCAGGGTGTCGTGGTTGACGCCGTAGACGATGGTCTTGTCAGCGTCATCGCAAGGGGCGGAGACCAGCACCCGCTTGGCGCCGGCGTCGAGGTGCGCCTTGG
>NZ_DATELG010000084.1:0-27858 GCF_035276905.1 Phenylobacterium sp. | reverse complement strand
ATCTGCTGCCCGGCGTCTTCGAGACGAACCCGTTCGGCCGGGTGAACGCCCAGCTCTGGACGATCCCCTGGGAGCTCAACTGCTACCTCGCCCTGTCGGGGCTGGCGATCTTCGGCGTCGTCGCGCGCCGCTCCCTGATGCTGCCGGCGATCGTCCTGCTCACGCTCGCGTGCCTTGCGAACGCCGCGCTCCGCCATCCCGGCCAGGCGGCGATGTCGGCCGGCTCCCTGCCCGGGCCGCTGCTGGTGGTGAGCTTCCTCTGCGGCGTCGCCTTCTACCTCTATCGCGACAAGGCCCCCTGGCGGCGCGACTGGGGCGTGGCGGCGCTGGTCGCCGCCCTGGCGCTGCTCTGCATCCCCTACGGCCAGTACCTCGCCGTGCTGCCGGCCGCCTACGCCACCGTCTGGCTGGGGCTGGAGAACCCGCCGAAGGCGGCGGTCCTGAAGGGCGCCGACTATTCCTACGGCGTCTTCCTCTACAGCTTCGCGATCCAGCAGACGATCGTCGCCCTGGCTCCGTGGGCGCGCCACTGGTGGCTGAACATCCTGCTCTCCCTGCCCGTCGCCATCGCCGTCGCGGCCCTGTCGTGGACCCTGGTCGAGAAACCCGCGCTGCGGCTTCGCACCCCGCTGCAGCGCCTCGAAGCCTGGTGGCTGTCCCGCCGCCCACGCGTGCGCGCCGCTCGGGGCGGCGAAGGAGCCGCTGAGCTAGCGGGCCGCAAGCGTTACCTGACGGACTCGATCGGCCCCGGGTAGCGGACGATGTTCACGTCCACCGTCAACAGGGTCACGCCTTCTATCTGCGCCTGGGCGACGAGCATGCGGTCGAACGGATCTCTGTGGATCGCGGGCAGGGCCGCAACGTGAGCACCGTGAGCCCCCGTCACCGCCAACTCCTCGTAGCCGTTGTCCAGCAGTTCCCGCCGTAACACATTGGGATCGACCTCGAAGTCAGGTCTGCCAAGCGCCGACTTAATGCCGACCTCCCATATCGAGGCCGCGCTGAACAAGAGATCTGCCTCCGGATCCTCCAGACGTTCGACTGCCCGCGCGGTAAGGCGGCTGCTCCCGCCCGCCGCCCAAAGCAGCAGATGCGTATCGAGCAGGAGCTTCACGCCTCGCCTTCGAACAGGGCTTCGATCTCCGCGCGGCCGATCTCTTTCCAGTCGTCGGGAACCTTGACGCGGTCCTTCATGAAGCCGATCCGCCGCTTCGGCCTCTCCGCCTGCTCGAGCGGCACGACCTTGACCAGGGGCTTGCCGGCGCGGGCGATAATGAAGCCCTCGCCACGCGTCGCCGCGCGCTCGACAAGCTTGGACAGGTTCGTCTTGGCGTCGTGGATATTGACCGTCTGCATGACCGCACCACCCTTAGTCCACTAAACTTAGTCCATCAGCTTGCGGACGGCAAGCGCGTCCGGACGCTCCGCTAGCGCTGAAACTGCGGGACCAGCCTACCCTTGAAGCCGATCGGCGGGCGGACGCCCAGCGCGAACAGGGCCCCGCCATAGACGGCGGCGCCCGCCACAGCCGTCAGGCCGAGCTCGACGACGTCGGGGAGATGTTCGATCCGCAGCGCGTGGCGCAGGCCGAGCACCAGCGCGGTCATCAGCCCCGCCGCCACCGCCACGCGCCAATAGCTGGCCAGCTGGGCCGCCAGCGAGATCCCGACCATCCGCCGCGCGACCAGCAGCACGGCCGCCGCCATGATCACCGCGACCGCCATGCGGCCCGCCACCGCCCCCATCAGCGAATAGGTATAGTAGCCCAGGGCGACGAACAGCGCCTTGACGCTGATCTCGAACAGGCTGAAGCGGAAGACGACCACCGGCCGGTTGGTGGCCAGCGCCAGCGAGCACATCGGCTGATAGGCGGCGCTGAGCATGGTCGCGAGCGCCAGCCAGCGCAGGTAGCCGGCGGTCTCCGCCCATTTCGCCCCCAGCATCACCCGGACGATCAGGTCCGACGTCAGCGAGATGCCGACGCCGATCGGGACGGCGATCATCATGGTGAAGGTGGCCGCGCGCAGATAGGCCTTGGCCAGCCGTTCGCGGTCGTCGGCGATGCGCGACAGGGCCGCCATCAGCGGCTGCATGGCGGGCCCGATCACGCTCTGGGTCGGCAGCAGCGAGAGGTCGCTGGCCATGGTGTATTTGCCGAGCGTCGCCTTGCTGACGAAGTAGCCGAGGATGCCGCGGTCGACCTGCCAGCTCGCGGCCGCCAGCAGCTGGGCGGAGCTGAACCAGCCGACGAAGCCCTTGAAGTCGGAGAACCGCGCGAGCGAGAGCCGCAGGCGATGGGGCGCGATGACGTGCGACAGGATGCAGGTCGTGACGACCGCCACCACGCTGTTGGCCACGATCGCCCAGTAGCCGCCGCCCAGGTGCGCCAGGGCGATCGCCACGGTCGCCGCCGTCAGCTTGCCCGAGATCTCCACCGCGAAGGCCTGCTTGAAGCTGATCTCGCGGACGAACCTGACCATCGCCGGGCTGACGAGGCTCCGGGCGACCGGCCCGATGGCGAAGGCGCAGACGAGCGGCGCCAGCCGCGGGTCGTGGTAGATCAGCGAAAACGGCCAGGCGAACGCGAACAGGACGACCGAAAGGACGCTCCCGCGGCAGACGCCGAGCGTGAAGGCGGTGTCGAGATGCTTGTCGTCGATCGACTTCAGCCGTGTCAGCGCCTGGGTCAGCGGGATCTCCAGGGCGGTGTCGACGATGGCGATCAGGCTCGCGGCGAGCGCGGCGAGGCCGAAATCCGCCGGCGCCAGCGCCCGCGCCAGGAAGATGACGGTGCCGAAGTCGATCAGCCGCCCCGACAGCCGCGAGCAGATCAGCCAGCCGGCGCCGATGATCGTCTTGGTGGAGAGCATTCCAGCATAAATCCTAGTTTCGGAACCTGACGCGGACTGCTCGGGAATGGGGCGAGGCGTCGGCGGCTCGCCGCGAAAGGACTGCGCGCCGTCCGGTTCAGCGCCGCGGCGGCCCCGGCGGGCAGCCGCCCGGCGGGCCCGGCCCACGGCCGTAGACGTGGACGTAGTCGACCAGCAGCGTCGAAGGATTGGGCGTCTTGTCGATGGGCCAGCCGCTGCCCAGCGCCAGGTTGATCAGCGGATAGAGCGGCCCGTCGAGCTCGGGCGGCGTCGGCTGGCTCCAGACCTGCTTGCCGTCGCGGAAGAAGACGATCGCTTGCGGCGAGACATCGACGCCGTAGGTATGGAAGTCCTGGACCAGCGACCCGTCCGGAACCTGCAGCAGGGTCCCCTTCCCGTAGGTCTTGGCGCGGTCCTTGTACCAGACGTGGACGTGCGCGCGGTAGGAATCGGCGAACTTGCCGTAGTACTCGATGACGTCGAGCTCGATGTTGCCGTTCTTGGTCCGGGCCGACTTGGCGTCGGCGAGCCAGAACGCGGGCCAGGTGCCCGGGCCCGGCGGAAGCTTCATCCGCGCCTCGAAATAGCCGTAGCGCGTGCCCGAATGGGCGCCCGTCGAGTCGCCCGCGGCGAGCAGCCCGGACCGCCAGAGGCCGGACCTCTCCTTCCAGGCCTTGATCGAGAGCACGCCGTCCTTGACCGAGAACGGCCCTTCCTCCCGCGGATCGGTGAAGCGCGCATCGCCGAAGTCGCCGTTCCACGGAGTGTGCGCGGTCCAGCGCGCCGGGCCCAGCTTGCGCGAGGCGACGCTGAGGTCGTTGAAGTCCTCGATCAGCACCGGATGGAGCGCGCAGGCGCCCGAGGCCGGTTTCGCCGGGGCGGCGGCGGAGGAGCCGCAGGCCGCGAGCAGGATCACGGCGGCGAAGGCGACGCGCAGGGCCCTCATCCGGCCGCGCTCCGAACGCCTCTGCGACGGCGGGCGTAGGCGAGCGCGCCGCGGCCCAGGTGCGCGGCGTGCAGGCCGCCCAGCCACAGCGGCCGCGAAAGCGGGAAGTGTTCGGCCACGGCGCCCTCGCGCCAGAGGCTGCGCTTGATGTCGTCGACCCCCGCGCGCACCCCCTTCGGAGCGACCACCGCGGCCACGGTCTCGGTGCGGCCGAAATCCCGCGACCGGCGGGGAATGGCGAGCAACTCGCGCTCGCGGGGGCCGGGCCAGACGATGGCGTCGTAGAGCCGCTTCCAGGCGGCGGGCGCGTCCGCATAGATCTGCTCGCCGGCGCGGCCGGGCGGCAGCGCCCGCAGGTAGGCCATGACGCCGGCGAACAGCTCGCCGGGCTGGCCCTCGAGCTTCCGCTCCCAGCCGGGCGCCGCCAGATTGGCCTTCGCCTCGCCGTCCACGCGCGCGAAGCTGACGACGCTCGGCAGATCGGGCTCGAGGCAGGACTCGATCAGCTGCCAGTAGCGCAGCACCGCGGTCCGCCGCTCGGTCGGGTCGAAGCCGTTGGCCTCAACGCAGAGCCCGACGGTGACCGGGAAATGGCTCTCCGAGAAACCCTTGTAGTTGCTGCGGGCGAAGAGCGCGCAGGTCCAGTCATAGTCGGGCCGGCCGAGGCGCAGCAGCCGCACCGTGCTGCCGTAGAGGCCGCTGTCGCAGAGCAGGATCCGCCGCGCCGGACCCGCGCAGGCCGCCAGGTGCTGGTCGAACAGGCGGTTCTGCGCGGCCACCTCCTCGCGCACCGCCCGCGCCGCAGCGCTGGATCCGAGGAACAGCGCGCCGAGCGCCAGCGGCGTGAAAGGCGCCTCCGGGTCCTCGACCGGGACGTCCTGGCGCTGCGTCAGCGCCCGGACCACCCGGCCCAGCCGGTCGCCGCGAAACTCCCGGTCGAGCTCTTCGTAGGCCTCGTCCGCCCCCTGTTCGAGCGCCGTGCGCGCGGCGATCAGGCGCGAGATCATCAGGTCGCCGTAGCCGACGGGGGGATCGAGCCCCGCCGCCTGCAGATAGGCGTCGTAGATCAGCCGCAGCCGCAGACCGCCGCGGGCGCAAAACAGCAGCTTCGTCTGCGCCGGCGCCTCGAGTCCCAAGAGAAGCAGGTGAAGCCGGACGGCGAACTCCCCGAAGACGGGGCCCAGCACCGCGCGGCCGAAGGCCTCGGCGCTCATGCCGCGCCTGCCGCGGCCTGGGCGCCGGCTCCGGACAGCAAGAGAACGCCGTCCAGCTTGCGCAGCAGCTTCATCCGCCGCCTGGGCAGCCACTGGGCATGCAGGCCGGCGCGGCGGGCCATCTCGTGATCGGCTCTGCGATCGTCGCCCAGGTGCAGCACCCGCCGCGCCTGGACGCCTTCCAGGTCGAGCACCGCGCGGAAGAGCTCGGAGCTGCGCTTCGTCAGGTTCAGCTCCGCGCTGCAGTAGACGGCGTCAATGGGGTGCCCCGGGGCCACTCGGCCGAGGAGGCTGCAGAGGTCGACGCGCGGCAGATAGATGTCCGAGATGGCGATCACCCGCTTGCCGCCCGCCCGCAGCGCCGCAAGCCGATGCAGCAGGCGGCGGTTCGGACGCAAGCTGGCGGCTTCGAAATCCAGCTCGGCCGCCTTCAGCCGCTCAGCTGCATCCGCGGGCAGGCCCAGGACCGTCGTCTGCATGTGGTAGATCCGGGCCAGCGGCACGTCGCCCTGCGGCCGCGCCAGCTCCAGCGCCCGGTAGGCCAGCCGCTGGGCGTCGAGGCGCGAGCGGTAGAGCGCGTCCGCCGAAACGTCGTGACCCGCCTGCCGCAACGCCTGCGCGGCCTGGCGCGCCATCAGCAGAAACCGACGGCGCTCGCACCGGTGATCGCGGAGCAGCACGGTGTCGAAGAGGTCGACGCTGATCACGTCGATGGAAGTGGGCGCGAAACGAAGCTTCACGGGGACCCTGCACGTGGCCGTCACGAGCCGCATTGGGGCTCTTCGAAGCCTGCCCGGGTCAAGGCGCGAGCGGAGGCTGGGCGCAGCCCGTCGCCGGCTGCTCCGATCTCGACAATCTGGCGGCCCCGGAAGGCCGAAGCCATCCCTCCGGCGCCGGCTATTTCGCCAGCACGAGCAGCGAGTATCCGCCGAGGAGGCGCACCGCGAAATCCGGGTTGAGCGCGAACATCACGCGCCTTGGCGCCTTCATCAGGTGGCTGGTGAACGCCTGGTTGGGCAGCTCGAGCCGGCTGGCGGTGTAGTGATGGTCCACGATCCGGCAGCCGCTCTCCTCCACCGCCGCAAGCGCCGTCTGCTTGAAGAAATAATGGATATGCCCGACGTCGGCTCGCAGGCCCATGATCGGCCAGCCCCGGAAGACCGACTGCACGGACAGGTCGAGCGGAATGTGGAAGACCTTGTACGTCGCCAGCGCCCGCACCCGCTTGATGAACTGCAAATAGTCGTCCACGTGCTCCAGGACGTCGATCGCCAGTGCGACGTCGAAGCTGGCGTCCGGGATCGCATCGGCGTCCTGAAGGTGGAAGCAGGTGCGTGCGGTCTGCTTCTGCTTGGCCCGGGCATAGGCGTGCGGCGAGATCTCGTAGCCGCAGAGCGCGGCGCCGGGAAAGGCGCGCTCCAGCTCGAGGAGGATCTCGCCCGTTCCGCACCCCACCTCGCAAATCCGCCGCGTGGGCAAGGCGTGCTTGCGCAGCATCCGCGCGATGTGACCCGCCTTCCACGCCGCGTCGCTCTCATGCCAGCTGGGGTTCTTGGCCCCGTAGAGCTCCTGCTCGTACATTTCCCGCATCGTCAGCTTCCCGGTAGACGCATCGCAGTCCCTGCGATGTCGCAGTCGCATGCAAAAAGGCGGAGGACGGCGGCCGCACGCGCCGCTCGGGTCAGGCGGTTCCGGCCTGGAACGTCGTAATGGCGAGGCCAGCGGCATCGTCCCGCGAACCATTAACCCTGACCAGCGAAATCAACGGCTTAGATGGAACGTCCGGCGCCCTGCCCGAATCCCGGCAGATACCCCCGCGCGGACGGACGGTTTCACGGATCCGGTCATCGGGTCGCCAGGTCGCGGGAACGCATCGCGCCCGCATCAAGGGACAGCGCCTTCTTCGCCGCGGCGCGCGAGGCGGCCACGGGCCAGCAGAGGCTGGCCACGAGGCCGAAGAGGATCGCCCCGGGCAGGCCGAAGCCCGCGGACGTGCCCGCCAGCGAGGCCATGAAGAGGCAGGGCACGAGCGCGAGCTTGGCGGCCCGCGCGAGCGTCCTGTCGGCCGGGTTCGGGGCTCTCGCCAGGGTCGCCTGGCCGATGAAGATGAAGAGCAGGATCGTCCCCGGGGCGCCGATGTTGCTGAGCAGCGAGTAGATCCAGCTCGACGCCCGCGCCCCGCCGATGCCGACGCCCAGGTAGTTGGTGGCGAGATAGGCCTGGTAGGCGACCCGGTTCCACATCGAGCGCTCGATGTACGAGACCGAGCCGGTCTTGTTCAGCACGATGCGGTCGAACGCCCGCCAGAGGGGATCGAAGACCCTGGGCTCGATCAGGAAGACCAGGGCTACGGCGGCGAGCGCCATCAGCATGCCGTAGCCGCCCCACCACGCCGTCCGCCGCTTCTCCATCATCCCCAGCGCAAGACTTCCGGCGACGACCAGGCCCAGCACCCCAAGGCCGACGTAGCCGCCGGACGAGGTCGAAAGGTAGGTCATGAGCACGAGCCCGAGGCAGAGCGGGACGCGCCAGCGGCCCCAGGGCGAATCCTGATCGGGGGTCAGCGCCAGCAGGCAGAGGAATGGCGCGCAAAGCGCGGCGTAGGCGGACGCCTCGCTCATCAGGCCGATGACCCGGTGCATGCCGGCCGCCTCGTTGTCGAGGTGCAGGGCGTAGGTGGCGTTGCGGAACGGCTCGAGCAGGCCGCCCAGCCCCGCGGCGCTGGCGAAGAGGTCGAGCAGTCCCGTGGCGATGGCGACGACGCCGCCCCAGGCGAAGGCCTGCAGGAACCGTCTGCGCCGCTCGGGCTCCTGGCAGATCAGGTAGATGCTGACGACGGTCAGGGTGGTGATGACGAAGTAGAGCCCCTGCGTCAGGTTCGCCGCATCCGGCATCAGCGGCACCGCGCCATGCACGGCGCTGGTGCGCATGGTGACGACGTTCACGCGCCCCTCGAAGATCCTCGGCAGGAAGTAGCCCGAGGCGGCCGCGTAGAGGGTGCACAGCGTCAGGACGCCGAAGCGACGGAAGTCCAGCAGCGCGCCGAGATAACGCCGCGGCCCGTCCTCCAGGATCACCCGCGCGGTCAGGAAGCAGGCGGCGATCCACGGCGGCGTCAGGTTGCCGAGCGACACGCCGCTCGGCACGACGAGCAGGGTGCCCAGCGACCAGCATCCGAAGAAGACGTAGTAGAAGCCGGGACCGCGAGCGAAGGCCGTGCGCAGCACGAGCAGCCAGAAGAGAACACCCGGATAGGTCAAACCAAACCGCCTCGCCTTCGCCCCCGGCGGCATGCTTGGGCCCGGCGCCGCGCCGCGCCAGCCCCTTGTCGCCGAGGCGCCGGCGGCGCGCGGCTATGCCCGATCCTCGACATCCGGGCGCCCGCTTAGCTCGGCCGCGGGCTTCAGGCCGGCTCGGCCGTGAGCGCAGCCGTTCCAGCTTGTCGCGCCTCGCCGTCCAGCCGCTACCATTCGCCTCCGCGCCGCCGAGCGGCCGTCCGCTCGCCCCCCGGAGGAGGCGAGACGCCCCCGATCCCACCCACAACGAGCGAGGCATGGACATGGACGCCGCCCCCACCAGGCAGCAGCTTAGAGGCGCAGCCGTCGTCGAGGACGCAGGCGGCGCCGTCGCCCATTTCGACGCCATAGTGCTGGGCGCCGGCATCAGCGGCCTCGTCGCGACCTCGATCCTGCTGCAGCAGGGGTGCCGCCGCATCCTGGTCGCCGACCAGTACGGCCATGTCGGCGGCAACCACATCGACGTGGCCGTCGGCGGCTACACCTTCGACGTGGGCAGCCTGATCTTCCAGGACGACTCCCCGCTCCTGAAGCACTTCCCGGAGCTTCTGCCGCACTATGTGCCGATCAAGCCCTCCTGGGGGCGGCTCAATCCGCAGGGCGTGGTGACGGCCTATCCGATCTCGCCCAAGGCCGACATCGTCGACGCCGGCCCGATCGAGTGGTGCCGGATGCTCTCCTCGCTGCTGCTCGCGCGCGCCTTCCGGCGCAAGCTGCGCAACGCGCACGACTTCGCGCGCTACTGGCTGGGGGCGCGGTTCCTGCACCGGTCGGGTCTGGGCAACTACATGGAGCGCTTCTACGGCGCGCCGCCGGAGACGATCGACATCAAGTTCGCCGAGAAGCGGATGCTGGGCATCAGCGAGAACGCCCGGCTGGCGACCCACATCCGCAAGTACCTGCGACGTGCGCCGCCGAGGATCAAGAACACCCAGCTGGCCCGGCCACGGGAGGGCTTTTCCGCGCTCTACGCCCCGGCGGTCAAGCGCCTGGAGGCCGAGGGCGTGAGCTTCGCGCTCGGCGTGCGGATGCATGCGCTGCGCAAGGAAGCCGGCGGCTTCGCCCTCGACACCGGCGCCAGGGTCTGCAAGGCGCGCCGGGTCGTCTCGACGATCCCGCTCGACCACATCCGCCAGCTGTGCGGGCTCGGCCGCGAGGAGAAGCTGGGGGCGGTCACGCTGATCACCCTGTTCTACAGCTTCGCCGGCGACCGCGGGTTCCCGCAGTCGGTGCTCTACAACTTCTCCTACTTCGGCAGCTGGAAGCGCCTGACGGTCTACTCCGACTTCTACGGCCGCCACGCCGGCCGGGAATACTTCGCGGTCGAGGTCAACGCCCAGCACGTGGGCGGCGAGACCGCGGTCGCCGACCGCGATTTCCGGGCGCACGTGGCCGAGAACGGGCTCTTCAAGGGCGACCTGCGGCTCGAGGGCCGTCACGCGCTGGCGCATGCCTACCCCATCTATGTCGACAACGCCCAGGAGAACCTCGACCGGACGATCGCCGCCCTGCGAGCGTTCGGCATCGAATCGATCGGCCGCCAGGGCGCGTTCGAATATCAGCCCACCGCGCGCGACACGACCCTCAAGGCCGAAGCCGCGCTCGCCTTGCGCCCCGCCACCTCGCCGTAGACCGCAAGCGTCTGCTCCGCCACGCGGCGCAGCGAAAGGTGCTGCAGGTTCTCCTGGCTGCGGGCCCGGTGCGCCTTGAGGCTTCGTTCGTCGGCGAGCACCGTGGCCAGCGCCTGGGCGATCTCCATCGGGGCGTGCGGCGCCACCAAAATCCCCGCCCGGCCGCCTTCCAGCAGTTCGGGCACGCCGTCGACGCGGGTGGCGATGACCGCCAGCCCCGCCTCGCGCGCCTCGGAGATCACCAGCGGCGCGGGGTCGGCGTGCGAGGCCAGCACGAACACGTCCGCGCCCAGCATGAACGGCCGCGGATCGGCGTGCGAGCCGCAGAAATGCACGTGGCCCTGGTCGGCCTCGGGGATCGAGGCGCGATACTCCGCCGCGAACGGACCGCCGCCGACGACGTAGAGATGCAGCTCCGGCCGCGACCGTCGCGCCAGCGAGAACCCCGCCAGCAGGTCGGGGACGCCCTTGCGCGGATGCAGCCCGCCGACCGAGAGCACCGCCGGCCGGCGCAGCTCGAGCGGGATCGGCGGCGGCTCCCAGGCGTGCCGGGCGGTGCCCAAGGTGCCGTTCAGCACGACGCGGAGCCGGGCGGCCGGAACGCCCCGCCGGCGCATCCCCTCG
Source organism: Phenylobacterium sp. (assembly GCF_035276905.1). Taxonomy (GTDB): domain Bacteria; phylum Pseudomonadota; class Alphaproteobacteria; order Caulobacterales; family Caulobacteraceae; genus Phenylobacterium. The sequence goes on along the minus strand of NZ_DATELG010000084.1, from coordinate 17,277 downwards.
CCCACCGCCGCGCTGACCGCGATCACCCGGTCGCCCAGGCCCATCAGCACCGCCGAGCGCTCGAAGGCGTTGTGCACCGTGGTCACCAGCCGGGCGCGGCGCAGCCGCGTCGCCGCCCAGGCAAGGCCGGCGCTTTTCATCATGTGGGCGTGGACGACGTCGATGCCCCGGGCGCCGACCAAGGCGCCGAGGCGCGCCACCGCCCGCGGCGCCGCCTGGGCGTTCGCGAGCTCGGCGATGAACTCCACTCGCACGTGGTTGGCGAGCAGCAGCGGATCGAAGTCTCCGCCTGCGCTGCACAGGGTCACCTCATGGCCGAGCTTGGCCTGGGCGCAGGCGAGGTCGATGGCGGCGTGCACATTGCCGTTCTGCCGGCGGGCATGGTTAAGGACGTGGAGGATGCGCAAGCTGTTGCTCCCTGATCGGAGGCGGCGCTGGACGGGCGCAAGGATCGGTCCCGCCGCCTCGGCGGGCAAGCGCGCGGGGCCGGCGCCTGGCCATTTGGTGGTATCCGGGCATCGCCGCACGCCCTGGTGGCGCAAAAGCCCGGCATGGGACAGTTCGAGCGGCGCGACGGGTCATGTCGCCAAAAGCTCGCTCAGCCGGTCGGCGCTGCGACGCCAGCTGTAGCGGGCCGCATGCCTCCGCCCCAGGCGGCTTCGCTCGGCGCGCGCGTCCGCGTCCGAGGCCAGCGCGCCGATCGCCTCGACCCAGGCGCCGACGTCGTCCAGCGGCGCGTAGACGGCGGCCGGGCCGCAGACCTCCGGCATGGCGCCGGTCGGCGCCGCCACCGCCGGGCAGCCGAGGATCATCGCCTCCATCGGCGGCAGGCCGAACCCTTCGGTGGTGGACGGACAGGCCAGGCAGACGGCGGCCTCCAGCAGCGCGCGGATCTCGCCGTCGGTGAGGCGGCCGGCGAACAGGACATTGCGGCTTGGCGCGACGCCAAGCGTTCTGGCCACGGTGGCCGGATCGAGCCCGCCGCTGACGACGAGCCGCAGGTCGGCCAGCGCCGGATCGGCGAAGGCGCGCAGCAACAGCGCCAGGTTCTTGTGCGGCTGCAGGCTGCCGAAGGCGAACACATAGCTCCCCGCGGCCAGGCCCAGCCGGCCGAGCGCCGCCGCGTCCGGCGCGACGGCCAGCATGTGGTCGACGCCGTTGGGGACGACGCTGATGCGCTCGATCGGCGCGACGCCGAAGCGCGCCAGCATGCGGCGGGAGAAGTCGGACACCGTCACCACCCGGCGCGACCTCGCCGCCAACCGCGGCAGCGCCAGCCGATACCAGCGGCGAAAGGCCGGCGAATAGGACTCCGGCGCCAGATAGACCTGGGCGTCGTGGATCATGGTCAGGGCGCTCGCGGCCATGATCGGGCCGGCGTTGCACAGGTTGATCAGCTCGGCGCCGCCGGCCGCCACCGGCAGCTCGAACTGCTCCCAGGCCTGGCCCTTGAGCAGGCTCTCGCCGCGGAACGCCATGGCGCTCAGGCCGATCTGCTGCTGGGCGCCGCTGGGGGCGCAAAGCGTCCAGTCCCCGTCGCCGCACCGCCGCTCGGCGAGCAGCCGGTCCATCGCCTGGATCAGGTTGAGGGCCACCCGCTGCACCCCCGTCTGCGGGGCGCCGAGGAACCGGCCGTTGATCACCGTACGCAAAGGCGAGTTCCCTTCAGGGCATGGAGGCGATGCGCTCGGGCTCCAGGCCCCCGCCGACGAGGTGGAACAGCCCCGCCCAATTCCCGGCGAGCCGTCCCCGACGATCGATGTGCGGCTCGGGCGCGAGCGCGCGGACGTGATTGGCGATCAGGTTGCGCACGATGATGCGCGCCGCGTGGCCCGGCCGCATGGTGCCCTTGCGGACGAGATAGACGGGGTTGACCATCTGCGAGAACCCCAGCCGGACGCCGGGCGTGCGGCTCTTGACCACCCCCATGTGCACCCCGGCGAAGGCGTTGGTGGTCACCACCCTGCCCCGCGCGGCGATCTGGCCCGCGAAGTCGACGTCCTCCTGCCAGCCGTAGAGCGCCAGCCGCTCGTCGAAGCGCAGGTCCGCGACCGCCCGGCAGCGGAACGCCATGTTGCAGCCGTAGGCGCTGCGGACGTCGGCCAGGATGGTCGAAGCGCGGGCGGGTTCGCGGTCATAGGCCTCGACGATGGCCGAAGCTTCGGCGAACGGGACGCCGCCACGGGTGACGCCGTCGGCGAGGACCAGGCCCGTCGCGCCGACGACGTCGGGATGGCGCTCGAAGAGCTCGCCGAGCCGCTCCAGGCTGCGCAGGCTCGGCAGGAAGTCGTCGTCGTAGAAGACGACCACGTCGCAGTCCTGCTGCACCAGCGCCATGGCGCGGTTGCGCTGGGCGCACAGGCCGCGCGATCCGAACACGACGTCGAAGCCCGACGCCGGCGCGGCCGGCAGATCCGCGGGCTTCTCGACCGAGAAGACGATGCGAGCCGCGGGCGCGCTCTGCCGCTGGAGGCGGTCCAGCACCTGCCCCGCCTCCAGCGCACGGCCGAGGGTCGCGATCACCACCCCAATCCGCATATGGCCTCCATCCGCATCGGCGTTTCGATGCGTCCGACATGCGGCGGCCATGCTGCGCTGCGCAATTTCCTGCGGCCCCGGCCGGCGCTGGAGACGCCGGGCGCCGAAGTTCGGGCAGCGTCGCAGTCACCGCCGCCGCCTTTTGCCGGATTTCGGGCTTGCGCCGCGCATGCCGGCGTTCGGCCCCCTGCCGGCATGGCCGCAGACTGCGACGCCGCCCTAAGTCGGAATCACTAACGCCCGTTCACCAATGCGCGAGGCCGCGGAACTCGGGCGAGACCGAAAATAGGGGATGACAATGCTGGCGATCGTATTCGGCGGCAGCCTGGCGCTGCTCGGTTTCCTGGCCATCGAGCCGGTCAAGCAGAAGATGCGCCAGCGCCGCGGATGGCGAAGCTATTACCGGAACTAGCGGTCGGCCCTGACCCGGCCGGCCACCTCGCCGGCCAGGCGCCAGAGCCGTTGCCAGGATTGGAGCATGCGGCCGGGCGCCCACGCCCGGGACCGGACATTTCCGCCGCTCCGGGCGGATGTTCGGACCGCTTTCCGAACCGGCGCTCGACACTGCGGCCGCGCTGCGGCCCGATCGAGCGGGGTTGGACAATCGCGAGTAATGTCGATGCACGTCAGCTCGAACGTGGCGCTCGCCGCCGCGGCCCACGAACCCATGCTCGATCCGGGACGGGTCATGCGGCTGGCGCGGCGCAACCTTCGCCTGATGATCGGCGTGTTCCTCGTCGTCATCGCAGCGACGGCCGCGGTCACGCTCACCATGAAGCCCGTCTACACCGGGGCCGTTCAGCTGATGATCGACAAGCCCAGCGGCGGGCTGCTGGTCGAAGGGGACGACAAAAGCAACCTCAGCCAGGGGGCGCTGGACGCCAGCGCCATCGAGACCGAGGTCGAAGTGCTGCGCTCGCCGGCGATCGCCTCCGCCGTCGTGCACGACCTGCAGCTGGAGCGCGATCCCGAGTTCAATCCCGACCTTCGGCAGCCCAGCCTGGTGGAGCGCATCCGCGCCCTGCTCCCCTCGCTGCCGTCGCTGTCCTCGTCCGGCGCTCCTGCGACCGACGCCAAGCTCAGCCACACGGCGAACGCGGTCCGCAACAACCTCAAGGTCAGCCGCGTCGGGACCAGCTACATCATCCGCGTGGAGTTCACGAGCCGTGACCCGGCGAAGGCCGCGCGCATCGCCAACGCCTATGCGACGAACTTCCTGAAGGCCCAGCTCGCCACGAAGTACGAGGCCTCGCGGCAGGCCAACGCCTACCTGCAGAGCCACATCGGCGATCTGCGGCAGAGCGTGGTCGACGCCGAGACCGCGCTGCAGAACTACAAGATCCAGCACGGCCTGCTGAGCGCCGAGGGCGCGACCCTGACCGAGCAGGAGATCTCCGGCCTCAACCAGCAGGCGGCGATGATGCGCGCGAGCCAGGCCGAGGCGCAGGCCCGGCTGAACACGGCCATGCAGCAGATCGCCCACGGCAGCTCCGGCGACGACATCGGCGAGACCATGAACTCGCCGGTGATCCAGCAGCTGCGCGAACGGCGCGCCCAGCTGAGCGCCCAGGTGGCGAACCTGCAGAGCCGCTATGGCCCCAGGCACCCCGACCTGGTCAAGGCGCAGAGCGAGCTTTCGGACACCGACAGCCAGATCCAGGAGGAGATCAAGCGGATCACCTCCAACCTGCAGGCCCAGGCCATCGTGGCGCGCGAGCGCAGCGCCTCGATCGACGCCAGCCTGGCCAACGCGCGGCAGAACCTGGCGCAGAACAACCGTTCGGTCGTCAAACTCGACGAGCTGAAGCGCGACGCCGACGCCGAGCGCACGCTGTACGAGGGCTTCCTGAACAAGTTCAAGGAACTGAGCGCCGAGGCCGGACTCGCCCAGACCGACGCCCACATCGTCTCCTTCGCCGCCAAGCCGACCGCGCCGAGCGCGCCGAAGAAGGGCCTCAACATGGCGCTGGGCGGGGTCCTGGGCCTGGCCGCGGCGGTCACCGCCGCGCTGGTGGCCGAGATGCTCGAGAAGGGCCTGCCCGACGCCGAGATCGTCGAGCGCGAGCTCAGCGTGGCCTATCTGGGCTCGATCCCGCGCATGAACTCGATCGTGACCGGCGAGAAGGCCTCGCGCGAGCGGCCGATCGACCACATCGTCACCAGACCGGTGTCGAGCTTCTCGGAGGCGTTCCGAAGCCTGCGCGCGACGATCGAATATTCCTGCCTCGACGCCCAGGCCAAGGTGCTGGCCATCACCTCCTCGCTCTCGGGCGAGGGCAAGACGACGACGGCGGTCGGCCTGGCGCGCAGCGCAGCGCTCGCCGGCGTGCGCACCGTGGTGGTCGACTGCGACCTTCGCCAGCAGACCATCGCCGACCTCCTGGAGCTGTCGCCCCAGGCGGGCCTCGTCGAGGTGCTGAACGGCAGGGCCACCCTCGACCAGGCTCTGATGCTCGACGAGAAGAGCGGGGCGATGATCCTGCCGCTGGTGGAGTCCCACTTCACGCCGGACGACCCGTTCAGCTCGCCACAGATGCACGAGCTGATGGACGAGCTGCGCCAGCGCTTTGACCTCGTGATCCTCGACACTCCGCCGGTGATCCTGGTGACCGAGACGCGGACCGTGGCGCGCTGCGCCGACGCCGTCCTGCTGCTGGCCCACTGGCGGCGCACGCCGCGGGCGCTGGTGCAGACCGCGCTTCGCCTGCTGGCCAGCGCCGGGGTCAACCTGGCGGGCGTCACCCTCACCCAGGTCGACCTGCGCCGCCCGGCCAGCGTCGATCCGGCCGACCCCACCGCCTACTACCTGACGCACAAGAACTACTACGTGCATTGAGCCCGCCCTCGGCTGCGGCAAGGCGCTCGGGAAACCTTGGCTGCAGTCGCGGGTTGAGCCACGAGATGGTTCGACTTCGCCTGTTTGCACTGTGCGGCGCGACCTGCCTGGCGTGCGGGACGGCGCACGCCCAGCCCGCCGGCGACGCCAGGACGTCCATGACCCCGCGCGCGGGGCCGGGCTACACCAACGGCTGGTCGCTCATGACCCCGCAGGAACGCCACGACTATCAGGTGAAGATCATGGCGATGCCCAGCGTCTACGCCTGCCGCGCCTTCGTGGAAGACCACCACCGCAAGATGGTGGCGCGCGCGAAGGAGACGAACGCGGGGCTGCCGCCGCCCCCCAGGCTCGATGTCTGCGACGGGCTGCCGCAGTAGTTCAGATCGTATCTTTCCTCGTCATCCCGGCCGGAGCGTAGCGGAGAGCCGGGACCCAGGGCGGTGGGCGCGGCCCCTGGGTCCCGGATCGGCCTTGCAGGCCGTCCGGGATGACGGGGTTGTTTGGTCAGTGTCACCAGCCCGTTAACCCGAACTCGTCGCCCCGCTTCTCGATGGAATGCAGGCGCTCGCCCCAGCCCCCATCACGCCGCCTCAGTGGTCGAGGCGTTTAGCCATGATTTTTTCGATCTGCTGCAAGCGAAACTCCTCGCCCAGTCGATCGAAAATCGGCTTCAGCAGGGTCGGATCCGACCGCCATCTCGTGTAATCGATGACGATCGACACATCCTGATGCGCACGGGCATATTCATCCGTCGCGCAATCGAAGCGTCGCACTCGCTCCCTGATGTCCTCCGTGTCGTTCACCCACCAGCCTGAGTTTGCGACCTCCGCCCCGCAGCGGCGGTTGAATATGAACAAGCAGGGCTGAAAGGTCTCTCGAATATAGTCTAGATATTCGACAAGGTTTTCATCGTAGTGAAAGTATCTCACTTCCTTGAAACCAATGAGCCTGGCTCCCCGAGGGGGGCGGATGATCTCTTCCAGGAAGACGGAGGCCAGCCGTCGATTGTAGTGGTCCGGCTGGATCAGGTGTGCGCCCCGCCAGGGGTCTCCCGGCGCGGTCCGCGGCACGCACCCCTGTTCCTGCTTCGCCTGGAGAGCTGCGCCCCAGGTGGAAAACAACCCCCCCAGGGCGTCCGCGTTTTCACCGGTCATATGACAGCCTGGAATACTTGCAAGTATGCTTTGCAGAAGCGTCGAACCGGATCTGCCGTACGCGATGATAAACAAATATCGTACTGGTATATGTGCCCGCCTCGCCCTTATGTGTTCCAGGATTTTCATTGGATTTTCCCGGATAACCTCCACGTCCGCAGCATTTTACTCGAACGCCGAACGGTCACGCTTGGGACAGAGAGCGACCACAGGGAGGAATCCACACGTCACGGGTCGCCCGCGGCGGCGGTCCAGCAGCCGCGCGCCGACATGATGAACTAATCTGCCAAGCGGAGAGATCCCCGCACGGCGGGCCTGAAGCCCGCTCGGATCCGTCCGGCGGCTGACGCCCGCATCAGCGCCCGCATCAGCGCCCGCATCAGCGCATGTGCGCCGCCCGGCCACCTTCAGACTGATCGATGCTAAACGGCGAAACCTTCGTAGCAGAAGGCGAGTTTATCGGGCCGGTGAGGGATTTGGATCCAGGGCGGCCACATGAGCGAAACTCAGGACCGTGCCCACGGACTTCTCGAGACGCTGACGAAGCTCGTGCTCGTTCAACGTCAGGGTGCACAGGGCCAACATATCGACCCAGATATATCACCCCCTACACCTGCTTACTGGCGAGCTGAACAAACGGAAGCTTGGTTCAGCGACGACATGAACATCCTGCGAGAATGTGTCTGCGGCTCGGCAAGCGATCCTCGCCATTCGGTGCTTTCGGAACTCGCCGAATATCACAACGAAACGATTGAGGAGAGCTATCGCAAGTGCATCGACTGGGAAGCGCTCAGCATCGCTGAATGGAAAGCGGCCGATCGGTCGACCCCGGAAGGGGTTCAGGCCTTCTATGACACCACCACGTCCTGGCGCTACGACCTCGCCTGGTACGCCTACCTGCAGGTCACGGGGCACGCCTTTCCGCAGTCGATCGCCGTCGTGCGCTTCCTGCGCTCACGAGGCGCCAAGGGAAAGCTGCTCGACTTCGGATCGGGGACGGGCCTGAACGGACAGGTCTTCGCCCGCTTCGGGTTCGACGTCACGATCGCCGACGTCTCAAAGCCGCTGCTCGACTATGCAATCTGGCGCAACGCGCGGTATGGGGTCGACGTCCGCCCGGTCAACCTCAATGAGGAGGACCTGCCGGCGGCGACCTACGACGTCGTCACCGCCTTCGACACCCTGACCTGCGTCAGCGACTTCGACGCCACGGCCAAGCTGCTGCACGGCGTGCTCAAGCCCGGCGGCTGGCTGATCGCCAACTTCGACACCCGCGCGGCGGAAGACGCGAGCGCCTGGCACATCCAGGACAACGAACTGGACCTGGATCGGCGCATCAGGCGCACAGGCTTCGTGAAGCAGCATGTGATCGGAGGGTTCATCGACTGCTACCAAAGCGTCGATCCGAACACGGCGGCGCACGGGCTGCGCACCCTTTGCGACCGCACGACGTTGCCGCTGGAACAAGCCGGCTTGTTGGCGCGAAGGGTCCGCTGGCCGACCCCGCACCGCATGGCGAAGGCTTTCAAGCTGCTGTCGGCGCAACGTTGAATCGGCCGAGCCTCCGCGCCGTAGAGGACCCACGTCTGGAACCTGGTGATGGCCGACGTCGCGATCAGGGCCGATGGTCTCAGCAAGAAATACAAGGTCAGGGCTCGTCAGGCGGCCAATAACTCCCTGCGCGACGCCATTCAGTCCGCGGCGCGCGACCTGACCCGCCGCAGGCTGGAACCACGCGCCAGCGAGTTCTGGGCCTTGCGCAACGCCAGCTTCGAGATCGCGCGCGGCGAAAACGTCGGGATCATCGGCGGCAACGGGGCGGGCAAATCCACCTTGCTCAAGCTGCTCTCGCGGATCGTCACGCCGACCGAAGGCTCCGCGGCGGTCACGGGCCGCCTCGGCGCCCTGCTGGAGGTGGGGACCGGCTTTCACGGCGAATTGACGGGCCGCGAGAACGTGTTCCTCTACGGCTCGATGCTCGGAATGAACCGGGACGAGGTCGTCCGCAAGTTCGACGAGATCGTCGCTTTCTCCGAGATCGCGAATTTCATCGACACGCCGATCAAGCGCTACTCCAGCGGCATGTATGTCCGGCTGGCGTTCGCCGTGGCGGCCCACCTCAAACCCGACATCCTGCTCCTCGACGAGGTCCTGGCGGTCGGCGACTTCAGCTTTCAGCGGAAATGCCTCGACTTCGCCAAGTCGCTTGAACGTCTGGGATCCACGATCCTGTTCGTCTCCCATAATATGTTCGCCATCAAGTCGATGTGCCCGCGGGTGATCTACCTGCGCAAGGGGGAGATCGTCTTCGACGGCTCGACCGACGCAGGCCTGAAGCTTTATACGGCGGACAGTCGCCTGGCCCAGAGCTATTGGTTTCAAGGCGACGGCTTCGAGGCGCCGCCGCTGACCGTCACCGACATCTCCCTGACCGACGAGGGCGGCCGGGCGAAGACCCTGTTCGACTTCGGCGAGCGCATGCGGGTCAAGGTCCGCTACCGCACCACGCGGCGGATCGACCGCCCCGACTTCCGCATCGAAATCAACCGCGCGGACGAGGTCCATTGCTGCACCTACAGCACCCACGCCGACCATGTCGACCTCGCCGCGCTCGATGGCGAAGGCGCCATCACGCTCACGACGCCGCCGCTCAAGCTCGTCGCGGACATGTACACGGCGGCGATCGCCGTTCGCGAGCGGGGCCGTCAGCTGGCCTGCCAGCTGGGGGAGACCTTTCACATTCGCCACCCCGTGTTCCAGATGAACACCTACGGCGTGTTTCAGGAACCCGGGCAATGGCAGATCGAGTAGCCGAGCCCGGGCGTCAGAACCACTCCTCCCACCAATCGAACGCGCCCATCACCAGCGCCTTGAAGATGAAATCGCCGTCGAACCGGGAGACGAAGGTCCGCGCGACCGTTCCAGCCGGCCTCGTCTCTTCGGCCTGGGCGTAGACCTGGGCGTAGCCAGCCGCGCGCGCGGCCACGGCGGCGGCGGCGGGCCAATTGTCCGCCTGCCCAAACGGTACGGCGAAGGCTTCGGTCGCACAGCCGAGCCGGGCCTGGATGATGCGCCGCGACTCACCGAGCTCTTCCTCGAATTGCGCGTGGCTGATCTTGGCGAAGTCCGGATGGGAGACGGAGTGGCTGCCGATCTCGGCGCCTTGCGCCATGAGTTCATCCATCTCCCGCCAGGTCATCACCCTGCCGACGAAGTATTCGACCTTGCCTTCGGCCCAGTCTGTGACAGGAAAAACTGTATAGGGAAGCCCGTATTCCCGCAAAATCGGAGCGGCGTTCGTGCAAACGCTGCAGGCCCCGTCATCGAAGGTGATGGCCAGGTCTTTCGGCCCGCCGCCGTTCGCGGCGATCACGGACGCGGGCACGAACCGATAACCGAGCTGCAACGCCAGATCCAAGTGCCGCCTGAACTGAATCGGGGAGACGTCATTGACGCCCCATTCGCCCTGGCCGAGCGTGTGATAGGCGAGGATCCGACCGCCCAGGCGTTTGCGCCGGGCGCCGAAGGTCGCGAGGGAAAGCCGTTCGCAGTACATGCGAGGGGGCGCCACGTGCCGCCGCTCCAGCCCCGCAGTGCGCGCAATCTTCTTTAGAACTCGGGTCGCGAGCGTCCGCATTCCATCCCAGCCCACATGCCCGTCCGCTTCAGCGCCGACACACAACAACTCGGCACGGGAGCGTTTCGGTCCTTGCACTGATGTGGCGAGCCAGGCTGCCTGGCGGCCCTAAGCCACGAACTCCGCAAGTTGCTCGGCGCGGTGACGCCAAAGCCCGTTGGCGGCCACGCGCTCGAAGCCGCGACGGGCGAGGATCTCGCCCCGGTCGCCTTCCAGCAGACCGGCCGCGACGCGCACGGCGGTTTCGGGCTTGGCGCGGTTGAAGAAAGCCACCCCTTCGCCACCGCCCATGAGCCCGTCCAGCTCCCGGCTGAAGTCGGAGACGACCGCAGCGCCCGCGAGCGCGGCATGGACAGCGCGCTCGCTGCCGCCGTTGCCGGCGTTCAGGTTGATCACGACGCGGGCGTTCCCGTAGAGCCTCGGCAGGTCCCTGAAGTCGACCGGCTCGAGATAGGCCAGGTTGTCCCGATGGCCGAAAACCTGCCGCCAACCGCCGCCGCAAATCGTCACCGGCAGGCCGGCCTCGACCAGGGCGCGGACGATCTGGATGCGATCCCAATTGCGCACGTAGGTCAGGGGCTGGCAGAGGAAATCGCGCATCTGGGCGTCGAAGTCCGGATCGACTCCGAGCCTGGCCCCGAGGCGCAGCTTCGCGGAGGTCTCGTTGAAGGCGTCGAGCAGGGACGCCTCGCGGTCGGCCAGCAGACGGTCGACCACGCCCGCCATGAGCCGCTTGCCCGGGCTGTCGGCAGCCTGTTCCCAGGTCCGGACGGGCTCCGCCCGATAGGTCGCCGCGATGAAGACGCCCCAGTCGCGCGCACTGTGCTCGCGCGGCTCGTCCGATGGCAGGTCGCCGCCGGGCAACAGGATCACGCCTCGACCGGGCAGCTTGACCGCCTCGGCGTAGCGCAGGTGGTGGCGGTTCGAGTAGACGGCGAACCGGTTCTGCAGCGAACGCGTGAGGCTCTGCGGCGCATAGATCGGATGGTCGAGCTGCCAGCCGACGAACTTCACGCCTATGGCGTCGAAGAACGAGCGTCCGTCCTGCATCTCGATGGAACCGAAGAACGAGCTGAACGAGAGCACCGCGTCGTAAGCGTCGGCCTGCAGCTCCCGCACCAGATGCTCCGTCGTCGCCGCGCCGGCGCTGACATGGGCGCTCTGATCCGAGATGACCGCAAGGTGACCGAGCTCGCGCAACGCGCCCTGCAAGGCCATCGCGAATTGGCTGTAGGGATGGGCCTCGGCCATCGCCTTGATCAGCAGGAACTTCATACACGCCTCGATCGCAAAGAGTTTGGGCCGTCGCTCAACTCAGGGGTGATTGAGGGCTTGACTCGCCCCTCCTGAGAAGATGTCCAGGCGAATGGCCTCGCGGAGGGTCGCGGCGTCCGCGGTTCCCGTCCGCCCGCTACGCTTTGTCCGGGTTGACGAGGCCCGCGACGGTCGCAAAGGTCTAGCTTGTACGCTGCCATGGTCGGGCGCGCGCAAACCGGGGCGCATGAATGGAAGCCAAAACCTTCGTCAATTACTACGAATTTTTGGAAGTAAGCCCGAGCGCCACTTCAGAGGCGATAGAGCATAATTTTCGCCATCTGGCCCGCCGGTACCACCCGGACAATCGGGAGACCGGGGATCGGTCCAAGTTTGACGCCGTCATCAAGGCCCACGATACGCTCAGGGATGCAGCCAGGCGCGCACGATACCACCAGGATCACCAAGATTACCTCCCGCCCCTTTCTCAGTCACCTAAGGATGCGATCGGAAATACAGACAGCTTCGATATAGATATCGGCGCTTCGGAAGATCCTTCTCGATATAGTATTGGAATCGACCGAGACGTCTCGATTCAAAACAACATACTTACCATGCTATATTTCAAGCGTCGGCGAAATGTAAGGGAGCCCGGCATAGGAAGCGCCGAGCTGGAACACCTGTCAGGATGTCCCTACGAACATCTGGAATTTCATCTTTGGTATCTTAAAGCCAAGGGCTGGATCGCGACGGGGGAAGATGGACTTCTGGCGATCACGATCGACGGCGTCGACCGCGCATCCATGATTCACCAGGAGTTTGCAAAAAAGCTGCTCACCGATCAGAGCTGACATTTGTTGCGCGAGCGCAACGCCAGCGATTTCAGCCGTCGCCCCAGAAAACTCGGCCCCCTACCGCATCAAGGCCCCGCCGAACCCGCCCTTGCGCAGCACGGCCAGCGCCGCAGGCTGGGTCAGGTGGTCGGTGTCGGCCAGGATCGGAACGCCGTCGAGGTACTCAGCGCAGCGCGCCCCGGCGCAGATGACGTCGGTGGGGCGGATGTAGGGCACGGCCTTGGCGGCGGCGAAGCGGGCGATCACCTTGGCGGCCGCCTGGTCGGGCAGGGTCTCCGGGCGCAGGGCGCAGAGACTGGGATCGAGGCCGCGCCACTCGCGCACCGCCAGGCAGCGCGGCATTTCCTCAGTGGCCTCCGGAGCCTGGCCGATCAGCACCACGCGCTTGCCTGCGCGGGTCAGGCGGTCGACCGCGATGTCCAGCGAGGCGGTGAGCTTGGCCGCCGTCCCCTCGGCCTGGATGGCGTCGCCGACCGGCGCCAGCGTCCGGCCCTCCGGATCGTCCGGGGCGAAGAAGAACCGGGCCCATCGCCCGGCCAGCACCACGGTGCGCACCGTGGGATCCTCCGCCAGCACCTGCAGGAAGGCGGTGTTGAACTCGCCGCAGCGCGTATCGACGCGGCCGCTGGGCTCGACCGGGGCCAGATAAGGCAGAGGTGCGCAGCCCGGCGTCGTCGCCACCCGCAGCGTCATTCCCTGCTCGGCGGCGAGCTCGACGGCCGCATTGCCGTACTGGCCGGCGTGGGAGTCGCCCCAGAGCACGGCCGTCGCGTCGGGCTCGAGGCACTTGCGGCGCAGGTCCCCTGCTCCGCCTAGCCCTGCGAAGCTGCAGCCCGGAGCCTGTGATTGGTGGGCGCCGTAGTAGCTGGCGATGGTCCGCACGCGCGGCGGCGCCCGGCCCTCGACCCCGGTGGCGAGGACCAGCGCGCAGGCGCAACCCGTCCCCATGACCACGCCCGTCCGCCAGAAAAGCCGGCGCCGCGGCTGCTCTCGGCGGCGCCGGAACGGTCGCTCCACCCAGCGCCAGGAAGCGGCCGAGATCGCCGTCGCCACGGCGATGCTGAGGACCGCCTCCATGGGCGTCAGATGCCGGTCGAGGTAGAGCCTGGGCAGCACCAGCAGCGGCCAGTGCCACAGGTAGAGCGAATAGGAGATCAGGCCGACGCCGACGAACAGGCGATTGCCCAACAGGCGGCCGACGCGCGTCTCGCGGCCGATCCCGGCATAGATGATCGCCGCGCTGCCGAGACAAGGCGGCAAGGCCGAGAGCCCCGGAAAGGTCATCCCCGGCCGGTAGAGGATGGTCGAGGCCGCCAGCATCAGCACACCCGCGCCGGCGAGGATTTCGTCGACCAGCGGGGCGGTCCTGGGCTTGGCGACCGAGGCCAGGAAGGAGCCGATCAAGAGCTCCCAGGCCCGCGGCGGCAACAGGTAGAAGGCGGACGAAGCGTGGTCCTGGACCATCCACTGCGACAGGACGAGCGAGCCCAGGATGGCGAGGCCGATCAGCGCCGGAACCCACCGCCGCGCGCCCAGTCGGAAGGCGAGCCAGAGCGCCACCGGCAGGAAGATGTAGAACTGCTCCTCCACCGCCAGCGACCAGGTGTGGGTGAGCACATTGTTCTCGCTGGGCGCGTCGAAATAGCCGGACTCCTTCCAGAGCAGCAGGTTCGAGGCGAAGCCGATCGTCGCCAGCAGCGTGCGGCCGAAGATGCGCAGGTCGCCCGGCAGCATGATCAGGCAGGCGACCGAGACCACCGCCAGCATGAAGAACAGCGCCGGGAAGATGCGGCGGATCCGCCGCTCGTAGAACCGCCCGATCGAGAAGGCGCCGCGGGCGTTCTCGTCGAGCAGGATCTGGGTGATCAGGTAGCCCGAGATGACGAAGAAGACGTCCACGCCGACGAAGCCGCCGGAAAATGGCGCCAGCCCCGCGTGGAACAGCACCACCGGCACGATCGCCAGCGCCCTCAGGCCGTCGATGTCTCGCCGATAGAGACTCATGTCACGACGCCATCAGCGCCTTCACCCGCGTGCGCACGCCGCTGAACGCCGACGGGTTGACGCGGAAGGCCATGACCTTCGCCGCCAGGCTGGCCGGCAGGGCGAACAGCAGCAGCGCAAAGGCTGCGTGGAACAGCCGCGGCGCCCCGCTCTGCTCGGCCATCAGCGCCTTCAGGTATGGGAAGAGCAGATCCGTCGAGGGCCGCCGGCCGCGGGCGACGCTGCCCATCAGCCGCAGCTCTCCCACATAGGCGTAGTGGGCCTTGAGCTCGAAGTCCCGGCGGATCTTCTTCTCCGCCAGCAGCGTCTTCAGGTGCGCCAGCCGGTTCTGGAAGCGCGCGATGCAGTAGTCGATCTTCTCGGCGCTCATCGAGGAGAAGCCCGAGACGTTGGTCCCGTGGATCCGGTAGAGGCCGAGCGCGCGATCGATGGTCACCACCTCGCCCAGGAACGGCGCCAGCAGGTAGGGCGCGCCGTCGATGCTGCGCTCGTAGCTGAGGTCGCCGACCTCCTCGTAGACGTCGCGCCGGTAGACGTTGCCGGAGGTCGGCGGCGTCGCATAGCTGCCGCGCCGGGCGATCAGCTCGATCAGGGCGCCGGAGTCCGCCGCAGGGTCCAGCTTCGGGAACGGCTCGCCGAGACCTGAGCCCGCGCGGTCGACCGGCTTCAGCATGAACTGGATCTTGGAGACCTCAGGCCGCAGGTGCGGCCGCAGGATCTCGATCGCGCCGGGACAGAGCACGTCGTCGGCGTCGAGGAAGTAGACGAAGCGCCCGCGGGCCTCAGCAAAGCCGGTCAGATAGGCCTGCAGTTGGCCCTGGTTCTCGGTGCGGATGCAGTTCGCCCGGTCGCGATAGAGGCGGATCACGTCCCAGGACCCATCGGTCGAGCCGTCGTCGACGACGATCACCTCCATGTCCGGCGTCATCTGATCGAGGACGCTCTCGATCGCCTCGCCGACATAGGCCTCGTAGTTGTAGCAGGGGATGATCACGCTCAGCAGCAGCTTGGGCTGGCTCATCTCACGCCTCCCTGAGCTCGACCTGGGCCAGGGCCTCGCGCGCGCCCGCCGCCCGGCGGGACGGCTGTGGCTTGGCCGGCCGCCGGGCGGCTGCCGCCAGGGCGTCGGCGTGGACGTGCACCACCGCCTCGGCGTCGAACCGCTCGACGTAGGACCTGCGGAAGGCCGCGGCCTTCCGCTCCTCCTCCAGGTTGTCGCAGTAGTAGATCATGCCGGCGGCGAGCGCGGCTTCGTCGCCCTCCGGGGTCAGCCGGCCGAGCCGCCGGTCGGTGAGGATGTCGCTGGGGCCGAAATCGCAGTCGGTGGCCACCACCGGCAGGCCGAAGCGCAGCGCCTCGCAGATCGCCAGCGACCAGCCCTCCCAGCGGGAGGCGGACACATAGACGTCGGCGGCCGCCAGCGC
This sequence comes from Phenylobacterium sp., assembly GCF_035276905.1. Taxonomy (GTDB): domain Bacteria; phylum Pseudomonadota; class Alphaproteobacteria; order Caulobacterales; family Caulobacteraceae; genus Phenylobacterium. Next base: position 1,573 of record NZ_DATELG010000084.1, on the reverse strand, counting down.
CGGCTCCGGGCTGTGCGGCAGGTGCTCGATGCGGACCGCCTCGCCAAGGCCGAGCGCCTCGATCTGCTCGCGCAGCGCAGGCTCGCCGGCGCCGTAGCCGACCATCACCAGCCGGGCGTGCCGGCGCGCGGCGTGCACCCGGGCGAAGGCGCGCAGCAGGATGTCGTGGCCCTTCTGATAGGCGAAGCGGCCCACCTTGACGAAGGTGACGGCGTCGGAGGCGGCGTCATGCGGCGCGGCGAGGTGGTCGAACGTCCGGACCGGGTTGGGCACCCAGAAGTGCGGCGCGCGGTTGGGGAACATGGCGCGGAAGCTCTGCAGCTGCTTCGGCGAGGTGCCGAACACCGCCGCCAGCCGATGCAGGACGAGCGTGCGCATGACGAAGAACATGATCTTCGCCTTGAGGTGGCTCGCCTCGCGCCTGGGATTGCCGTGGAGGTAGAGGACGAACTTCTTCCCCGTCCCCAGGCACGAGACCCAGTAGAGCACCGTCGATTCCACCTGCGGGACGACGACGAGCCGGTAGTCCTTGCGCCGCGCGACGCGCCGCACCGTGCGCATCAGGTCCAGTCGACCGCGGACGCATTCCTGAATCTTGTTGTAGGCGGGGTGGTCGTTCGCGCCCTTGTAGGCGGAGGTGTAGAGAACATCCAGGTCGATGTCGGCGGCGTATCTTTCGGCCAGCTCCGAACAGATCTCGTCGACCACGCGTTCGATGCCCGCGTACGACTTGGTCGGCGGCAGGATGTAAAGGACCTTGAGCCTCATGCAGTGAGCCGTCCAAGTCGTGGCCGCAGCGGAGCCTGCGCCTTCAAGCCTTGCCGGCCGGCCCGACCCGCTCAAGGGACGCCGGTCGAACGGCGGAGCGGTTCACCACTTATGCTGTCGTCGCCGCAATCGGCGCGTGCGGATGCCAAAGGCGCGACAATACGCGCCTGGCGACCCGCGCCTCAGGCGTTCAGGCGGCTCGCCTGCAGCGCGTGCACCACCGCGCTGTGGGACGCCTCGACGATCAGGCTCATTGACGCCTCGTTGGAGAGGCCCGTGGTCACGATCTGCGCGCGCCGGTCGCCGACGTCGAGCACGCACACGACCTGTTCCGGGTTGACATGCACCTCGCGACCGCCGCCGCCCGCGAGGCGAAAACCGATCAGATGAAGGCCCACGTTCAATCCTCCGCATCAGGAACTTCGCCGGGAACGCGGGGAGGTTCGCACCTAAGTGTTCGGGCTTGGTTTGCCGGCAAGCTTTCCGCGCGATTCACCACACGATCGCGAACGGCGGCGCAGCCTCCGCCACCGCCGTCCGAGCAGGACCATCCGCACGCGAAGTTGGCCGCCGGCGTGCAACCGCGGGGGCATTCGGGCTGCACAAGCCCGCATCCGGGCATGCGCGCCGCTTCCCCCCGCCCTTCCCCTGTCCCCCCTTGCCCGGCGCCGATAGCGTTTCGCTCGTGCGGGGGCCCGGCCAACAGCGGACGAGAAGCACGAGATGGTGATCCAGCAAGGTTCGCGACCGACCTCGTCGGTCGCAGGGGAGAGGTCGTGACGGCGACTTCGAGGCTGCTCCTGCT
>NZ_DATELG010000083.1:0-14178 GCF_035276905.1 Phenylobacterium sp. | reverse complement strand
GACCTTGCGGTAGAGGGTGGAGCGGCCGATGCCGAGCCTGCGGGCGACCTCGCTCATGTGGCCGGCGTAGACCTCGATCGCGAGCTGGATCAGGTCGCGCTCGATCTCCTCCAGCGTGCGCAGGTGGCCGCGGCCGTCGAGGATGCGCACCGGCGCGTCCTTGGGCATCTCGGCCACCAGTTGGTCGGCGGTGGGGAGCATCGCCGGCGTGGTGGCCGGCGCGGACGCGTAGCCGTGGGCCTCCGGCGGCGGGGCGGCGACGCCCGAGATCGACGGGAAGTCGTGCGGTTGCAGATAGGGCGCGTCGGCCAGTACGATGGCGCGGTAGACGGCGTTCTCCAACTGACGCACGTTGCCCGGCCAGTCGTAGCCGGTGAGGAACGCCAGGGTCTCAGGGCTCGCGCCCTGCACCGACTTGCCTTCCTCGATGTTGAAGCGGCGCACGAAGGCCTCGACCAGGGCCGGCACGTCCTCGCGCCGCTCGCGCAGCGCCGGGGCCTCGATCGGGAAGACGTTCAGGCGGTAGAACAGGTCCTCGCGGAAGCGGCCCTCGGCCACCGCCTGCGACAGGTCGCGGTTGGTCGCCGAGACGATGCGCACGTCGACCTTCACCGAGCGCTTGGCGCCGATCGGGTCGATCTCGCTCTCCTGCAGGGCGCGCAGCAGCTTGACCTGGATGTCGAGCGGCAGCTCGCCGACCTCGTCGAGGAACAGGGTGCCGCCGTTGGCCTCCTGGAACTTGCCCAGGTGCTTGTCGGTCGCGCCGGTGAAGCTGCCCTTTTCGTGGCCGAAGAGGATCGACTCCACCAGGTTCTCGGGGATGGCGCCGCAGTTGACGGCGACGAACGGCTTGCCGGCCCGGTCGGAGGAGCCGTGCACCGCGCGCGCGATGACCTCCTTGCCGACGCCGCTTTCGCCGGTGATCAGGATCGGAATGCCCGACTTCGCGCCGCGCTCGCCCAGCCGCTTGACCATCAGCATGGCCGGCGAGGCGCCGATCAGGTCGTCGAAGGTGGTGCGGCCGCTCGCGCGCTTCTTCAGCCGGTCGACCTCGCCCTTCAGCGCGCCGAGGTTCAGCGCATTGCGGATCGACACCAGGATGCGCTCGGCCGCCGCCGGCTTGACGAAGAAGTCGACGGCGCCGGCCTGCATCGCCTGGACCACGGTCTCGATGCCGCCGGTGGCGGTGACGACGATGACCGGCTGGTTGAAGCCGCGCGCGCGCATCTCGGCCAGGGTGTCCTGGCCCGACAGGCCCGGCATGACCAGGTCGAGCAGGACCACGTCGACCGCCGCGCCGGCCATAAGTCGTTGAATCGCCTCGTCGCCGTTCTCAGCATGAACGACGGCAAGGCCTTCACGCTCAAGAACAGCCTGAATAAGGCGACGTTGAGTGGGATCGTCGTCCACTATTAAGACTGTCTTAGCCATATGAAAACACCCACCAGAAACCGGCGATCGTCTCATCGGACGAGGCTCTTCTGTCGCGAATTGATACAGGCGACTCGTAAAGAGCGGGTTTCGGAGGGGTGATCGGGGGGTTAACGCGTCCCTGCCCCTCTCCCGCGACGCGGGAGAGGAACTTAGAGCACAGCCCCGAACTGCTCCGCGATCCAGTCGGCCTGGTCGGGGTTAAGGATCAGCGGCGGGGCGATGCGGATGGTGTGGTCGTGGGTCTCCTTGGCCAACAGGCCGCGTTCCTGCAGCGCCTCGCAGATCCGCCGCGCGCCGCCGGCCTCGGGGTGCAGCTCCACCGCCAGCATCAGGCCGCGGCCGCGGACCTCCTTCACCGCCGGGGTGGCGACGGCCTCCAGGCCGGCCTTCAGCCGCGCGCCGATCCGCTCGGCGTTCTCGATCATGCCTTCCTCGACCAGCACCTTCAGCGCGGCGCGGGCGACGGCGCAGGCCAGAGGGTTGCCGCCGAAGGTCGAGCCGTGCTCGCCGGGATGCAGCACGCTCATCGCCTCGGCGTTCGAGAGCACGGCGGAGACCGGATAGAAGCCGCCGGACAGCGCCTTGCCGATCAGGGTCAGGTCCGCCTCGACGCCCTCGTGCTCTTCGGCCAGCAGCTTGCCGGTGCGGCCAAGGCCGGTCTGGATCTCGTCGAGGATCATGAGCACGCGGCCTTGGCTGCAGAGCTCGCGGGCGCGCGCCAGGTAGCCCGCCGGCGGGATGATCACCCCGGCCTCGCCCTGGATCGGCTCGACCAGGAAGGCGGCGGTGTTGGGCGTGATCGCCGCCTCCAGGGCGTCGGCGTCGCCGAATGGAACCAGCCGGAAGCCCGGCGCGAAGGGGCCGAAGCCGTCGCGCGAGGCCGGGTCCGTGGAGAAGCCGACGATGCCGATGGTGCGGCCATGGAAGTTGCCGGAACAGACGATGATCTCGGCCTGGTCGGCAGGGACGCCCTTCACCTGATAGGCCCATTTGCGAGCGATCTTCAACGCGCTCTCGACCGCCTCGGCGCCGGAGTTCATCGGCAGCGCCTTGTGCGAGCCGGTGAGCGCGCAGAGCTCCTCGTAGAACGGCGCCAGCTGGTCGTTGCGGAAGGCCCGCGAGGTCAGCGTCAGCCGCCCGGCCTGCTGGGTCATGGCGGCGAGGATCTTCGGGTGGCAGTGGCCCTGGTTGACCGCCGAATAGGCCGAGAGGCAGTCGAGGTAGCGGCGCCCGGCCACGTCCCAGACGTAGACGCCCTCGCCGCGGGTCAGCACCACGTCCAGCGGCTTGTAGTTCTTCGCTCCGTAGCGGGCCTCCAGCTCGATGAGGCCCTGGGCGAGATGGGCGGGCAGCGAGATGTCGTTCATCGGAGGCGTTCCTATTCGGCGGCCAGGACGGCGCCTGCCACGCTCGTGCGGTCGAGGCGGAGCGTCATGCAGTAGGCGGCTCCGCCGGAGAGGATGAAGGGATCGAGGTCGACCTCGACGAGGTCATAGCCGCGGGCGGCCAGGGTCTCGCGCAGCGAGGCCGGGGCCCGGGCCATGATCAGGGTGCGGCCCACGTTGACGGCGTTGACGCAGAAGGCCGTGGCCTCGGCGGCGCTCGCCTCGATGCGGCGCGACGGCGAGACCCGCGCGCGGATCCTGGCCAGCGCCGCGGGCGTGAAGGCCGGCGGGTGATAGAGCACCTCGCCGCCGCTCAAGGGACAGAAGCAGGTGTCGAGGTGGTAGAACCGGTCCGACGCCAGCTCCAGCGGGACCACGTCGCGCCCGAAGGTCTGGCTTATGACGTCGAGGGCCCCGTAGCTGGAGCGCGGTCCGTAGCCGCCCCAGAAGTGGCCGCGCGTGGCGTCCCAGATGCAGTCGCCGGCGCCCTCGTGGAAGAGGCCCTCGGGCAGCTCGGCGATCTCGCGCACGAGGCCGCGGCGGCGGAGCTGCTCGAAGGCCGCCCGGAACACCGGCTCCTCGCCCTGGCGCTCGGGGTAGAGGAAGCGCGCCAGCAGCACCTGGCCGTCCAGCACCACCGCGGCGTTGGCCGGGAACACCAGGTCGGGCAGGCCGGGCGCGGCCTCGAGCGTCTCGACCGCGCCGCCGGCGGCGGTCAGGGCCGCCTTCAGCGCGGCGGAGGCGGCCTTGGCCTGGGCGCGGAAGGCCTGGGGATCCGAACGCCAAGCGTCCGGCTTCATCCAGGGATTGATCTGGTAGCTGACCTCGAACCGCGACGGGTCGGTCATCAGGAAGAGGGGGCGTCGGTCCATGAAGCAGAGCATGGGGTTCGGCGCGGCTAGCGATAAGTCCACGAACTGCTACGATCGGTGAGAAATTCTGGCGATCTGACAGGAAGGATTGGCGATCCGTGGATGAGGTCGACCGCAGGCTGCTGGCGCTGCTCCGGGCCGATTCGCGCACGCCCGCCGCCAGCCTGGCCGCCAGGCTGAAGGTCTCGCGTGGTACGGTGCAGAACCGCATCGCCCGGCTGCAGGCCCAGGGCGTGATCCGGGCGTTCACCGTCCGCACCCGCCCCGAGCTGGAGGCCGAGCGGGTCCGGGCGATCATGTGCATCGCCATCGAAGGCGAGCGCTCGTCGGCGGTGGTCCGCCGGTTGAAGGGCTTCCCCGCGGTCGACCGGATCTACACCACCAACGGCCGCTGGGACCTGGTGGCCGAGCTCGACGTCGCCAACCTCGCCGAGTTCTCGCGCGCGCTCGACGACATCCGGACCGTGGAGGGGATCGCGATGACCGAGACCTCGATCCTGCTGGCGAGCGTGTGAGCCCGCCCTCCCCATTAAGGGCGGGATGGCCTAGGGTCTTCGCATGAACGCGCCCTTCAAGACCGACAACCTGCCCGAGTGGCGTCTCGACGACCTCTACGCCGACCGGGAGGATCCGCGCATCGCCGCGGACCTGGCCTGCGCCGAGCGCCAGAACCACGAGCTGGCGGCCCTGAAGGGCCAGCTGGTCGCCGCCCGCGCCGACCCGGCGACGCTGGGGGAACGGCTGGATCGCGGCGTCAGGCTCTACGAGGCGGTGACCAACCTGCTGTGGGGCGTGGGCGCCTACGCCTCGCTGGCGGCCTCGACCGCGCGCGACGACCCGGCCTGGGCCAAGTTCGAGGCCGACTTCCGCGCCAGGGCCGCCCAGATCGGCGCCGAGAGCCTGTTCTTCACCCTCGAGATCAACGAACTGGAGGACGCCGAGCTGGCGGCCGCGCTGGCCGCGAACCCGGGCGCTGAGCGCTGGCGGCCGTGGCTGCGGCGGGTGCGGCTGACGCGGCCGCACGAGCTGACGCCCGACCTGGAGCGGATGCTGGTCGACCGCAGCCCGGCGGTCGCCAACTGGGGCCGGCTCTACGACGAGACGCTGGCCAAGCTGGTCAGCGAAGTGGACGGCGAGAGCCTGACCCTGCCGGAGGCGCTGAACCGGCTCTCCGACCCGGAGCCTGCGCGCCGCAAGGCGGCCGGCGAGGGGCTGGCCAAGGCGCTGGCGGAGCGCAGCTCGGTGCTGGGGCTCTGCCTCAACACCCTGGCCTTCGAGAAGCAGGTCGAGGACCGCTGGCGCAAGTATGCGACGCCGGCCGCCTCGCGCCATATCGCCAACGAGGTCGACGCCGACGCGGTCGAGGCCCTGGAGGCCGCGGTGGTCGAGGCCTATCCCCGCGTCTCCCACCGCTACTACCGCCTCAAGGCCAAGGTCATGGGGATGGAGGCGCTGAACTACTGGGACCGCAACGCGCCGCTCGAGACCGCCGCACCCAAGACCTACGGCTGGGACGAGGCCCGCGGCATGGTGCTGGAGAGCTTCGCGGCCCTGGCGCCCACGTTCGCCGACGCCGCCCAGAGCTTCTTCGCCCAGCCGTGGATCGACGCCCGGCCACGCGCCGGCAAGCAGTCGGGGGCCTATTCGCACCCAGTCACCGCCGACCGTCACCCCTACGTCTTCATGAACTACATGGGCGAGCGGCGCGACGTGTTGACGCTTGCCCACGAGCTCGGTCATGCGGTGCACCAGACGCTCTGCCGTCCCCTCGGCACACTGCTGGCCGACACGCCGCTGACGCTCGCCGAGACCGCCTCGATATTCGGCGAGGGCCTGGTGTTCGAGCGGCTGCTGGCCTCGGCGACGCCGCAGGAGCGTCGGGGCTTGCTCGCCGGCAAGATCGAGGACGGGCTGAACACGGTCGTGCGCCAGATCGCCTTCCACCGCTTCGAGACCCGCTTCCACGCCGCCCGGCGGGACGGGGAGCTGGCGCCTGACGAGATCGCCAGCCTGTTCCTGGAGGTGATGGGCGAGAGCCTCGGCCCGGCGGTGACGCTGAACGACGGCTACGAGCACTACTGGGCCTATGTCAGCCACTTCGTGCACTCGCCGTTCTATGTCTACGCCTACGCCTTCGGCGACCTCTTGGTGCGCGGGCTGATGGAGGCCCGGCGCGAGAACCCGAAGGGCTTCGCCCCGCTTTACGAGCAGCTGCTCGCCGCCGGCGGGACGAAGACCTACGTCGAGGCGCTGGCCCCCTTCGGCCTCAACCCGCGCGAAAAGGCCTTCTGGGCCGCCGGCATGAAGCAGCTGGAGCGGCTGGTGGACGAGTTCGAGACGCTGGTGTGAGTTCGTCCCTCCCCATTAATAATGGAAGGGATCTCTCAGGCGAGGCGACGGGCCTCCACCCAGCGCTCGACCTCGCGCAGGGCGCCGGGCTCCAGCTGGCAGGTGCGCACGCGCCCGACCTTGCGGCTCGAGACGAGCCCGGCCGCCTCCAGCACCTGCAGGTGCTGGACGACCGCCGGCAGCGACATGGCGAGCGGCTGCGCCAGCTCGCTGACCGAAGCCGGCCCGCGGCCCAGCCGCTCCAGCATCGACCGGCGCGTGCCGTCGGCGAGGGCGTGGAAGATGGCGTCGAGGGCGGGTAGTTGGTTAAGCACATACTTAAGTAACATGGCGTGAACAGAAAAGCAAGCGCTTAAGTATCTTTCCTCCCCCGCGGAGCGGTACGGGAGAGGAGCGACGCGGAATTCAAACCACCTGCCCCGCGCTCCAGCCGCTGGCCCAGGCCCACTGGAAATTGTAGCCGCCGAGCCAGCCGGTGACGTCGACCACCTCGCCGACGAAATAGAGTCCCGGGACCGCCTTGGCCTCCATCGTCCGCGAGTCCAGTCCCGCGGTCTCGACCCCGCCCAGCGTCACCTCGGCGGTGCGGTAGCCTTCGGAGCCCACCGGCTTGACCCGCCAGCCGTTCACCGCCGCCGCGACGGCGCGGAGCCTGGCGTCAGGCTGGTCGGCGAGGTTGCCCGCAGCGCCGTGCTGCTCGGCGACCAGCTGGGCGAGGCGCCTGGGCAGGTGCTCGGCCAGCACCGTCTGCGCCGCCTGGCGGCCGCGCTCGGTTTTCGCCTGCTTGAGCACGGCGAAGAGGTCGAGGCCCGGCGCCATGTCGACGCCGATCTCCTGACCCTCGCGCCAGTAGGATGAGATCTGCAGGATCGCCGGCCCGCTCAGGCCCCGGTGGGTGAAGAGCATGGCCTCGTCGAACTTCGCCTTGCCGGCGCTGGCGCGGACCTCGACGGCCACCCCCGCGAGCGGCGAAAGCTGCGACAGCAGGCCGGGCTCGAAGGTCAGCGGCACGAGCGCCGGGCGGGTCTCGGTGACCCCGAGGCCGAACCGGCGGGCGACGTCGTAGCCGAAGCCGGTGGCGCCCATTTTCGGGATCGACTTGCCGCCGGTGGCGACCACCAGGCTCTGGCAGGCGAGGCTGCGTCCGCCGATGGTCAGGGTGAAGCCGTCGGCGGTCTTGTCGGTGCGCTCGACGGCCGTCCGCAGGCGCAGTTCGACGCCGGCGCAGGCCATCTCGCCGGTCAGCATCTCGATGATCTGCCTGGCCGAGCCGTCGCAGAACAGCTGTCCGAGCGTCTTTTCGTGCCAGGCGATCCCGTGCCGTTCGACCAGGGCGATGAAATCCGCCGGCCGGTAGCGCCGAAGCGCCGAGATGCAGAAGCGGGGGTTCTCCGACAGGAAGGCCTCGGGCGTGGTGCGGGTGTTGGTGAAGTTGCAGCGCCCGCCGCCGGAGATGCGGATCTTCTCGCCGGGCGCGTCCGCGTGGTCGAGCACGAGCACGCGCCGCCGGCGCTTGCCGGCCTCCAGCGCGCACATCATGCCCGCCGCGCCCGCGCCGATCACCACCACGTCGAACTGGTCCATGGCCGGCGGAGCTAGCACAGCCTGAGCGCCTGCCCCACCCTCCGCTCGTCGCCGCGAAAGCGGGGATCCAGGCGTTTTTCGTCCGTGAGCCGGACGTCGCTCTGGGCTTCCTCGTACGGAACACTAAAAAGCCTGGATCCCCGCTTTCGCGGGGAGGACCGGATTAGGTGGATGGATGCCCTGGACGCGCCGCTATGATGAAGCCGAGCCGCAGCGGGTGAACCGCTGGCTGGCGCAGAATGGCGTCTGCTCGCGTCGCGAGGCTGAGGACCTGATCGCCCGCGGCCTGGTCTCGATCGACGGCGAGACGGTGGAGGACGTCGGCCGCAAGATCAGTCCCGGCCAGATCCTGACCCTTGCCGACGCCGCCCGGAGCGAGCTTCAGGCCAGCCTCAGCGTCATGCTGCACAAGCCGGTGGACGTGGTCTCGGCCCAACCGGAGCCAGGGCAGGCGCCGGCGGTGCGGCTGCTCACCCGTGCGGCCCTGGTCGGCGAGAGCGCGGTGATCCCCGACGCGCAAACGAGCCTGGCCCCGCTCGGGCGGCTGGACATGGATTCGCGCGGCCTCTTGATCCTCTCGGACGACGGGGTGCTGGCCAAGGCGATCATCGGGCCTCAGTCCGACCTGGAGAAGGAGTACCTGGTCCGCGTCACCGGCCAGATCACCCAGAAGAAGATCGGCTTGCTCCGCCACGGCCTGCAGCTCGACGGCCGCCAGCTTCGTCCGGCGAAGATCACCCAGCTCGGGCCGCAGAAGCTGAAGTTCGTGCTGAAGGAGGGCCGCAACCGCCAGATCCGGCGGATGTGCGAGCTGGTCGGCCTGCACGTCGTCGATTTGTTCCGGGTGCGGATCGGCCCTTTGCGCCTGGGCGACCTGCCGGAGGGGCGCTGGCGTGTCTTGACCCCGGAGGAACGCGCGGCTCTGGTGCGCGGCGGCCCGCCTTAGCGCCTTGGCGAGCTTGAGCGGCGCGGCGGTCTCGTGTAGCACGCCGACCAAAGCATTGATCAGAGAGCAGTCTTCAGCGATGGCCCACGCACCTTCCGACTACCACCGCGGCGAGATGGACATTCACGAGCAGGTCAAGACCTACGAGTTCGTGATGAGCCTGACCAAGTGGGGCTCGCTGACGGTCGCCGTCTCGGTGCTGTTCGCCACCCTGTGGTTCTGCACCGGCGCGGGCTTCATGGGCGCGCTGGCCACGGCGATCGTGCTCGCGGTGCTGGGCGGCGTCTTCCTGCGCGGCGGCGGCGGACACTGAGCGGCTGACAGCCTGAACGTTAGAGCCCGCCCGGCCCAGCCGCGGCGGGCTTTTTGTATCCCGCAACAAGTTCGTCATCGCCGGGCTTGTCCCGGCGACCCATCCCGATGTCGTTCCGCACCTGACGAGGCTGACGCCTTGGGCTGGATGGCCCGGACAACAAGCCGGGCCATGACGGATGAAAATGTGGCTTTTCCATCCGGAAGTCCCAACGCAAAAAGTCCCGCGGGAGCATGGCTCCGCGGGACCGTCGCAATTCCAAAACCATCCGCAAGCTGCATCCAGCGATCGCCGGATGCGTGCGCGCTCAGCCTTGCTTGGCCTTGAAGCGCGGGTCGGTCTTGTTGATGACGTAAACCCGGCCCTTGCGGCGCACGAGCTTGCAGTCGCGGTGGCGGGTCTTGAGCGACTTGAGCGAGCTTCTGACCTTCATGACCGTATCTTCTGGGCTAGGCCGGGCGGGCCCGTCCGGGTTGAAACAGAGCGCGCGCATATACGGGCCGGGCCGCCCGGAGTCAACGCTCACGCCTCGCAGCCTTGTGATTGATCGGCAGCGGCGACGCTCGTTAGATTCCCCGAAATGCGTCATCGATACCTGCTGCTGTTCCTTGCTCTGGCCGGCTGCGCCAGCCCGGCCAACCGCGGTCCGCAGCCGCGCCCCGCCTATCCCGAGACGGCAACCGCGCCGTCGCCGAGCTCGCCGCAGAGCTCCGGGCCCGTGCGGCCGCTGGTGGCCTCGGGCGACATGCAGTTCGACGCCTGGGCCGCCGGCTTCTACGGCCGCGCGGTGGCGGCGGGGATCTCGCCGGAGCTGCTGGCGCGCGAGTTCGCCGGCCTGACGCCGGATCCGCGCGTCGGTGGCCTCGACAACAAGCAGCCGGAGTTCTCCAAGCCGCTCTCGGACTACATCCGCGGCGTCGTCACCGACACCCGCGTCGCGATCGGCGCGCAGAAGTCCGCCCAGGTTCCGCAGCTCCCGGCCATAGAACAGCGCTACGGCGTGCCCCGCGGCGTCCTCGAGGGGATCTGGGGGATGGAGAGCGGCTTCGGCGCCATCCAGGGCAACTTCGACGTCATCCGCGCCATGGCGACGCTGGCGGCGCAGGGCCGGCGGCGGGAGTTCGCCGAGGACCAGCTCATCGCCGCCCTGGAGCTGATCGGCTCGGGCGAGGTCACCCGCAGCCAGCTGCGCGGCTCATGGGCCGGTGCGATGGGCCAGACCCAGTTCATCCCCTCGACCTTCGTCTCGACGGCGGTCGACGGCGACGGCGACGGCAAGCGCGACATCTGGGGCGACCCCGCCGACGCGCTCGCCTCGGCGGCCAACCTGCTGCGCAAGGGCGGCTGGGTTCCGGGCCAGGACTGGGCGCGCGAGGTGAGCGTCCCGCCGGGCTTCGACTTCAGCCTGACCGAAGGTCCGAAGAAGACGCCGATCGAGTGGGGCGCGCTGGGCGTCCGCCGCGCGGACGGCCAGTACTGGCCGGCGGCCGACCAGACCGCCGCGGCGCAGCTGGTGGCGCCCACGGGGGCGGCGGGGCCGATCTTCCTGCTGTTCCCGAACCACTTCGCGATCCGCAAGTACAACAACTCGCTGGCCTATGCCCTGGGCGTCGGCCTGCTCGCCGACCGCTTCGAGGGCCGCCCGGGTCTGGCCAGGCCCTGGCCGCAGGAGGCCCCGCTGTCGCTGGTCGACCGCATGATCGCGCAGCGCGCCTTGGCCAGCCTTGGCTTCGACCCGGGCGCGGCGGACGGGCTGGTCGGCTTGAAGACGCGCGATGCGCTGCGCGCCTGGCAGAAGGCCCGCGGCCTCGTCGCCGACGGCTACCTGTCGCCCGAGATGATCCGCCGCCTGAAGGCCGAGGCCGGCGTCGCCTGAATGGATGACGGCAGGCGTCAGGCCGCCAGGCCGGCGCCCGCCTTGGCCAGGCCCGCCGCCACCTCGGCCACGAGCTTGAGCAGATCCTCCGCCAGGATCGGCTTGGAGAGGTGGCCGTCGGCGCCGGCCATTTTCGAAGCGGTGATGTGCTCGGGCATGGCGTTGGCGGTGAGCACATAGATCGGGACGCGGCGGCCGCCTTGCGCAGCCTCGCGCGCGCGGATCGCGCGGATCGCGGTCAGCCCGTCCATCACCGGCATCTGCATGTCCATCAGGACAAGGTCGAAGGGCTGGGCGTCCACCGCCGCCAGCGCCTCGGCGCCGTTCTCGACGCAGGCCAGGTCGACGCCGGCCGCGCCCAGGATCAGCTCCACCACACGGCGGTTCGTCGGGTGGTCCTCGGCGACCAGGACCCGCAGGTCGCGGACCTGCTGCTCGGGCGTGGGCTCCGGCGCGGTCTCCACCCAGAGGTCGAACTCGCCGGCGCAGCGCGGCAGATCGAGCATCAGGGTGAAGCAGGCCCCTTCGCCGGGCGTGGCGTCGGCGTGCAGCGAGCCGCCCATCGCCTCGGCCAGCGCCCGCGAGATCGACAGGCCCAGGCCCGTGCCGCCGAAGCGGCGGGTGATCGAGCCGTCGGCCTGTTCGAAGCGGGAGAACAGCCTGGCCTTGGTCTCCTCGTCGAAGCCGATGCCGGTGTCGCGGACATCCAGCCACAGGCGCGAGCTGGTCTCGCCGCGCTCGGCGCTGACCCGCAGGCGGACCGAGCCCTTGGCGGTGAACTTCACGGCGTTCGACAAGAGGTTGGAGACGATCTGCCGGATGCGCGGCGCGTCCCCGACGTAGGCGCCCTGCGCGCGCGGCGAGATCTCGACGGTCAGCTCCAGCCCCTTGGCCTCGGCCGAGGCCTCGAACAGCGCCGCGCAGGCGTTGACCGAGCGCGCCAGGTCGAACGGCTCCGGTCGGAACTCGACCTTGCCGGCCTCGATCCGGGCGAGGTCGAGAATGTCGGAGAGCAGGGTCTCCAGCGTCTTCGCCGAGGTCTCGATGATCGAGACCATCTCGGCCTGGCGCTCGGAAAGCTCGGTCTTGGCGAGCGCGCCGGCGATCCCCATCACCCCGTTGAGCGGCGTGCGGATCTCGTGGCTCATGTTCGCCAGGAACTCGGACTTGGCGCGGCTCGCCGCCTCCGAAGCGTCGAGGGCCCGCCGCAGCGTCTCGCCGGCTTCCAGCTCCTCGGTGATGTCCTCCGTCAGGCAGAGGATGTAGCGCGCCTGGCCTCCCTCGCGGATGATCACCTTCTTGGTGCGCAGCACCCGCTCGCGGCCGTCCGGGCCGGTGAGCGGCCGCTGTTCGATCATCAGGTCTGAGAAGGCGCCCTCCAGCAGCTCCCGGTCCTTGAGGCGGAAGAAATCCGCCTGCTCCTTGGGGAAGAGGTCGTGATCGGTGCGCCCGATCATCTGATCGGCCGTATAGCCGACGGTCTCCTCCAAGGCCTTGTTGACCACGCTGAACCGGCCGTTCTGGGCGTTCTTGACCGCGATGGCGGCGGGCACGTTGTCGATGACCGCGTTCAGCAGCGTCTCCTGGTTGACCTCCAGCGTCACGTTGCGGGAGGTCGCGATGAGGCCGAGCAACTCGCGCGTGTCCGGATCGCGCACGGGCGCGACGAGGCATTTCCAGCAGCTCAGCCGCCCGTCGACGGGGGTCGTATGGAAGGCCCGGAAATCGACGCGTTCGCCCTTTTCGACGACGGCGGCCACGGCGGCGGCGGCCTTCGCCCTGGCCTCGGCCGGCCAGAGCTCCGACCAGAGCGCGCCGCGGTCCTGCGCCTCGGCATGGTGCAGCGCCATGGCCTGGTGGCTTTTGAGGTTGGAGAAGGTCACGCGCCCGTCGAGGTCGAGCAGGCAGATGCAGTCGTCGCTGTTGTTCACAGCGCTCAGGAAGAACGGGTCCATGAAGACCCCTTGCTCGCCCATCTCGCCCCCGATTCCTCCGGCTGCGCAATTTTGGCGCGTAAGCAGGAAATCAAACACGCGAGGCTTAAGGCTCCGTTTAGGCTGAGGAAATCATCTCGGAGCGCGATCGTCGGGCCCCGCCGGACGGCGGCTTTCAGCCCGCATGACGTCGCCGCCGGACCGCTCACCGAGCCTTAAGCATTAACGCCGAAGCTCCACAGAACTACGGGGCTCGGCGTCTTTCATGTTCCAGATCATCGGCATCGTTCTGCTGTTCGCGCTCGTGTTCGGCAGCTTCATCATCTCCGGCGGCAACATCGGGGTGATCCTGCACGCGCTGCCGCACGAGATGATGTGTATCGGCGGCGCCGCGATCGCGAGCTTCCTGATCGGCAACTCGATGGAGGTCATCAAGGCCACCGGCGGGGCGTTCTCCAAGGCCTTCGCCGGCCCGAAATGGAAGCCCGCCGACTACCGCGACCTGCTGAGCCTGCTCTTCCTCTTGACCAAGACGATGAAGTCGAAGGGCGTCATCGCCCTGGAAAGCCACATCGAGAAGCCGACCGAGAGCACCATCTTCTCGCGCTTCCCGCGCATCCTGAAGGACCACTTCGCGGTCGATTTCATCTGCGACACCCTGCGGATGATGACCATGAACCTGGAGGATCCGCACCAGGTCGAGGACGCCATGGAGAAGCAGCTCGAGAAGCACCACCACGAGGCCCACGCGCCGAGCCATGCGCTGCAGAGCCTGGCGGACGCCCTGCCGGCGCTGGGCATCGTCGCCGCCGTCCTTGGGGTCATCAAGACCATGGGCGCGATCACCGAGCCGCCGGAAGTGCTGGGCGAGATGATCGGCTCGGCGCTTGTCGGCACCTTCATGGGGGTTTTTCTGGCCTACGGCCTGGTTGCGCCGCTGGCTGCCCGCATGAAAGGTATTGTCGAAGAGGAAGGCTCCTTCTACCAGATCATCCAGTCGGTGCTCGTGGCTCACCTGCACGGCAATGCGGCGCAGATCTCCGTCGAGATCGGGCGCGGCAACGTCCCCTCGGGGGCGCAGCCCAGCTTCCTGGAGCTGGAGGAAACCCTCTCGTCGATGCCCAACGAGGCCTGATCGAGCCAAGAGGAGATCACGGAAACGTGAAATCTTGTCTTGCTTTGAGCCGCGCATCGCTCTAGTCGTAGGCTGCGCCATTGGCCGGGATTGCGTCGTCTTTCTCCCAAAGGCGTGCTGACACACCATTCAGAGGACTTAGGGACACCATGAAGACTCAAGCTTTCCGCGCCGCCATCGTCGCCACCGCCGCCGTCGCCGCCCTGTCGGTCGCCGCCTGCTCGAAGAAGACCGAAGAAGCCAACACCGCCGCGGCTGAAGCCAACGCCGCCGCCGACTCGGCCAACGCCGCGGCCGCCACCGCGACCAACGCCGCCGCCGACGCCTCGGCCGCCGCTGGCAACGCCGCC
>NZ_DATELG010000082.1:0-6136 GCF_035276905.1 Phenylobacterium sp. | reverse complement strand
GATCGCGCGCTCGCGGTCGGCCGTCGGATCGAGCACCGCCACCGCCGCCTCGGCCGCCCGTCCGGCGGTCTCGCGGGCCCATGCCAGAGCCTCGTCCTCGGTCAGCGGCTCGACGTCCAGCTCGCGGTAGCGCGCGTCGATCATCGCCTCCAGCGGCTCGCGCGAAAGCCTCCGGCGGACGACTGCCCCGGCGAGGGCCTGGGCCGTGGGATGGCGGCGCACCGCGCGGCCTTCGAAGATCTCGTCCAGCACTTCGCGCCACCAGGTCAGGCGGATCTCGCCGAGCAAGGCGTTGGAGGCCACCCGCGGCGCCCGCGCCAGCTCGTGGTCGTAGGCGTAGATCGCCACGACGTCGGCCCGCTCGCCCGGGTCGGCGATGAAGCGGCTGGAGAGCCAGCGGTCCGGGTCTACCCGGCGCACCAGGGCGTCGAGGTCCTCGGGATCTTGGCGCGCGTCGCTGGGCATGGCGCGCTGGGTGGGGCCTCGGAAGTGGTTCGTCAACCTCCTCCCTGCCCTCGCTCCTCACCCGTGAAACGGGGGAGGGAGGACGCTCGAAAAAAAGGCCCGCCGTCGCCGGCGGGCCCTTCCCTTTTCGACGAGCTTCGGATCAGCCGAAGATGGTCTGGTTCATCGTCATGGTGACCAGCATCGGGATCGACAGCAGGGTGTTGGTCCGCGAGAACAGCATGGCCTTGCGCGCCGCCGCGGCCTTGGCGTCGGCGTCGGCCTCGACCAGGCCCAGCGCGATCTTCTGCGCCGGCCAGATGAAGGCCCAGACGTTGAAGAACATGATGGTCGCCAGCCACATGCCGAGGCCGATGAAGCTGTGCTGCGGGACCTTGAAGCCCTCGGTCGCGCCCAGCGTGATCGCCTGCAGCAGGTAGCCGCGGTCGAACGCCAGGATGATCCCCATCACCCAGGTGACCAGCGCCGCCCAGCGGAACCAGAACAGGGCTTCCGGCGCGATGAATTTGGAGACGCCCGGCTTCAGCTCGGCCGGGATCTTCGGCATCGTCGGGATCTGCACGAAGTTGAAGTAGTAGAGCAGGCCGATCCACATGATGCCGGCCAGGACGTGCAGCCAGCGGAACACCGCCTGCCAGAAGATCGCATCCGCGGAGCCGTAGTGCATGAAGTAGCCGGCGATGATGATCAGCGCCAGCACGAAGCTGACAATCACCGTGTTGCGCAGGTTCGCAAGTAGTCCAGCCATCGCTTCCCCCTATCCAATTCTGACGTGGCTGTAAGGTATAGGCCGCTTCGTTGCGGTCGTGAAGCAGTCGCGCCGCTTCAGATGGCGATCAACGCGGCGGCCAGCCGCCGTCCCTCGGAGGTGAGGACGTTGTAGAGCCGCGCCGCCGCCGGAGTATCCATGAACTCCAGCCCGATACCTGCGCGCTGCAGGGTCTCGCGCACCGCCCGCGGCGGCAGGGCGTTCTTCGCGCCCACGCCCAGCAGGACGAACTCCACCTCGCTGCGGCCGGCGTCGAGCACCGGCTGCAGGCTCTGCGGCGTCAGCTCGGCGAGCGAACCGACCGGCCAGACGCCGGCCTGGTCCTTGAGGATCAACAGCGACCCTTCATGGCGCACGCCGTCCAGGCGGAACCCGCCGTCGCCATAGGCGTCGATCGAGGGCGCGTCCCGGGCCATCGGAGGTGTCTCCTGTCAGCGGCGGCCCCTTCTCAGGGCCGGGCCTTCGCCGGCTTCAACGCTTCGGCCTCGTCTTCGCCGCCGCGCTTGACGCCCCAGAGCAGGATGACCGGCGCGGCGATGTAGATCGACGAGTAGGTGCCGATCAGGATGCCGAACAGCATGATCACCGACAGGCCCCACAGCGTCGGCCCGCCGAAGACGGCCAGCGCGACCAGGGCGAAGATCGCCGTCATGCTGGTGATGATCGTCCGGGTCAGCATCTCGTTGATCGACAGGTCGATCACCTCGGCCACCGGCATGCGCTTGTACTTGCGCAGGTTCTCGCGGAACCGGTCGAACACCACGACCGTGTCGTTCATCGAATAGCCGATGATGGTCAAGAGCGCCGCCACCGCGGTCAGGTTGAACTCGATGCGCGCCAGCGTGATCAGGCCGAAGGTCAGGAAGACGTCGTGGAACAGGGCCGCGACGGCGCCCAGGCCGAACTGCAGCTCGAACCGGAACCAGATGTAGACCAGCATCAGCAGGATCGCGCCGCCGAGCGCCAGGAGCCCCTTGGTCAGGAGCTCGCCCGAGACCTTGGGACCGACTACGTCGGTGCGCACGAACTTCACCGGCGAGACCGTCTGGGCGACCTTGGCCTTCACCGTCTCGACGACCTGGGCGGGGTTGGCCCCCTCAGGCGTCTGGAAGCGCAGCATGGCCGAGGACGGGGCGCCGAACCCCTGCACCTGGACGTCGCCCAGGTTCATCCCGTTCAGCGCGCCGCGCACCTTGCCGATGTCGACCGCGTTCGGCGCGGTGGAGATCTCCAGCACCGTGCCGCCCTTGAAGTCGATGCCGCAGGCCATTCCGAAGCACGGCGGCTTGAACGGATAGGCGGTGATCGCCAGGGCGGCGAAGACCGCCAGGATCGACACCGGGGCGAAATATTTCGCCAGCCGCACGAACTTGAAGTGCGTCCGGACCGGCAGGACCTTGATGAGGGGCCAGAATTTCATGATCGAGGCCTTCTCACGCGATCGGCAGGAATTTGGGCCGCGTGGCGCGGAACCACCAGGCGAGCAGCACCTGGGTGACCAGCACGGCCGAAAACACCGTCGTCAGCACGCCGATCGACAGCGTCCAGGCGAACCCCTTCACCGGCCCCGCCCCGAAGCCGAACAGGATCGCCGCCGACAACAGGTGGGTGATGTTGGCGTCCATGATGGTGCCCATGGCGCGCGAGAAACCGGCGTCCATCGAGGCGATCACGCTGCGCCCGGCGCGCAGCTCGTCGCGCATCCGCTCGTAGATAAGCACGTTGGCGTCCACCGCCACCGACAACGTGAGGATCAGGCCGGCGATGCCGGGCAGCGTCAGCGTCGCCTGGGTCACGCTCATCAGGCCGATGATCATCAGGCCGTTGACGATCAGGCCCAGCAGCGAGATCCCGCCGAACAGCCAGCCGTACATCACGACCATGAAGACCGCGACGCCGGCCAGGCCCACCGCCGCCGAGATGCCGCCGGCGCGGACGGCGTCGGCGCCCAGCTCGGCGCCGACGGTGCGCTGCTCCTCGACCTTCAGAGGCGCCGGCAGCGCGCCGGCGCGCAGCAGGATGGCGAGGTCGTTGGCCGATTCCTCGGTGAAGTTGCCGGTGATCTGGCCGCTGCCGCCGGTGATCGCGCTCTGGATCACCGGGGCGGAGATGATCTTCTTGTCCAGCACGATGGCAAAGCGCCGGCCGATGTTCTGGCTGGAGACGTCGCCGAAGCGCCGCGCGCCCTGGCCGTTGAAGCGGAACTGGACGATCGGATGGCCGGTCTGCTGGTCGAAGCGGGCCTGGGCGTCGACCAGCATCTCGCCAGTGACTTCGGCGCGCTTCTTGACGACATAGGCCGGGGCATAGCCGTCCGTGGACGGCAGCAGCTCCGAGCCCGGCGGCACGCGGCCAGCGGCGGCTTCCTGGGCGGTGACGCTGTCGTCAACCATCTGGAAGGTCAGCTTGGCGGTCTGGCCGACGACGGTCTTCAGCCGCTCCGGATCGCTTTCGCCGGCCGCCTCGATGACGATCCGGTCCTTGCCCTGGCGCACGATGTTGGGCTCGCGCGTGCCGAGCTGGTCGATGCGGCGGCGGATGATCTCGATGGACTGGTCGACGGCGCGCGCGGCGTCGGCGTCGAAGGCCTCCGGCACGAAGGCGATATTGAGCCGCTGGTCGGCGGCGGTGTTCACCGTCACGTCGCGGCCGCCCGCCACCCCGGCCAAGGGCGCGCCGACGGCGTTGCGCAGGGCGTTCTGCGCTTTGTTCACCTGGCCGGGATCGGTGATCCGCACCGACAGGGCGCCGCCCACCTGGCCCAGGTCCGTGAACGGGATCTGGCCGTCGGTCAGCGTCTTGCGCACGTCCTCGGTCAGGTTCGTCAGGCGCTCGTTGCGCAGCGCCTGGGTGTCCACCGAATAGAGCAGGTAGGAGCCGCCCTGCAGGTCGAGGCCGAGGTTCAGCGCCTTCTGCGGCACGAAGCCGGGAAGCTTGTCGCGCGCGTCGGGCGGCAGCAGGTTCGGAAGCGTGAAAAGAGCGCCGAAGATGGTCGCCAGAACGACGAGAAGCACCTTCCAGCGCGAAAGGGTCATCATGGCCCGGGTTTTCGCCTAGTTCTTGGAATCGTTCGCTGCCGCCGGCTCGCCGCGGGCGGTGACTTCGGCGATCATGCCCTTGCGCACCTTGACGGTGACGCCGGTGGCGATCTCCACGCCCACTTCCTTCTCCTCGACGCGCACCACCTTGCCGATGACGCCGGAGGAGAGCACGACGTTGTCGCCGCGCTTGATGGCCGCGAGCATGTCCTGGTGCTGCTTGGCCCGCCGCTGCTGCGGACGGATCATCAGGAAGTAGAACAGCACCACCAGCGCGATCAGCGGCAGAAACTGGATCAGCATGTCCTGGGGACCGCCCACGGGAGCGGCGCCGGCGGCTTGGGCATAGGCGGGGGTCGAGAACATGGCCTCTCCGGAAAGCGCGGACCGGGGGGCGGAAGGGAGCCCCTCGTTCGAAGTCGGCGGAAGCTATGCGCTGCGCCCTGGTTTTGCAATGGAACCGCAGGGGGGCTAAGCGTTCGCGCCATGGACGCCGAGCTTGCCCCCTTCCTGACCCGCATCGCCGAGGCCCTGGAACGCATCGCCCCGCCGGCGCCCGTAGCTCCGGACTTCACGGCCGCGCGCCTGTTCCGTCACGATCCCGAGACCGGCGCCTTCCATCCTGCGCCGGACTATCCGCTGGCGCTCGACAGCCTGGTGGGCATCGAGCGGCAGAAGGCGCGATTCCTCGAGAACCTCGAGCGCTTCGCCAAGGGCGTGCCCTACAACCACGTGCTGCTGTGGGGCGTGCGCGGCACGGGCAAGAGCTCGATCGCCAAGGCGGCCTTCATGACGGTCAGCGCCCATGAGCCGAACCTCAAGCTGGTCGAGGTCGACCGCGACCAGGTCACCGCCCTGCCCGCCCTGTTCGACCTGCTGCGCGAGCGTTCCGAGCGGTTCCTGGTGCTCTGCGACGACCTGTCGTTCGAGGAAGGCGCCGCGGCCGCCAAGGCGCTGAAGTCGGCGATGGAGGGCGGCGTCTGCGGTCCGCCCGCCAATGTGCTCTTCGTGGCCACCTCCAACCGCCGCCACCTGATGCCGCGGGCCCATACCGAGGACCGCGGCCTGATCGCCACCGCCGAGGACGCCGAGGAAGAGGTCAGCGTCTCCGACCGCTTCGGCCTGTGGGTCGGCTTTCCGGCCATGGACCAGCCGACCTACCTCGAGGCGGTGCGCGGCTACGCCCAGCGCTACGGCCTGGCCGCGCCCGACCTCGACCGCCGGGCCCTGCAGTGGGCGCAGCTGCGCGGCGGCCGCTCGGGCCGCATCGCCTGGCAGTTCATCCGCGACCTGGCGGGCGAGCAGGGCAAGCCGTTGCCGCTTTGAGCCTGCCGAAGGGCCTCACCCCTTCGGCAGCACCAGCTTCGGGTCCACCGGCTTGGCGCGCTCGAGCGGGCTCGAGGCGTAGCGGACCTCGAAGTGCAGCTGCGGCTCGGCCACGCCGCCCGTGGCGCCCGCCTGGCCGATCTCCTGGCCCTGGAGCACCTTCTGCTGCATCTTGACCATGACGCGCGAGAGATGGCCGTAGGCCGTGACCCAGCCGTCGGCGTGCTTGATCAGCACCAGGTTGCCGAAGCCCGGCACCTGGTCGCCGGCGTAGACCACGTCGCCGGCGGCGGCGGCCCGCACCGAGGTCCCCAACGGCGCACCGATGTTGAGCCCGTCGTTGCGCTGGCCCGGCGCCTTCGGTCCGAAGTCCGAGATGATCGCGCCCTGCAGCGGCCAGACGAACCGGCCCTTGCCGAGGTCCGACACCTGGGCGTCGCTGAGCGTCGTCGTGGGCGTTGGGGCGGCGGCCGGCGGCGGGACATAGGCGCGCGGCGCGGGCGTCGAGGAGCTGTAGGCGCCGGACGGCGGGGTGTAG
>NZ_DATELG010000081.1:0-9955 GCF_035276905.1 Phenylobacterium sp. | reverse complement strand
CGAAGACGTGCGCCGTTTTCGCGATGAGGGGTTCGTAAGGCTGGACAGTTTCGCGCCTCCCGAGGAGGTGCAGGCGGTGGCGCCGATCTATGACCGGCTGTTCCTGCGCCGGACCGGCTGGGAAGAGGGCAACTACTTCGATATGGGCGAGCCGGACGAGAGCGAGGCCCATGTCTACGCCGCGCCGCAGATGCTCCAGCTGAGCCGCTATGCGCCGGAGCTGAAGACCCTGCCGCTCTTCCGGCGTTGCCATGCCGCGGCGAAACAGATCCTCGGCTCCTCGGCCAAGCTCGACCTGGACCACGGCATCTTCAAGCCGGCCAAGCACAGCGCCCCGACCCCCTGGCATCAGGACGAGGCCTTCTGGGACGGGCGCTACGATCACGACGGCCTGTCGATCTGGATCCCCCTGGAGCCGGTGGACGCAAGCTCCGGCTGCATGCAGTTCGTGCCCCGGAGCCACCGCGGCGAGGTGATGCGCCATCGCACGATCAACAACGATCCCCGTGTGCACGGCCTCGAAGTGGCGGACCTGAACCCGCCGGTGGTCGAGGTCTGTCCCCTGCCGCTGGGCGGAGCGACGGTGCATCATGCGCGCACCCTGCACTATTCGGCGCCCAACACCTCGCCGCGGAACCGGCGCGCCTACATCCTGGTCTTCACCGGCCGCAAGCGACGGCGGCTGTTCTCGCGGCCGCAGTTCCGCGAGATGACCGCCCAGTCCGTGCGCTTCCAGCGCGAACGGGCCGCGACCCTCGCCGGATCGCCCTGATCGCCGCGCACGCGGCGCTCTCATCGAGGCCTCGCCGGAGCCTGAGGCGCCCGCCCGTCGGCGGCGTCTAGTCTGACGCCGGCTGTCGTAGGCGGCCGGCTGCAACTGCGGCGCGCGTGCCCCCGTGCGCCGCTTCCGGCAAGCGTTTGGTCGCGCTTCCGGGGGCCTCGTCCGCCTCGCCTTCGGGTTCAGGAGGCGGGCGGGGCCTGGGTCGCCCCGTGCTCAGCTACCGTCACCGACGAGGCCTTCCTGCAGGCGATCGGGGCGACGCGGCGGGTGGAGGTTGGCGCGAGCGCATAGTTTCGTGCTGAGGAGCGGGTCAGATCACATGCGGCGCGGTGCAGCTGACATCGTTGATCTCCGGCTCGACGTGTATCCTCTCCACCATGCCGTTCTGGGCGATGAGCAGGAACCGCTGCAGGCACACGCCCATGAAGAGTTCGGGCGCGCGCGCGAGGAGGCCCGCGCTCCGCCCGAACTCGAGGTTGCCGTCGGATAGGAAGCGCAGCCGTCCTTCGGGATCGATGCGGCGGCTCCAGGCGGCCAGGGTCCACGGATCGTTCGGCGCGATGCAGACCAGCCCGTCGAAGCCCGAGGCCAGCAGCGACGGCGCGCTGTCCACGAAGCCTGGCAGGTGCAGCTGCGTGCAGACCGGCGTGAACGCCCCGGGCGCGCCGACGATGACGAACCGTCCTCGCGCAAAGAGCTGCGATGTCTTGCGGATCGCGAGCTCGCCGCCTTCGATGAAGGCCAGGCTGGCGTCGGGAAGCCGATCGCCGCGGGCGACCTGACCGCTCATCGCGACAGTTTCGGACATGGCGTGAGGATGCGTGGAACCGGTAAACCGGCCGTTGAGCCGGCTTCCTACGGGTCCGCTGCGCCCCGGCTCTCACCCCGTCCGATCCCCCGCCGCGAGCGGCGTCGGCTCGCCGAACCGGTGCGGGTCGTCGCCGAGGGCCAGGCGGATCCTGGCCACCTCCGGGGCGGTCTCCAGCGCCTCGACCAGCTGGTAGAAGGCCTCCTTCTCGTCGAGGGCCTCCTTCTTCGCGAGGTGGTCGGCGACCAGGTCCTCGATGCGGCTGATCAGCTCGTCGGCGGCCTGCAGCGCCTCGCGCAGCGTCTCCGGATCGTCGCGGCGTCGCGCCTTGCCGGTCACGGGCGGCCTCCTCTCAGCGCACGCTCGTCCAGGGCTTGGAGAGCAGGGTGGCGCAGTTGATCAGGCCGACCAGCGAATAGGTCTGCGGATAGTTGCCCCAGAGCTCGTCGCCGTCGAACGAGATGTCCTCCGACAGCAGGCCCGCGGCCGTGCGCCGGTCCAGCATCTCCTCGAACAGGGCCCGCGCCTCATCCGTCCGGCCGGAGAGATGCAGCGCCTCGATCAGCCAGAAGGTGCAGAAGTTGAACGCCGTCTCCGGCAGGCCGAAGTCGTCGGGCACGGCGTAGCGCAGCATGAAGGTCCCGCGCCTCAGGCCCTCCTCGACCGCGCGCATGGTGGCCTGCATGCGCTCATTGTCCGGCGCGGCGAAGCGCACGTCGACCATCTGCAGCAGCGAGGCGTCCAGCTCGTCGCCCTCGAAGGTCGCCGCGTACCGGCCGAGCTTTTCGTTCCAGGCGCGTTGCTCGATCGTCCGGTGCACCGTCGCCGCGCGCTCCTGCCAGTAGGCCGCCCGTTCCGTCAGGCCGAGCTTGATCGCGGCGTTGGCCAGCCGGTCGCAGGCCGCCCAGCACATCACCGAGGAATAGGTGTGCACCGCCTCGCGCCCGCGGAACTCCCAGAGGCTGGCGTCGGGCGCATCGTGCACCTCGAACGCCCGCTCGCCGATCGGCTCCAGCGAATAGAAGTCGTCCGCCGTCGCCGGCCGGAACAGGCGCTCGTCGAAGAAGGCCTGCACCGTCGACAGCACGATCTGGCCGTAGACGTCGTGCTGGTGGTGCTCGTGCGCCTGGTTGCCGACGCGCACCGGCCCCATGCCGCGATAGCCGGGCAGGTGCGGGGCGATCCACTCGGTCAGCACCGGCTCCAGGCCGACGCCGTAGACCGGCTGTACATGGCCGGCCTTGCAAGGGATCGGGCGGGGCGGCGGCGAGGTGGTCTCGATGGTGCCCGCCGGCGCCTCGGTCAGCGGCTCGGCGCAGCCGCGGGTGGCCTGGTCCACGATGTTGCGCAGATAGACCAGGTAGTTCTCCAGCATGTCGGCGGCGCCCAGCCGGTTCAGCGCCTGGACCACGTAATAGGCGTCGCGAAGCCAGCAGTAGCGATAGTCCCAGTTGCGGGCCAAGCCCTCGGCGGCAGGGTGCTCGGGGATCGAGGTGGTCAGCGCCGCGACGATCGCGCCGGTCTCCTCATAGGCGCAGAGCTTCAGGGAGATGGCGGCGCGGATCACCGCCTCCTGCCACTCCAGGGGCACCGACAGCGTGCGCACCCAGGTGCGCCACGCCTCCAGCGTCTCCTTCAGCATCCGCTCGCAGGTGCCCTGCACCTCGCCGTCGAAGCTTTCGTCGGGGCCCAGGAACATCGCGATCGGCTTCTCCAGCCGGAAGGTGCGCTCGGCCTTGATGTGGCCGACCGGGGCGTCCGTGGTCAGCCGCAGGGTGACCTCGCGGCTGACGTAGCGGATGTGGTTGGAGCCGACCGTCTGGATGCAGGGCCGCGCGCCGTAGTCGTCGGTCGGCCGCAGGCGGATGCGGATGCGCGGCGCGCCCCAGACCGGCCGGACGATCCGGATGAAGGCGAGCGGCCGATAGGTCCGGCCGTAGTGCCGGTAGCGCGGGCAGAAGTCGATGATCTCGACCCCGGCGCCGGAGCGGTTGGTGGTGACGGTGCGCAGCACCGGCGTGTTGCGCAGGTACTGCTGGTCGGTGCGGACGGCGTCCTCCACCGTGATGTCCCAAAGGCCCTGGCCTTCGGCGTCCGCGGGATCGCCGCCGCTCAGCAGGGCGGAGAAGAACGGGTCGCCGTCGAGCCGGGGCACGCAGGCCCAGACGAACCGTCCGGCCCGGTCGATCAGGGCGCTGGCGGTGCAATTGCCGATCGGAAAAAGGTCGAGCGTCTGCTGCAATGTCCCCTGGCCTCGGTTCTCGAATTGCGATGCGCGTCCCCTGCTGACGCGCCGTTAAACGTTCATTGGCTATGCTTGGCTCCGAACCTGTGCGAGACGCTTGCGCGTTCGCCCCTCGCCGCCACACCTCAACCGACGAGAAGCCGGATGATCCGCGCCCGACATGCCCGCATTGTGGCGACCCTCGGACCTGCGAGCCGGGCGCCGGAGCAGGTGAGGGCGCTCGCCACCGCCGGCGCCGATGTCTTCCGGGTCAATTTCAGCCACGGCGGCCACGACGACCACGCCAGGACCATCGAGGCGGTGCGCGAGGCGGAAGCCGCGCTCGAGCGCCCGCTGGCGGTGCTGGCCGACCTGCAGGGGCCCAAGCTGCGGCTCGGCAAGTTCAAGGACGGCATGGTCGAGCTGCACGCCGGCCAGCGCTTCCGCATCGACCTCGACGACGCGCTGGGCGATGCGCAGCGCGTGCGCGCGCCCCACCCAGAGGTGTTCGCCGCCCTCAGGCCCGGCTCGTCGATCCTGCTGGACGACGGCAAGGTGCGGCTGCGGGTGACCGAGCATGGCCCGGACTTCGCCGACACCGTGGTCGAGGCCGGCGAGAAGCTTTCGAACCACAAGGGCCTCAACCTGCCCGGCAACGCCATCCCGATCCCGGCGCTGACCGACAAGGACCGCAAGGACCTGGCCTTCGCGCTGAACCAGGGGGTCGACTGGGTGGCGCTGTCGTTCGTCCAGCGCGCCGCCGACATGGCCGAGCTGCGCCAGATCGTCCGCGGCCGCGCGGGCGTCCTGGCCAAGATCGAGAAGCCCGCCGCGCTCGAGGTGCTGGACGAGATCCTCGACCTCTCCGAGGCGGTGATGGTCGCCCGCGGCGACCTCGGCGTGGAGCTGGCGCCCGAGGACGTGCCGGTGGTGCAGAAACAGCTGATCCGCGCCGCCCGCGACCGCGGCATCCCGATCATCGTCGCCACCCAGATGCTGGAGTCGATGATCTCGGCGCCCGCGCCCACCCGGGCCGAGGCCTCCGACGTCGCCGGCGCCGTCTACGAGGGCGCCGACGCCCTGATGCTGTCGGCCGAGACCGCCGCCGGCCAGTACCCGTTCGAGGCGGTCTCGATCATGGACCGCATCATCGCCCGGGTGGAGAAGGACCCCCGCTGGCCCGAGCTGATGGCCGCCGAGCATCAGCTCGGCGACGCCGACGCCCTGGTCGCCGCCGCCACCCAGGCCGCCGACATCGCCCACACCGCTTGCGTCGCAGCCTTCACGGCCACCGGCCAGACGGCCCTGCGCGTCGCGCGCGAGCGTGCGCTGGCGCCGACCCTGGCGCTGACCCCCAACCTCGCCACCGCCCGCAAGCTGGCGCTGGCCTGGGGCGTCGAGCCGCGCATCGTGCCGGACATCCACGACCCCGAGGACATGCCCAGGCTCGCCGGCGAGATGGCGCTGAGGGCCGGCCTCGCCCAGCCCGGCGACCGGATCATGATCCTCGCCGGCATCCCGATGGGCTCGCCCGGCGCCGCCAATGTCCTGCGCCTGACCCACGCGCCGCGGCGTTAGGCGAAGATGCTCCCCTTTGGGGGAGCTCCGCGAAGCGGTGAGAGGGCTTCCGCTCAAAAGGGGGAGGATCTGCGCGAAGCTGACCGAGGGGCGTTCGCTGCGTTAGGTGTGCAAGCGAGGCTGACGACATGATCGAGTCCTTCCCCAATCTCGCCGCCGCCGCCGAGGCCGCGGCGTTCGGCATCGGCCGGCAGCTTTCGGGCGCCCTGCGGACCCACGGCCGGGCGGGCCTGGTGGCGACCGGCGGGCGTTCCCCCGGGCCGGTGTTCGACCGGCTTCGCCGGGGACCCGAGATCGACTGGAACCGGGTGATCGTCACCCTGTCCGACGAGCGCTGTGTGCCGCCGACCGATCCGGCCTCGAACGCGCGGGGCGTGCGCGAGCGGCTGCTGACCGGGGCGGCCGCCAAGGCGCACCTTATGCCGCTGTGGCCGGAGCCGGATCCGGCCGCGCTGGCCGCGATCATGCCGTTCGACGCGGTGATGCTGGGCATGGGCGAGGACGGCCACATCGCCTCGCTGATCCCAGGCGACCCCGGACTGGCGGCGGCGATGGACTTGAGTTCCGAGCGACTGACCGTTTCCGTGCCTGCGGGCCTTGGCGATCCGCCGCTCGCGCGCATCAGCCTGACACTTTCGGCCCTGCTTCAGGCGCGGGCGATCTTCCTCTTGATCGCCGGCGAGGCTAAGCGCGAGGTCTTGGTAAACGCACTGGCGGGCGCCGACCTGCCGGTCAGGGCGTTGGTGTCGCAGACGCGTGTTCCTGTCAGGGTCCTCTGGTCCCCGGCTCACGAGGTTTAGTCCATGCATCCTGTCACGGCCGAAGTCACCGAACGCATCGTGGAGCGCAGCCGCGAGGCGCGGGCCGACTATCTGGAGCGGATGCAGGCGGCGAGGCATTCGGGGCCTGGACGGGCCAAGCTCTCCTGCGCCAACTGGGCCCACGCCTTCGCCGCCGAGGACGACGCGGCCAAGACCCGGATGCGCGACCCCGCCGCGCCCAACGTCGCCATCGTCTCGGCCTACAACGACATGCTCTCGGCCCATCAGCCGCTGGAGCGCTTCCCGCCGATCATCAAGCACGCCGCGCGCGAGGCCGGCGGCACGGCGCAGTACGCCGGGGGCGTGCCCGCCATGTGCGACGGGGTCACCCAAGGCCGGCCGGGCATGGAGCTGTCGCTGTTCAGCCGCGACGTGATCGCCATGGCGACGGCGGTGGCCCTGACCCACGACGCCTTCGACGCGGCCCTGATGCTGGGGATCTGCGACAAGATCGTGCCGGGCCTGTTCCTCGGGGCCGCCGCCTTCGGCCACCTGCCGACCATCTTCGTGCCCGGCGGGCCGATGACCTCGGGCATCTCCAACGCCGAGAAGGCGCGGACGCGGGCGCTCTACGCCGAAGGCAAGGCGACGCGCGAGCAGCTGCTGGACTCGGAGATGAAGTCCTACCACGGCCCGGGCACCTGCACCTTCTACGGCACGGCGAACTCCAACCAGATGATGATGGAGATGATCGGGCTCCATCTGCCGGGCTCGGCGTTCGTGACGCCCAACACCCCCTTGCGCGACGCCCTGGTCGCCGCCGCGCCGAAGCGGGCGATCGAGATCCGCGACGGCGGCAATGACTACACCCCGTTCTCGGCGGTTGTGGACGCAAAAAGCATCGTCAACGCCGCGGCCGGCCTGCTCGCCACGGGGGGGTCGACCAACCACACCCTGCACCTGGTGGCCATGGCGCGCGCGGCCGGCGTGCTGCTCACCTGGGAGGACTTCGACGACCTTTCGCGCGTCACCCCGCTGATCGCGCGGGTGTATCCGAACGGCTCGGAGGACGTGAACGCCTTCCACGCCGCCGGCGGCATGGGCTTCGTCGTGCGCCAGCTGCTGGACGCCGGCCTCGCCCACGAGGACGTCATGACCGTCGCCGGCCAGGGTCTGCGGCGCTACCAGCAGGAGCCCTTCCTCGACGGCGGCAAGCTCACCTGGCGCGACGGGGCGGGCGCCTCGCTCGATCGCGAGATCCTGCGCCCGGCGGACGATCCGTTCCAGGCCGAGGGCGGCATCCGCCTCTTGACCGGTCCGCTGGGCCGCGCGGTCATCAAGACCTCGGCGGTCAAGCCGCAGCACCTGGTCATCGAGGCGCCCGCCCTGGTCTTCGAGGACCAGGACGCGCTCTTGGCCGCCCACGCCCGCGGCGAGCTCAACCGCGACTTCATCGCCGTCGTCCGCTTCCAGGGGCCGATGGCCAACGGCATGCCGGAGCTGCACTCCCTGACCCCGGTGCTCGGCGTCCAGCTCGACAAGGGCTTCAAGGTGGCGCTCGTCACCGACGGGCGGATGAGCGGGGCGAGCGGCAAGGTTCCGGCGGCGATCCACGTGACGCCCGAGGCCGCCGCCGGCGGCCCGCTCGCCTATGTGCGCGACGGCGACGTCATCCGGCTCGACGCGGCGGCCGGAAGGCTGGAAATCAAGGTCGACGCGCGCGAGCTCAAGTCGCGCACGCCGGCGGTGGCCAAGCCGGCGGGTTTCGGCTACGGGCGCGAGCTCTTCGGCTGGATGCGCCGGGTCGCGAGCCCGGCGGACGCCGGCGCGTGCACCCTTTTCGAGGCGGCCTGAATTGAAAGCGCAGTACGAAGGTCTGGTCGGGGACGTCGGCGGCACCAACGCCCGCTTCGCCCTGGTCGATTCCCAGGGCCACATCCGCCACCCCCGCAGCTTCCCGGCGAAGGAATACGCCAGTCTCGGCGACGTGATCGCCGAGTACCTGGAGCAGACCATGGGCCGCAAGCGCCCGCCCCGGGCGGTGATCGCCGTGGCCGGCCCCGTGCTCGACGGCGAGATCGAGTTCACCAACCTCGACTGGCAGATCTCCGAGGGCGATCTCCTGGCGCACTTCGAGTTCGAGGCGGTGCGGCTGATCAACGACTTCGCGGCCCAGGCGCTCGCCTGCCCGCAGCTGGAGGCCGACGACCTTCGCGCGCTGGGGCCCGAGCTGCGCGGCGGCGCCGACTGTCCGATGGTGATCCTGGGCGCCGGCACCGGCTTCGGGGTGGCCGGCCTCGCCCGCGGCGAGCGCGGCGACGTGATGATCGCGACCGAGGGCGGCCACGCGGGCTTTGCCCCCTATGACGAGATCGAGGTCGAGCTCTGGCGCCGGCTCAAGGCGGCCCACGGCCGGGTCTCGATCGAGCGCCTGCTGTCCGGGCCGGGCCTGTTCGACCTCTATCTCGCGCTTGCAGAGATTGACGGCGCCAACGCCGAGCTGGCCGACGACAGGGGCGTGATCGAGGCCTGCAACGCCGGCGACCGGCGCGCCGGCGCCGCCGTCGACCGGTTCTGCGCCATCCTGGGCTCGGTGGCCGGCGACCTGGCGTTGAGCTTCGGCGCCCGCGGCGGGGTGTTCGTCTCCGGCGGCCTTGCGCCCCGCGTCGCCGACCGGCTGGCGGCCAGCGACTTCCGCCGCCGCTTCGAGGACAAGGGGCGGCTCAGCCCCTACCTCGCCCAGATCCCCACCTCGCTCGTGCTGCACCCCTATCCGGCGATCGTCGGCGCGGCGCGCGAGCTCGCCCAGATGGAGCGTCTATGACCCTCGATCAGATCCTCAAGCTGGGCCCGGTGGTCCCCGTCCTGGTGATCGAGGACGTGGCCCACGCCGTCCCGCTGGGCCGGGCGCTGGTGGCCGGCGGGCTGTCGGTCCTGGAGATCACCCTGCGCACGCCGGCGGCCCTCGAGAGCGCGCGGCGGATGATCGCCGAGGTCGAGGGCGCGGTGGTGGGCCTGGGCACGGTGCTCGATCACAAGACCCGCGAGGCCGCCGCCGAGCTGGGCGCGGCCTTCTGCGTCAGCCCCGGGCTGATCGCCGATTCGCCCGCCGCCGGCCCGGTTCCGCTGCTGCCGGGAATCGCCACCGCCACCGAGCTGATGGCCGGCCTGGCGCTGGGCTACGAGCGCTTCAAGCTGTTCCCGGCCAACGTCGTCGGCGGCGTCGACGCGCTGAAGGCCTTCGCCAGCCCCTTCGGCCAGGCGAAGTTCTGCCCGACCGGCGGGATCAGCGCCAGGAACGCCGCCGACTACCTGGCGCTGCCGAACGTGGTCTGCGTCGGCGGCAGCTGGGTCGCGCCGGCCGACGCCGTGCGCGCCGGCGACTGGGACCGCATCACCAACCTAGCCCGCGAGGCCGCCGCGCTCGCAAAGCCGGCGGCGGCGTCGACCGAGGGGTGAGCATGGATCGCTCCGAGCCGGCCAACGAACAGCTGCGCTGGACGGTGACCGCCACGGCGCGCCCGGCCGAGGTGCCCGGCACGGCGACGGTCAGCATCTTCGCGCGCAACCAGATGACGCCGGAGCTGGCCTTCGACATGCTGGTCGACTGGCACGCCGGCGCCGAGGCCGCCGACGTCGAGGGCCGCGCCCTGGTGATCCTGTCGCTGCTGATCCGCGAACTGGCGGCGGAATGCGAACGGGTCGCGGGGGAACGCTTCGACGCGGGGTGACCTGGACGCTTGGCGCCCGGTAGGTTGCGCGGCCAGGGTTTCGGCGGCTCTACCGCCCGACGAACACCCCCG
>NZ_DATELG010000080.1:0-4154 GCF_035276905.1 Phenylobacterium sp. | reverse complement strand
CGCTCGGCGGCCGGCGTTGCGCCGACGATGACGATGTTGGGGGTCAGTTTTCCCTGGGCCCGGAAGCGGGCGACCACCTGGAACCAGCAGGCGTGCAGGCCGCTGACGGCCGCGACCAGGCCTGCGGCCCAAACCAGGGTCGGCGTCCAGGCAGCCTGCGGACGCAGCAGGACGCCGAGCGCCAGCGCGGCGATGAGGCCGGCGGAGACGGTCGTCGCGGCGGTGACGAGGTGACGCCAGCCCGTCTCCTGGCGGCAGAAGGCGTAGCCACGGAAGCCGGCGAGGAAGGTCCAGGCGAGCAGGGCGCCGGCCATCGCCTCGGGACGCTCCCAGCCGCGGAAGGCCTGGAAGGCCACGGCGGCGCTCAGCAGCATGGCGGCGTCGGCGGCCATGAAGGCGCGGGCGAGCAGCTTGCCCGACATCCGATCCCGTGGGCTGGTCAGCTGCGCCGGGCGCATCGGACCGCGCCGGTCGACCTGGGTCTCGGCGGGCTGCCGGGGGGTGAAATTGCCGTCGGGCATGCGGATGTCCTCTCGCTGCCGAAAGGCTAGGCGAGCAGGCTGAGCATTCTCTTAAATAGCGGCGCCTCGGCGCGAGAATATCTGAGCTTTTTGCCTCGGTATTCTGTAATTTGGTCAACGGCGGTTAAGGTTAAATCCTGGGTGGATCTGCCTCTCACTTCCGTGCATCCCGGTTTTGGTTCGATCGCTCTATCGTGAGCCGGCTCAGCTTCGCAGCTTCGCCCCAACCGCCTTCTCGGCCGCGGCCACGATCTTGGCCGACAGGGCCTCGATCTCGGCGTCGGCCAGGGTCTTGTCGCGCGGCTGCACGGTGACCTCGACGGCGACGGACTTCGAGCCGTCAGGCACTCCTGGGCCCAGATAAACGTCGAAGACGCGGGCGTCGGCGATCAGCTGCTTGTCGGCGCCCAGGATCGGCCGCACCAGCTCGCCGGCCGCAACGTCGGCGCCCACCACGAAGGCGAAGTCGCGCGACAGCGGCATCAGGGGCGAGAGGTCGAGCGCCGGCCGGGTCTTCACCGTCTTCTTCTTCGGCTCCGGCAGGGCGTCGAGGTTGAGTTCGAAGGCGATGAGCGGGCCTTGCGCGTCCAAGGTCTTCAGCACCCGCGGATGCAACTCGCCGAACTCGGCCACGATGGTCTTGGGGCCGAGCTGCAGGCGCGCCGAGCGGCCGGGATGCCACCAGGCCGACGACTGGCCCTGCACCACCTGCAGGGCCGGCGCCCCAAGCTCCTCCAGCAGGAACATCAGGTCGGCCTTGAGCGCGAAGAGGGCGTCCGGCGCCTGGCCGTCCCAGCGCCGGCGCGCGCGCGGGGCGACGAGGGCGGCGATGGTGGTCACCTGGTCTTCCGGCTGGTCGCCGCGGAAGGCCGGGCCGATCTCGAAGAAGGCCACGTCCGGGAAGCCCTTGCGGGCGGCCCGCGCGGCGGCCTCGGCCAGGTTCGGCAGGATCGAGGGCCGCATGGTCGACAGGTCCGAGGCGATCGGATTGGCCAGCACCAGCTGCGGCTGGCCGCCGCCGAACGCCTCGGCCCAGTCCTGGCGCAGGAAGCTCCAGGTGATCGCCTCCTCGAAGCCGCGCGCCGCCAGCGCCCGGCGGGCGTTGCGCATGCGGACCTGGCG
This sequence comes from Phenylobacterium sp., assembly GCF_035276905.1. Lineage (GTDB taxonomy): Bacteria > Pseudomonadota > Alphaproteobacteria > Caulobacterales > Caulobacteraceae > Phenylobacterium. The sequence goes on along the minus strand of NZ_DATELG010000080.1, from coordinate 2,511 downwards.
CTGGGTCAGCACCCCGCCCGGCGGAACCGCGACCTGCGGCAGCGCTTCGGCGGGCAGGGCCCCATAGCCCTCGATGCGGGCCACCTCCTCGACGAGGTCGGCCTTGCCCTCGACGTCGCGTCGCCAGGTCGGCGGGGTGACCTGGTCGCCCTCGACCTTGAAGCCGAGCTTGCCGAGGATCTCGTCGATGCGCGCCGCCGCCAGGTCGAGCCCGGAGAGCTTCTTCACATAGCCGCGGTCGAAGCTGATCGGCCCGGGCGGGGGCGGCGCCTCGCCGGCCACGCGGATTTCCGAGGCCTCGCCGCCGCCGAGCTTCTGGATCAGGTAGGTCGCCAGCTCCAGGCCGGGGACCACGCTCTGCGGATCGACCGTGCGGGCGAAGCGGTATTGGGCGTCGGAATTGATGCCGGTCAGCCGCCCGGTCTGGGCGGTGCGGATCGGGTCGAACCAGGCGCTTTCGATGAAGACGTCCGTGGTCTCGTTCGAACAGCCGGTGGACTCCCCGCCCATCACCCCGCCCAGGCCGATCGGCCGCTGGCCGTCGGCGTCGGCGATGACGCACATCTCGGACGTGATGTCGTAGGTCTTGCCGTCCAGGGCGATCAGCTGCTCGTCGGCGTGGGCCGCGTGCGTCGGGGCCTCGTGAGCGTGCGGCGGCGCCGGCCCGCGGCCGAGCCGGGCCTCGATCACCTGGCCGGACAGCTTGGCCATGTCATAGACGTGCAGCGGCCGCGCGCGGTCCAGGGTCAAGAGGTTGGTGATGTCCACCAGCATGTTGATGGGGCGCAGGCCGACGCCGGCGAGCCGCCGTTGCAGCCACTCCGGCGAGGGGCCGTTCTTCACGCCGCGGATCACGCGGCCGGCGAACACTGGGCAGGCCTCGCCGTCGACGCGGATCTCAATCGGGCAGGGGAAGGCGCCCGGCACGGTGACGCCCTCGTGCTGGATCAGCGCGCCAAGGCCGGTGGCGGCGAGGTCGCGGGCGATGCCCTGGACGGCCAGCCAGTCCGAGCGGTTCGGCGTCACCTCGAAGTCGATCACCGCTTCCAGGCCGAAGACCTCGGCCGCCGACGTGCCGACCGTCAGGTTGTCGTCGAGCTCCAGGATGCCCTCGCCGTCCTCGGCGATCTCCAGCTCCTTGGCCGAGCACATCATGCCGTTGGAGACCACGCCGCGGACCGGCTTGGTCTCGAGGGTCACGCCCAGGCCCGGCACATAGGCGCCGATCGGGGCGTAGATGGTGGTCAGCCCCGGCCGCGCATTGGGCGCGCCGCAGACGATCTCCTTGCGGCCGTCCCTGGTGTCGACCTGGCAGACGCGCAGCCGGTCGGCGTTCGGGTGCTGCACGGCCTCGACGATCTTGGCCACCGAGAAGGCGGCGAGCTTGGTCGCGGGATCCTCGACGTCCTCGACCTCGAGCCCGGCCATGGTCATGGCGGCCACCACCTCGTCGACGGTGGCGCTCGTGTCGAGATGCTCCTTGAGCCAGGAGAGGGTGAACTTCATCGGTCTCTCTCCGTCAGCTCAGGCCGGTGGCCGGGTTCGGCGCGGCGAAGGCCGAGAAGCCGTAGTGGGCGAGCCAGCGCGGGTCGGAGGCGAACATGTCGCGCAGGTCCGGCATGCCGTATTTCAGCATCGCCAGGCGGTCGACGCCGAGGCCGAAGGCGAAGCCCTGCCACGCGTCGGGATCGAGGCCGCAGTTGCGCAGCACGTTGGGGTGGACCATGCCGCCGCCGAGGATCTCCAGCCAGTCGGAGCCCTCGCCGATCTTCACCGCGCCGCCGGAACGGTCGCACTGGACGTCCATCTCGGCGCTGGGCTCGGTGAACGGGAAGTGGTGCGGGCGGAAGCGGGTGACGACCGCCTCGGTCTCGAAGAACCGCCGGGTGAAAGTGTCCAGCGTCCACTTCAGGTGGCCCATGTGGATGGCGCGGTCGATCACCAGGCCTTCCAGCTGGTGGAACATCGGCGTGTGGGTGGCGTCGCTGTCGGAGCGGTAGACCCGGCCGGGGATCACCACCCGGATCGGCGGCGCCCCATTCTCGCCAGGGGGGCCTTGGGCGATCCAGGACGGCAGCTTGCTGTTCGCCTGCTGCATCACCCGCACCTGCACCGGGCTGGTGTGGGTGCGCAAAAGCTTGCGCTCGCCGGTCGCGTCCTGCGGCAGCCAGAAGGTGTCGTGCATCTCCCGCGCGGGGTGCTTGGGCGGGAAGTTCAGCGCGGTGAAGTTGTGGAAGTCGTCCTCGATGTCGGGACCTTCCGCCACCGCGAAGCCCATCTCGGCGAAGACGGCGATCATCTCGTCCATGGCCTGCAGGGTTGGGTGGATGGAGCCCTTCCGACGCGGCGGAGCCGGAAGGGACAGGTCCAGCGTCTCGGCCTTCAGCCGGGCGTCGAGCGCGGCCGCTTCCAGCGCCTCCTTGCGCGCGGCGATCGCCTGGCCGATGCGGTCGCGCAGGCCGTTGATCAGCGGCCCCTTCTCCTGCCGCTCCTCCGGGCTCATCGAGCCCA
>NZ_DATELG010000079.1:0-9661 GCF_035276905.1 Phenylobacterium sp. | reverse complement strand
GGGGCCGGTGGGGCCGCGCCGTCGACGCGGATCTCGATCCGCCGGTGCGGGGCGGCGGCGGCCTGGACGGGCTGAGAACGCGGGTGATGGACGAACGGCCGCTCCAGGTCGGACGGGCGGGCCCACAGGCCCAGGCCCGCGCCCAGCAGGCAGGCGCCGGCCACGCCCGCCAGCACCACCGGCGTCGGCACGCGATGCGGCCGGCTGACCAGCGGGTCGGCGGCGGTGTCCTGCGGAGAATCGAGCGGCATGACGGGTCCCGGATTAAAGGTTCCCTCGACGCACGACAGAGCAAGGTCCGGCCACGCCCAAGCCGAACCCGCCCCCATCTCACGCTCTCCCGGGGCCAATTGAGGCATAAACTTGGCGATAAATCCAGAGCGCTGCTGTAGGCCCGCGGCTGCATCGCGGCCTCAAGGCCGAGCGTCACGCGGTCGCAGATCCGCCGCCGGGTTGAGGCGGGCCTTTTCGCGCGGCGTCCTCGTCAACATCTGTCGCCATGTCCCGCCGCACGTGGCGCTGTGGAGCCTGGTCTCCGGTTGAGCTAATCAAGCTCGAGCTGGAGCCAATTTCCGTCATGTTCGGCGCGCAAGCCGATGCGGACGCATCTTGCGAGCCCGAGGGCCGATGAACGAACTGGTTTTTCACGATCCGACCGGGCGTCGGGCGCGCAAGATGCGAATGTTCTGGGGACTCCTGGTCTCCCTGGGAGCGCTGCTGATCGCGGCGTTCTTCGCCACGCTTGCGGTCGCCCCGCGCCTGCCGGGCGTGGCGCTGAAGGATCCGCGCGCCCTGCAGGCGCTGCACGTCGAGACCGCGCACAAGATCAAGGGCCGTCAGCACTGGACCAAGATCCCGCACCCGACCACCGCCGCGGCCGGCGGCGCCGGCAAGCCGCTGTCGGTCGGCTTCTACGTGTCGTGGGACGAGACCTCGCGCGAATCCCTGGCCGACCACGTCAACGACCTCGACGTGGTCTCGCCGCAGTGGGTGCAGCTGAACGGCTCGAAGGGGCAGGTCGACATCACCTCCGACCCCGAAGCCCGCGCCATCATCGCCGCGGCCAAGAAGCCGCCCTCGATCATCCCCGGGGTGATCAACGCCCGCAACGGCGTCTGGAACGGGGCCGAGGCCGACGCCCTGCTCGCCAGCCCGCAGGCCCAGCAGGCGCTGATCGCCACCCTGCTCGACCAGGCCCAGAAGCGCGGCTTCGCCGGCTACGTCTTCGACCTGGAGAACCTTTCGCCGGCCTCGGTGCAGCGTTACCCGGCCTTCATCGCCAAGGTGCAGGCGGCGCTGAAGCCCAGCGGCCGCGAGGTCTGGGTCACCGCGCCCTTCGACGAGGCCTGGCCGCTGAAGCGGCTGCAGGCTTCCGCCGACGTGGTCGTGCTGATGGCCTACGACGAGCACTACGGCACCGGCGACCCCGGGCCGCCCGCCGGCCAGGACTGGTTCGAGCGCTGGCTGGCCAAGGACATGGAGGAGCTCGACCCCGCCCGCACGGTGATGGCGCTCGGCTCCTACGGCTACGACTGGACCATCGCGGAGAAGGGCCAGAAGGGCTCGGCCGAGGCGGTCACCTTCACCGAGGCGACCCAGACGGCGCACGATTCCGACGCCCAGCCGCAGATGGACGAGGCCAGCCTCAACCCGACCTACGGCTACGTCGACGAAAAGGGCCGCAAACACTCGGTCTGGTATCTGGACGCCGCGACGGTGTTCAACCAGCTCAAGGTCGCCGACGGCTATCGGCCGATGGGCTATGCGCTGTGGCGCATGGGCGGCGAGGACCAGCTGGTCTGGAAGCTGATGCGCCACGACTTCGGCAAGGCCAGCCCCGCGGGTCTCGAGCTGCTGCAGCCCGGCCAGGACGTCGACTTCGACGGTTCGGGCGAAGTGCTGCGGGTCGAGGACACCCCCAAATCCGGCCACCGCAAGCTCGAGATCGACCCCGACAACGGCCTGATCTCCGGCGAGCTCTACGACGACCTGCCGACCTCCTATGTGGTGCAGCGCTACGGCTGGCATCCGGGCTGGGTGGCGCTGACCTTCGACGACGGCCCGGACCCGCGCTGGACGCCGAAGATCCTCGACATCCTCAAGCAGAAGCACGCCCCCGCGACCTTCTTCGTCATCGGCAAGAACATGTCGCGTTCGCCCGATCTGGTCGCCCGCGAGATCCGCGAGGGCCACGACGTCGGCAACCACACCTGGACGCACCCGAACATCGGCGAGACGCCGATCGCCCAGACCGTGGTCGAGATCAACTCCACCCAGCGGCTGTTCGAGACCATCACCGGCCGCTCGATGCGGCTCCTGCGGCCGCCCTTCTTCGGCGACGCCGACCCCTCGACGCCGCGCGAGGTGGCGCCGCTGATGGCCGCCCAGCGGCAGGGCTACCTGACGGTGGGCCTGCGCATCGACCCCGACGACTGGAAGAAGCCGGACCCGGCGCACATCGTCGAGACCACGCTGGCGCGCCTGAAGGACACCAACCGCCCGGGCCAGATCGTGCTGCTGCACGATTCCGGCGGCGACCGCAGCCGGACGGTGAAGGCCCTACCGGTGCTGATCGACCAGCTTCGCGCGAACGGCTACCAGCTGGTCAGCGTCGCCAAGCTGGCCGGCATGACCGACGCCCAGGCCATGCCGCCGACCTCGCGCAACTCCGTCGAACTGCTGCTCGACCGCCTCGGCTTCGGCTTCCTGCACTACGCCAACGCGGCGCTGCAGGCGCTGTTCGTCACCGCCATCGTGCTGGGCGTCGCGCGCCTGGTGTTCCTGGCGGTGTTCGCCCTCGTCCAGCGCATCCGCATCGAGGGCCGCACGCCGCCGATGCCGGACCCAGCTCAGGGGCCGATGGTCAGCGTGCTGATCCCCTGCTTCAACGAGGAGAAGGTGATCGTGGCCTCGGTGCGCCGGATCCTCGCCTCGGCCTGGCCGAAGCTCGAGGTGATGGTGCTGGACGACGGCTCCACGGACGCCACCTCGCGGGTGGTCGCCGAGGCCTTCGCCGGCGAGCCGCGCGTGCGGCTGCGCAGCTTCGAGAACGGCGGCAAGGCGCGCGCGCTGAACCGCGGCCTGGTCGAGGCGAACGGGGAGATCATCGTCGCCCTCGACGCCGACACCCTGTTCCCGCCGAACACCATCCCCGCGCTGGTCCGCTGGTTCGCCGATCCCAAGGTCGGCGCGGTGGCCGGCAACGCCATCGTCGGCAACCGGCGCAACATCATCACCCGCTGGCAGGCGCTGGAGTACGTCACCGCCCAGAACCTCGAGCGCCGGGCCCTGGCGGCCCTCGGCGCCGTGACGGTGGTGCCCGGGGCGGTCGGCGCCTGGCGGCGCGCGGCGCTGCAGCAGCTCGGCGGCTATCCGTCCGACACCCTGGCCGAGGACCAGGACCTGACCATGGCGGTGCAGCGCGCCGGCTGGCGGGTGGAGTTCGATCCGGAGGCGCGGGCCTACACCGAGGCGCCGGAAAACATCGCCGGCCTCCTGAAGCAGCGCTTCCGCTGGTCGTTCGGCACGCTCCAGTGCCTGTGGAAGCACCGCGCGGCCCTGTTCAACCCGGCCCGCCCGGTGCTGGGTTTCATCGCCCTGCCGCAGATCTGGCTGTTCCAGATCTTCCTGACCGCCCTGGCCCCGCTCGTCGACCTGGCGATCGTCTGGAGCGCGCTCTCGGCGCTCTACAGCTGGACCTTCCATCCGATCGAGTGGTCGCCGGACGACCTGATGCGGCCCCTGTTCTACTGGGCGGCCTTCATCTTCCTGGACCTCTCGGCCGGCGCGCTCGGCATGGCGCTGGAGCGGCGCGCGCCCTGGGCCGACCTGGTCTGGATGCCGGTGCAGCGGTTCGGCTACCGCCAGCTGATGTACTATGTGGTCGTCAAGTCGATCGGGGCGGCGCTGCATGGGGTGCGGGTCGGCTGGGGCAAGCTCGAGCGGCGGGCGACCGCGGCGGTGGAAGGCGCCCGTTGACTGTGCAGATCGCGACGTCAGGTCCCAAGGCGCCCGCTTGTGCGGCGCCGGCGGGGGACGCCGGATCACCGCGCTGCGACAATCCCTTCGCTGCGAGGCAAAATCAGGCGCGGGCGCGGTTGCCAGCCTCAGGCATGGCGCCTATAACGCCCGCCACTCGCCGACCCGGCGATGTCAATAGGCAAGCGCCCGCGACCTCATGAACATTCACGAACACCAAGCCAAAGCCGTTCTCAAGGAGTTCGGCGTCGCCGTTCCGCGCGGTTATCCCGCCTTCACCGTGGAAGAGGCCGTCAAGGCGGCCGAGCAGCTAGGCGGACCGGTGTTCGTCGTGAAGTCGCAGATCCATGCGGGCGGCCGCGGCAAGGGGCGTTTCGAAGGCCTCGGTCCTGAAGCCAAGGGCGGCGTCCGGGTCGTCAAGTCGGCCGACGAGGTGAAGGCCAACGCCGCCGAGATGCTCGGCCGGGTGCTGGTGACCCATCAGACCGGCCCCGCCGGCAAGCAGGTCAACCGCCTCTACATCGAAGAAGGCGCGGCGATCGCCAAGGAATTCTACCTGTCGCTGCTGGTCGACCGCGAGACCAGCCGGGTGTCGGTCGTGACCTCGACCGAAGGCGGCATGGACATCGAGGACGTCGCCCACTCGACGCCGGAGAAGATCGTCACCTTCTCGATCGACCCGGCCACGGGCGTCTGGCCGCACCACGGCCTGACGCTGGCCCAGGCGCTGGGCCTGAAGGGCGACCTGCAGAAGCAGGCGTCGAAGCTGCTCGGCCAGCTCTACCAGGCCTTCATGGCCAAGGACATGAGCATGCTCGAGATCAACCCGCTGATCGTCACCGCCCCAAGTGACGAAGAAGTCGCCCAGCTGCGGGTGCTCGACGCCAAGGTCTCGTTCGACTCGAACGCGCTCTATCGCCATCCGGAAATCAAGGAGCTGCGCGACGAGAGCGAGGAGGATCCGAAGGAGATCGAGGCCTCCAAGCACGACCTCTCCTATATCGCCCTCGACGGCTCGATCGGCTGCATGGTCAACGGCGCGGGCCTGGCCATGGCGACCATGGACATCATCAAGCTCTACGGCGCCGAGCCCGCCAACTTCCTCGACGTCGGCGGCGGCGCGACCAAGGAGAAGGTGACGGAGGCCTTCAAGATCATCACCGCCGACCCGAACGTGAAGGGCATTCTGGTCAATATCTTCGGCGGCATCGCCCGCTGCGACATCCTCGCCGAGGGCGTGATCGCCGCGGTCAAGGAGACGGGCTTGAGCGTGCCGCTGGTGGTCCGCCTGGAAGGCACCAACGCCCAGCTGGGCAAGGACATCATCAACAAGAGCGGCCTGAACGTGATCGCCGCGAACGATCTCTCCGACGGTGCGGAAAAGATCGTCAAGGCTGTGCAGGGGGCCCGCTGATGTCGGTTCTGATCGGTAAGGACACCCGGGTCATCTGCCAGGGTTTCACCGGCTCGCAGGGCACGTTCCACTCGGAACAGGCGATCGCCTACGGCACCAAGATGGTCGGCGGCACCTCGCCGGGCAAGGGCGGCTCGACGCATCTGGGCCTGCCGGTGTTCAACACCGTCGCCCAGGCCAAGCGCGAAACCGGCGCCGACGCCAGCGTGATCTACGTGCCCCCGCCGTTCGCGGCCGACGCGATCCTCGAGGCGATCGACGCCGAGATCCCGCTGATCGTCTGCATCACCGAGGGCATCCCGGTGACCGACATGATCAAGGTGAAGCGTTCGCTGTCGGGCTCGAAGTCGCGGCTGATCGGGCCGAACTGCCCGGGCCTCTTGACGCCGGGCGAGTGCAAGATCGGCATCATGCCGGGCAATATCTTCAAGCGCGGCTCTGTCGGCGTTGTCTCGCGCTCGGGCACCCTTACCTATGAGGCGGTCTTCCAGACCACCAACGTGGGGCTCGGCCAGACGACTGCGGTGGGCATCGGCGGCGACCCGGTCAAGGGCACCGAGTTCATCGACGTGCTGGACATGTTCCTCAAGGATCCGGAAACCGAGTCGATCATCATGATCGGCGAGATCGGCGGCTCCGCCGAAGAGGATGCGGCTGAATTCATCAAGAATTCACCGGTGAAGAAGCCTATGGTCGGCTTCATTGCGGGCCGTACGGCGCCTCCGGGCCGCCGCATGGGCCACGCCGGGGCGATCATCTCCGGCGGCAAGGGCGGGGCCGAGGACAAGATTGCGGCGATGGAAGCGGCGGGCATCCGCGTATCTCCGTCGCCCGCGAAGCTGGGCGAAACCCTGCTCGAGGTGCTGAAAGGCGCCTGAGACGGCAATTTAGCGTAAGGGCGGTCCGCGCGCCTCGGCTCCTCATCAGAAGCACCGCGGCCGGACCCCGGAAGGCGGACGACAGATGGCGGACGACGCAGGCCTGATCAACGAGGTGCTCGCGGAAACCTCATTCCTCTACGGCGGCAATGCCGCCTTCGTGGAGGATCTCTACGCGAAATGGGCGGCCGATCCGAATTCGGTCGACCCATCCTGGCGCGCGTTCTTCGCGACCCTGGGCGACCGCGCCGACGAGGTCGCGCGCGCGACCGCCGATCCGGCCTGGGCCAAGCCCGGCGCGCCGATCGCTCGTCCCGAGTGGCTGTCGGCCCTCGACGGCCTCTGGCCGGCGGTGCAGGCCAAGGCCGCCGCCAAGATCGCCGAGCGCCAGCCGGAAGCCTCCGCCGACACCGTGCGGGCGGCCACCCTGGATTCCCTGCGCGCGATCATGATGATCCGCGCCTACCGCATGCGCGGCCACCTGAAGGCCAACCTCGACCCGCTCGGCATCGCCACCACGCCGGGCGACGCCTCGGAGCTGGATCCGGCCACCTACGGCTTCGCCGAGACCGACTACGACCGGCCGATCTTCCTCGACTATGTGCTGGGCCTGGAGACCGCCTCGCTGCGCGAGATCCTGGCGATCCTTCGGCGCACCTACTGCGGCAACATCGGCGTGCAGTACATGCACATCTCCGATCCCAAGGAGAAGTCGTGGCTGCAGGAGCGGATCGAGGGCCGCGACAAGGAGATCACCTTCACCAAGGACGGGAAGGTGGCGATCCTCAAGAAGCTGATCGAGACCGAGGGCTTCGAGCGCTTCCTGCACCGCCGGTTCCCGGGGACCAAGCGCTTCGGCCTGGACGGCGGCGAGGCGATGGTCCCGGCGCTGGAGCAGATCATCAAGCGCGGCGGCGCGATGGGGGTGAAGGACATCGTCATCGGCATGCCGCACCGCGGCCGCCTGAACGTGCTGGCCGCCGTCATGGGCAAGCCCTACCAGGTGATCTTCCACGAGTTCCAGGGCGGCTCGTCGCTGCCGTCGGACGTGGAAGGCTCCGGCGACGTGAAGTACCACCTGGGCGCCTCGTCGGACCGCGAGTTCGACGGCAACAGCGTGCACCTGTCGCTGACCGCCAACCCCTCGCACCTGGAGATCGTCAACCCGGTGGTGATCGGCAAGGCGCGGGCCAAGCAGGCCTTCACCCTGCGCCAGACGCCGACCAGCGGCCGCGGCCATGTGCTGCCGCTCCTGTTGCACGGCGACGCGGCCTTCGCCGGCCAGGGCGTGGTGGCCGAGTGCTTCGCGCTCTCCGGCCTGAAGGGCTATGGCGTCGGCGGCACCATGCACTTCGTGGTGAACAACCAGATCGGCTTCACCACCAGCCCGAAGAACTCGCGCTCCTCGCCCTATCCGTCCGACGTGGCGCTGATGGTCGAGGCGCCGATCTTCCACGTGAACGGCGACGATCCGGAAGCGGTCACCTTCGCCGCCAAGGTGGCTACCGAGTACCGCCAGCAGTTCGGCAAGGACGTGGTCATCGACATGTTCTGCTATCGCCGGTTCGGCCACAACGAGGGCGACGATCCGACGATGACGCAGCCCTTGATGTACCAGAAGATCAAGGCCCAGCCCTCGGTGCGCGAGATCTACGGCAGGCGGCTGATCGGCGAGGGCCTCGTCACCCAGGCCGAGATCGACGGCTGGCTGGAGGAATTCTCCGCCTTCCTCGACAGCGAGTTCGACGCCGGCAAGAGCTACAAGGCCAACAAGGCCGACTGGCTGGACGGCAAGTGGTCGGGGCTGAGCCTGCCCGAGGGCGACGAGCGCCGCGTCACCGGCGTGCCGCACCAGAAGCTGCTCGACCTCGGCCGCAAGATCACCACCATTCCCGAGCGCATCAAGGTCCACAAGACCGTCGAGCGAGTGCTGCAGGCCCGGCGCGACGCGATCGAGGCCGGGACCGGCCTCGACTGGGCGACCGGCGAGCACCTGGCCTTCGCCAGCCTGCTCGACCAGGGCTATCCGGTGCGCCTGTCCGGCCAGGACAGCGTGCGCGGCACCTTCACCCAGCGCCACTCCGGGATCATCGACCAGCAGACCGAGGAGATCTACTTCCCGCTGCGGAACCTCGGGCCCAACCAGGCGCACTTCGAGGTGCTGGATTCGGCGCTCTCCGAAGAGGCGGTGCTGGGCTTCGAGTACGGCTTCTCGCTGACCGACCCGAACACCCTGACCATGTGGGAAGCCCAGTTCGGCGACTTCGCCAACGGCGCCCAGGTGGTGGTCGACCAGTTCATCTCGTCGGGCGAGCGCAAGTGGCTGCGGATGAGCGGCCTGATCATGCTGCTGCCGCACGGCTACGAAGGCCAGGGGCCGGAGCATTCGTCGGCGCGCCTGGAACGCTATCTCCAGCTCTGCGCCGAAGACAATATGCAGGTCGTCTACCCGACGACGCCGGCGAACTACTTCCACGCGCTGCGCCGCCAGCTGCTGCGCGAGTTCCGCAAGCCGCTGATCGTCATGACGCCCAAGAGCCTGCTGCGCCACAAGCGCGCGGTCTCGAACCTCTCCGACATGGCCGAGGGCTCGAGCTTCCACCGGGTGATGGTCGACGGGGCCGAGGCCGGCTGCGACGTCGGCGGCGTGACCCTGAAGCCGGACGCCGAGATCAAGCGGGTGATCATGTGCTCGGGCAAGGTCTACTTCGACCTGGTCGAGCGCCGCGCCGAGACCGGCCGCAACGACGTCTACATCCTGCGCCTGGAGCAGTTCTATCCCTGGCCGCTGAAGTCGATTTCCAACGAGCTGAAGCGGTTCAAGAACGCCGAGTTGGTGTGGGTGCAGGAAGAGCCGAAGAACATGGGCGGCTGGACCTTCGTCGACCCGTGGCTGGAGCTGACCCTCGAGCGTCTCAACATTTCCGCCAAGCGTGCACGCTACGTTGGCCGCCCGGCCTCGGCCTCGACCGCCGCAGGCCTGATGAGCCGGCACCTCAAGGAACTCGACAGCTTCCTCAAGGAAGCCTTCGCTTAAACCCCCGCCTGACCGCGCCGACCACGATCTAAAAGGAGCCTCCTTCCCATGGCCGACATCATGACTCCTGCCCTGGGCGAGTCCGTCACCGAAGCCACCGTGGCGCGGTGGACGAAAAAGGCCGGCGATGCGGTGAAGAAGGACGAGGTCCTGGTCGAGCTGGAGACCGACAAGGTCAGCCTGGAAGTGGCCGCGCCGGCCGACGGCGTGCTCGCCGAGATCGCCGCGCCGGAAGGCGCCACGGTCAATCCGGGCGCCGTCCTCGGCCGGGTGAGCGAGGGCGGGGCGGCTGTTGCGGCCGCGCCGGCCAAGGCGGCGGCCCCCGCAGCTACGCCCGCGCCGGTCGCGGCGTCC
>NZ_DATELG010000078.1:0-15404 GCF_035276905.1 Phenylobacterium sp. | reverse complement strand
CGCGGCTAACCCACGCGCTCAACGTCAAGGAGTAGGTGGCATGTCCATCGATGCGGCGACCGTTCGCAAGGTCGCCCGGCTCGCCCGGATCGCCGAGCCGGAAGAGCGGCTGGAGCCGCTGGCCAGGGAGCTGTCCGGCATTCTGAACTGGATCGAGCAACTGAACGAGGTCGACACCCAGGGCGTCGAGCCGATGACGTCGGCCGTGCACACCCCGCTGCCGATGCGCAAGGACGTGGTCACCGAGGGCGGCGATCCGGCCCGTGTGCTCGCCAACGCGCCGAAGACCGTCAGCAACTTCTTCGTCGTGCCGAAGGTGGTCGAATAGATGTCCGAGCTCACCTCGCTGACGCTGAAGGCCGCCCTCGACGGGCTGGCCGGCAAGTCCTTTTCCGCCGCCGAGCTGACCCAGGCGCACCTGGACGCCGTGGCCGCCGCGCGGGCGTTGAACGCCTATGTCGTCGAGACGCCGGAGAAGGCGCTGGAGATGGCCAGGGCCTCCGACGAACGCCGCGCCCGCGGCGAGGCGGGGCCGCTGGAGGGCGCCCCGCTCGGGATCAAGGACCTGTTCTGCACCGAGGGCGTGTCCTCGACCGCGGCCTCGAAAATCCTCGGCGGCTTTAAGCCGACCTATGAGTCCACCGTCACCGCCAACCTGTGGCGGGACGGGGCGGTGATGCTGGGCAAGCTCAACATGGACGAGTTCGCCATGGGCTCGTCCAACGAGACCTCGGCCTACGGGCCGGTCGTGAACCCCTGGCGGCGCGAAGGCTCGAACGCCCAGCTGACGCCGGGCGGCTCGTCGGGCGGCTCGGCCGCGGCGGTCGCGGCCGGGCTTTGCCTCGGCGCCACGGCCACCGACACCGGCGGCTCGATCCGCCAGCCCGCGGCCTTCACCGGCACGGTCGGCATCAAGCCGACCTACGGCCGCTGCTCGCGCTGGGGCGTCGTCGCCTTCGCCTCCTCGCTGGACCAGGCCGGGCCGATGGCGCGGACGGTCGAGGACACGGCGATCCTTTTGAAGTCGATGGCCGGCTACGATCCGAAGGACTCCACCAGCCTGCCGGTCGAGGTTCCGGATTTCCCCAGCTTCGTCGGCAAGTCGGTGAAGGGCCTGCGCATCGGCGTGCCCAAGGAGTACCGCGTCCCCGGCATGCCGGCCGAGATCGAGGCGCTCTGGCAGAAGGGCATCGACTGGCTGAAGGAGGCCGGCTGCGAGATCGTCGAGGTCAGCCTGCCGCACACCAAGTACGCGCTGCCGGCCTACTACATCATCGCCCCCGCCGAGGCCTCGTCGAACCTCGCCCGCTACGACGGCATGCGCTACGGCCTGCGCGTCGACGGCGCGAACCTGACCGACACCTACGAGAAGACGCGTGCGCAGGGCTTCGGGACCGAGGTCAAGCGCCGGATCCTGATCGGCACCTATGTGCTCTCGGCCGGCTATTACGACGCCTACTACCTGAAGGCGCTGAAGGTCCGCCGGCGGATCGCCGACGACTTCGAGCAGGCGTTCGAGAAGGTCGACGCCCTGCTCACGCCCACCGCGCCCTCGGCCGCTTTCCAGCTCGGCGAGAACTCCGACGATCCGGTGGCGATGTACCTGAACGACATCTTCACCGTGACGACCAACCTGGCGGGCCTGCCCGGCATGAGCCTGCCGGCGGGGCTGGACGCGGGCGGCTTGCCGCTCGGCCTGCAGCTGATCGGTCGCCCTCTCGACGAGGGCGTCCTATTTTCATTGGGCGGCGCGATCGAAAAGGCGGCGGACTTCCGCAGCCGTCCGCAGAAGTGGTGGTGAGCCGATGAGCGAAACGGCTGAGAAAACCAAGGTCATCAAGGGCCGCACCGGCGATTGGGAGATGGTCCTGGGGCTGGAGATCCACGCCCAGGTCGCCTCCAACGCCAAGCTGTTCTCCGGCGCGGCGGTGGGCTTCGGCGCGGGCCCGAACGAACAGGTCAGCCTGGTCGACGCGGCCATGCCCGGCATGCTGCCGGTGATCAACAAGCACTGCGTCGAGCAGGCGGTGAAGACGGGCCTGGGCCTCAAGGCGCAGATCAATCCCTGGTCCCGCTTCGACCGGAAGAACTACTTCTATCCGGACCTGCCGCAAGGCTATCAGATCAGCCAGTTCAAGGACCCCATCATCGGCGAGGGCGAGGTGCTGGTCGACCGCGACGACGGCACCAGCTTCACCGTGCGGATCGAGCGCCTGCACCTGGAGCAGGACGCCGGCAAGAGCCTGCACGATCAGGACCCGAACGCCACCTACATCGACCTCAACCGGGCCGGCACGGCGCTGATGGAGATCGTCTCCAAGCCCGACATGCGCTCCTCGGACGAGGCGGCGGCCTATGTGAAGAAGCTGCGGACGATCCTGGTCTACCTGGGCACCTGCGACGGCGACATGGAGAAGGGCAATCTTCGCGCCGACGTGAACGTCTCGGTCTGCCGCCCCGGCGACTACGAGAAGTTCCGCGAGACCGGCAGCTTCAGCCACCTGGGCACGCGCTGCGAGATCAAGAACGTCAACTCCTACCGCTACATCCAGCAGGCGATCGAGTACGAGGCGCGCCGGCAGATCGAGATCCTCGAGGACGGCGGCAAGATCGACCAGGAAACCCGGCTGTTCGACCCGAACAAGGGCGAGACGCGCTCCATGCGCTCGAAGGAAGAGGCGCACGACTACCGCTACTTCCCCGATCCGGACCTCCTGCCGCTGCAGCTGGACCCGGCCTGGATCAGGGAGATCGAGGCCGCCCTGCCGGAGCTGCCGGACGCGAAGAAGGCGCGCCTGCAGTCGCAGTACGGGCTCTCGGCCTATGACGCGACCGTGCTGATCACCGAACAGGCGCGCGCGGACTTCTACGAGGCCGCCGTCAAGGGCCGCGACGCCAAGCTGACCGCCAACTGGGTGACCAACGACCTGGCCGCCAAGCTGACGGCGGCGGGGCTGGAGATCTCCGAGAGCCCGATCAAGCCGGCGGCGATCGCCGAGCTGGTGCAACTGATCGAGGAGGGCGTGATCTCCTCGAAGATCGCCAAGGACGTCTTCGACCGCATGTGGGCGGGCGAGGGCGCCGCCGGCGAGATCGTCGAGAAGCAGGGCCTTCGCCAAGTCTCCGACACCGGCGCGCTGGAGAAGATCATCGACGACCTGATCGCGGCCAACCCCGGCCAGGCGGCGGCGGTGAAGGAAAAGCCCCAGGCGCTCGGCTGGTTCGTGGGCCAGGTGATGAAGGCGACCCAGGGCAAGGCCAACCCAGGCGTCATCAACCAGCTCCTGAGGACCAAGCTGGGCGCGGAGTAGGTAGGGCGCTCCCTCCAGGGGGAGCCTCTACCGCCCGATCACGTCGAAGATCTGGCCGGTCGAGCGCGACACCAGCATGTAGCGGTCGCCCATCCGCACCCAGGCGAAGCCGGGCGGCGGCGGGCGCAGCCGCAGGCGTCCATAGTCGGGTACGATCGCGCCGCGGGCCTCGGGCGGGACGATTCCGCCACGGCGCAGGCCATAGCCCGGCGGCGGCAGGCGGCGGCCGTAGGCGGGCGGGCCGGGATATCCGCCTGAATAGCCGTAGGATGGCGGCGGACCGCCTTCCCAGCGGCCGGGCGGAGGCCCGCCCTCCCAGCGTCCGCCGCGTCGGTCGTCGCGATCGCCCCTGTCGCCGTAGTTTCCACGATCTCCGTGATCGCCGCGGCCGCGCTCGCCCTGCTCCCAGCGCCCGCGGCCACGATCATGGTCGTGGTCCTTGGCCGCGGCCGCGCCGCCGGCGAGCAGGGTGCTCGCCAGAACGGCGGTGACGACGGTCCGGAACAGGCGCTTCATTTGCCCCGACTTAAATCCAATACGAGCCCCTCGATGCTCGGCACCATGACTTAGGTCGCGTGAACTGACGCTGAACATCCGCATTCCAGCGGTTCGCGTCAGAATTATACGCCGCCGCCCGGTCGTCCCGTCGCCGCACCCATCATGCTGGCCCACGCCGAGACCGTCCGCAGCTTAGACCTGGCTGCCGCCGGGCCCGAAGCAGACGAAGCCCGGCGCATTCTGTTCGGCCAGCGGGCGCGCTGAATCACGAGACAGGTTTTCGCGTCGTAATAGCGGCGAATGCTTGGCGATGGATTCATGATGAAGCGCAGGCGCCCGCCGCTTAACCATGTGTTCAGGCAAGATCGGTTTTCCTGCGGCCTGAAGGCGGGCGCGAAAGCTCCAGAACGGCGCTTTTTCCCGTCGCCACAGGGATAAGGGACCATGCTGCCCCGCTTGGAAGTCGCCAACGAAGGTCTGCCGCTTCCCACGCCGAACGCCTCGGGCGACGAGCTCTTCCGGCTGGGACTGCTCTATTCGACCGGCCAGGGCGGCGCGCCGCTGGACTATGTCTCGGCGCACATGCTGTTCAACCTCGCCGCCATGCGCGGATCGGTCGAGGCCAAGGTCTACCGCAAGGAACTGGCCGGCGAGATGGCCTCGGAAGAGGTGGCCGAGGCCCAGCGCCAGGCCCGCGAGTGGCTGGCGCACGCCTGACCGCTGATTTTCGGAAGAACGACCGTTGCCCGCAGCCGCGCGGTTCGGCTATGAGGGGCGTCCCTCGCGCAAGCCCTGGCGCTTCGCGAGCGGTCGGGGAGCCACCCCGGACAAAACATGCGCTGGTGACGTGGCCGAGTGGCTGAAGGCAACGGTTTGCTAAATCGTCATACTCGAAAGGGTATCGAGGGTTCGAATCCCTCCGTCACCGCCATCCTCTCCTGAAAAATCAATGACTTGGGCTTGGTGGGCGCGCCTGTCTGGCGCCACCTGCGTTTTGCATTGAGGTCGGGGAACGGGGCCCGCTCATGGCGGCCTTGGGAAGGAGGCGACTTCAATCTTTCCCTTACTTCCGGTAAAGTCGAAATATGGAAATGGAAACCGCGGTCTCTGTCCTTGGCGCGCTCGCCCACGAAGGGCGCTTGTCGGCGTTCCGGCTGCTTGTCCAGGCCGGTGCGGAGGGGCTTGCCGCCGGTGAGATTGCGCGGCGCCTGGACGTGCTTCCGAACACCCTTTCGTCGAGCCTCAACATCTTGAGTCATGCGGGCCTGATCCGGTCCCGGCGGCGCGGCCGCTCGATCATCTACACCGCCGACTATGACGCCATGCGGCAGTTGCTCGCCTTCCTCCTGGAGGATTGCTGCGGCGGCGAGCCCGAGATTTGCGCCCCTCTGCTTGCCGTCGCCAGCCAGTGCTGCGACGCCGAGGGACGGCGCGCCCGAAACGGACCATGACCATGGCCGACCAGGGTCCGGGCCGCCCGGCGCGGCCGCTCGACGCCAGTCTGGAGCCGCCGCTGGAGGCCTTCGATCCGGTGCGGCGCATCGCGGCCGAGGCGCTCGGCACGGCGCTGCTGCTGGCGGTCGTGGTGGGCTCCGGCATCATGGGCGAGCGGCTGGCCAGCGGAAACGCCGCCATCGCCCTCATGGGGAACACGCTCGCCACCGGCGCGGCGCTGGTGGTGCTCATCACCATCTTCGGGCCAATATCGGGCGCGCACTTCAACCCCGTCGTGACGGCGATGTTCGCGTCCAAGCGGGAGCTGAGCTGGCGCCTGGCGCTGGCCTACATGGCGGTCCAGGTCGCGGGCGGAATCATCGGCGTCTGGGGCGCGCATCTGATGTTCGCCGAGCCCGTGCTCCAGGTCTCCGACAAGGTCCGTGGCGGGCTGGGCCAGGGCTTGGCCGAGGCGGTGGCGACCTTCGGCCTGGTCGCGACCATCTTGGGATCGTTGCGCTTCAAGGCCGAGGCCACGCCGATGCTCGTGGGCCTCTACATCACCGCGGCCTACTGGTTCACGGCTTCCACGTCGTTCGCCAACCCGGCGGTGACGATCGCGCGCAGCCTCTCGGACACCTTCGCCGGCATCGCGCCTGCATCGGCCCCCCTGTTCATCGCCGGCCAGGTCGCAGGAGGGCTCGCCGGAACCCTGACGTTCAACTGGCTTCTCGCCCGGAGACCTTCGCGATGACCGAGTTTCCTGTCGTCGTCTTTCACAACCCGGCGTGCGGCACTTCACGCAATGTGGTCGCGATGATCCGGGCGGCGGGCTACGAGCCTGAGATCATCGAGTACCTGCAGACGGGCTGGACGATGGACCAGCTCGAAAACCTGCTGGCCGCGATGGGCGCGCGGCCAAGGGACATCTTGCGGGAGAAGGACACGCCCGCCGCCGAACTCGGACTTCTTGGCGAGGACGCCGACGACGCCAAGATCCTCGAAGCGATGATCGCCCAGCCGATCCTGGTGAACAGGCCGATCGTCGTCAGCTATCTGGGAACGAAGCTCTGCCGTCCCTCGGAAGTCGTGTTCGAGCTGCTGGACAACAGGCCGGAGAACTTCACCAAGGAAGGCGGCGAAGTCGTGAGACCTCCCCGCTGACGGCGCACGCGGCCCCGCCGCTTCGAAGAGACCGCCCGTAACCCAAAGCCTTAACCATTCTTGAACCGCGTCGTGGCTTCATGACGACGGGGGCGTGTCGGAAACACACGCATGAGCAACTTTCTCGCTGCGTCGCATGGCGTCGTGGGGTCTATCGCCTCGCATCAACTGATGATCGTGGTCTGCGGCTCCGTCGCCGGCCTCGTCGCGATGTGGTCCGCGGGCAGGAAGTCCTAGCGGTCCTAAGCGTGCAGGCGGCTGGCGATCGTCTCCGACAGCCGGGCGACGACCTCGGCGGGCTGCATGGGCTTCTGCAGCAGGGTGAACGGCTCGGTGCGCCGCCTTTCCATCGAAAGGGCGGCGACGTCGCCGACGTGGCCGGTCAACAGGATCGCCGGCAGTTCCGGCCTTCGGGCCCGGACTTCGTGAATCAGGTCGAGGCCGTTCATCCCGGGCATGGAGAAATCGGTGAGCAGGGCGTCGACGGCCGCGCCCTGGTCGAGGAGGGCGATCGCCGCCTTCGCATCCTCGGCCCGGAGGGTCACGAAGCCGGCGTCCTCGAGGCAGTTGACGAGGACGTCCTGCACCAGCTCGTCATCCTCGACGACCAGGACGCGGAGTCCCGCGTCGAGCGTCGCCGACGCCGTGGCGCACGTCTGATCCTTCGCTAGCGGCGCGGCGTCGGTCTGGGGCAGCCATAGCGTGACGGTCGTGCCGCGCCCGGGCTCGCTGGTGATGGCGAGCGCGCCGCCGGACTGTTCGGCGAAGCCCTTGGCCATCGAGAGGCCGAGGCCCGTACCCCTGCCCTTGGGCTTGGTGGTGAAGAACGGCTCGGTGACCCTGGCCAAGGTCGCAGCGTCGATGCCCACGCCGGTGTCCGTGACGGCCGTGCGGACGTAGCGCCCAGGGGCAAGGCGAGGGCCCTCGTCGGCGCCGTCCACCACCACGCAGGCCGCCGAGATCGTCAGGTCTCCTCCGCCCGGCATCGCATCGCGGGCGTTCGTGGCGAGGTTCAGGAGCACGGCGTCGAGCTGGCCGCGGTCCGCCAGGAGGCGGCCGGACGTCATGGCGACGTCGATATGGACGTTGATCGACGAGCCGATCGTATGGGCCAGCAACTCGCCGAGATCCGACAGCAGGGCCGAGGCGTCGATCGGTTCGGCGCTCAGCGAGTCGCGTCGGGCGAAGGCCAGAAGCCGACGGCTGATCGCGCCGCCGCGGTCCACCGCATGCTCGATCCGCTGGGCCTGACGCACCACCTCGTCCCGGCTTTCGGGACGCCGGGCGATGCGCGCCGCGCCGCCGCCGACCACCTGCAGGATGTTGTTGAAGTCGTGGGCGATGCCGCCGGCGAGCTCGCCCAGGGCGCTCATCCGGTCGGCGTGCGCCGACTGGGCCTGCGCCAGCTCGCGTGCGGCCACCTCGCGTCGGATCTGCGTCTCGGCCAGCAGGCCGTTCACAAAGAGGGAGGCGCTCCAATTGAGGCTGATGACGAGCACAGCGGTGTAGCTGCCCAGGAGGCCGATGATCCCGAGGTCGGCGGCCGTGGGGTTCTGCGCGAACGCGATCAGCGCGCCCAGCGCGACGATGGCGACGTAGCACATCCCGGCGAGCGGCACCGTCGCCAGGGCAAGGCCGCCGCCGCTCATCATGCCGGCGGTCAGGCAGCAGACGAACAGCTGGACGCCCGGCGGCGCGCCCGGAAAGGCGGCGACCGGCACGACGGCCCATAGGGCGCCGAAGGCGCAGGCGTTGAGGATCACCTTGCGGATCGCCCGGCGCGAGGCCGTCGGCCTGACGACGTGTCTGCCGGCCCACCACGCCCGCGCGAAGTTGAGCGCCAGGCCGAACAGCACCAGCGCCCAGAGCCAGTGCTCCGGCCGCAGCGCGCCCATGGCCGCGAACGTCGCCAGCATGAGAGCTCCGTTGAGGCAGCTCGCCGCCATCGTCAGGGGCGTGATGCGTACGATCGCGTTGATCTGCGCCGCCCTGATCCGCCCCGCATCCGCCGGATCGGCCGGGATCAGGTCGAGCGCAATGGCCAACGCCTTCGGCAGCCGCTGCGACCAGCCGTCGAAAGCGCTTTCGACCTTCCTCGCCAACGACGAACGCATGCTTCAGTCCGCCTCGGGCCGTGGGTCGCCAGCGGTGACGATAACAGCGTTCCGATGCGGGCGCGACGTGGACGGCCACGAGAGGGAACGCAAGCGACGCTTCGACGTCATCAAGGCGATGCGCGTGTTCCTGGATTTCGAGGCTTCGTCGCTGGCGGAGGAGAGCTATCCGATCGAGGTCGGCTGGGCGGCGGAGGACGGATCCTGCGAGGCGCACCTGATCAGGCCGGCGCCGGCCTGGACGGACTGGGATCCGGTCGCCGCGGCCGTGCACGGCCTCAGCCGCGAGCACCTTCGCCAGGCGGGCGAGCCGCACGAGGAGGTCGCCCGCCGCGTGCTGGAAGCGCTCGGTCCGCACGAGCTCTTCGCCAGCGCCCCCTCCTGGGACGGCAAGTGGATGAGCGTGCTGCTGCGGGGCGCAGGTCTGCCGCGCCACGCGCTGCGGCTGAGGGATTCCGACGAGGCTTATCGCGAGGCCGTCCGTGAAGCCCTTTGCGATCGCGTCTCCGACGACGAGCTTGATGACGTCGCAGCCGCGTTGATCTACGCGGCCCGGCGACGGGTGAACGTGGACCCGCCGCGTCATCGCGCCTTGGACGACGCCCGCGAGGAACTCGAGGTCTGGCGGCTGGTCCGGGCGCTCAGTCTCGAGGAAGCCCGGCGGCGGCGCGGCTGAGCGACGCGGCCGCTGATCAGGCGGGCCGCGGCGGGGCGAGCTTGACGCCCTTGGCCTTCAGCTCGGCGACCATCGCGAACAGCAGGTCGCTCCGGATCCCGAATGCCTGGCGCGCCGAGCCCACGGTGGCGAAGGCGGTGAACTCCAGGGCGCCGTCGGCGACGTTGGTGAGGAAGACGCCGGGGGCGGGGTCGCGCAGCACGCCAGGATGGGCGTTGAGCTGGGCGCGGAACATGTCGCGCACTGCGTCGGCGTCGGCGTCGTCGGCGACCCGCAGCACGATCTTCACCTGGCCCAGCGCGCCGCCGTGGGTCACGTTGCGCACGGTCTTGGAGATCAGGTCGGAATTCGGGACGATCAGCTTCGAGCGGTCGCCCATCACGATCTCGGTGGCGCGGATGTTGATCCGCCGCACGTCGCCTTCCTGGTCGCCGATGGCGATCAGGTCGCCGACCTTGATCGGCCGCTCCGCCAGCAGGATCAGGCCGGAGACGAAGTTGCCGATCACCGCTTGCAGGCCGAAGCCGATGCCCACCGACAGCGCGCTGGCGAAAAGCGCGATGTTGCTTAGGCTGAGGCCCAGGTAGGCGCAGGTGGTGATCAGGGCGACCAGGGCGCCGAAGTAGGTGAGGGCGGCGGTGATCGAGGCGCGCAGGCCGACGTCGATGCTGGTCTTGGGAAGGTAGGTCGTCTCCACCCAGCCGCGGACGATGCGGGTGATCAAGAGGCCCGCGACGAACACCACGACGCCGCCGAAGACGAGGCCGGGCGAGATCGAGATCTGGCCGAGCTTCAGCACCATCTCGGTGGAGGTCGCGCGGGTGAAGACGTCCCGCGCGCTGGCCCCCAACGGGGCCACGATCGCCATCCAGGCGAAGATGATCAGCCCCAGCCGCAGCACGCCGGACAACAGGACGCCGATCTGTTCCAACGCCTGGTGCGAGAGGCCGGTGGCGGCGCCGACGACCCGGCTCAGCCCCTGGCCGGGGGCGAACATCGCCTCGCACAGGTCGTCGACGAAGCGCATCAGCAGGTAGAGGCTCGCCAGCACGGTGGCGATCCAGATCAGCTCGCGCATGATGAAACTGGCGAGCGCGATGTAGCCGGTGGTCACCGCGAGCAGGGCGCAGGCGAGGGCCAGCCACGCCGCCACCGCCGCCAGCACCCAGGGCAGGCGCGAGCGGCCCGCGTCCGGCTGCTGCTGGGCGGCCAGCCCGCCGCGGGCGAACGCCAGGGCGGCGCCGACGGCGAGCAGTTGCAGGACCACCACCAGGCAGCGGCTGGCTTCGGCGGCGGCCGGGCTTGTCGCCAGTGCGATGTTGGCGCGCGCCAGGAAGCTCGCGACGCCGACCGAAACGCCGATCACGGCCGGGAAGATCGCCACCCGGGCGGCGAAAGCGTCCGACACCGGCGCGAGCCGCCAGCTCGACCGGCCGGGCGCAAGCAGGCTGCGGCCGAGCGCGTCGATCGTCGCGGCGAAGGCGACGGCGGCGGTCAGCGCCCGCGCCATCGCCTCGACGGCCGGCGTCAGCGGCGCCACGCTCTTCACCGCCGAGTGGGCCAGGAGGACGGCGAACAGCGGCGTCAGGGCGTCGACCAGCGTCAACCACAAGGCGAGCGCCGATTTGCGCAAGGCCGCGCTCGGGATCAGGGTCGCCGCGAGGCGCCGGCCCAGGCGGCCGAGGATGATCCGCGCGGGCGTCAGCAGGAAGAGGCCGAGCACCGCCAGGATGACGGACCACACCTCGGCGACGCCGCGAGACGGGGTCGCTGCGATCTGGTCCGCCTGGGCGGCCGCGGCGTCGCGGACGCGCTGCAGGTCGCTCGGCAGGTTCGTCACGACGTCGCCCCAGAGCGTCGGGTCGAACACCGACCGGCTGTGGGCCCACAGCCGCGCCGTGAAGTTCTGCCGCATCCGCTGGTCGAGCGAATCGCTGAGCTGGCTCGCCTCGACCGCCAGCAGGCGCGCTCGCTTGGTGTTGTCCTGCAGGGTCTTCTGGAATCTCAGCAGCCGGGCGCGGGCTTCGGCGACGTCGGGAGCTTCCGGCGATTGCCCGGCGGCCGGCGCGGGACCGAGCTCCGCCAGTCGCTGGCCGACATCGTCGAGGCGCGGCGCCATGGTCGAAAGCGCGTCCGCGACGTCGGCCTGGATGGGGGCCACCGACGCCCGGGCGGCCTCCAGGGCGCCGTCGTCGGCGGACTGCGCCCGCACCGCCTGGCGGATGGCCCGCAGCCGGGCCTCGGCGGCGTCGAGCCGTGCATCCATCGCCGCGCCGAACCGGCCGCCGTTGGGCGCCGCCGCCTGGCCCGCGCCATGAGCCGGCGCTGGGGTCGGCGCGGGCGCGGCCGCCGTCAACGTCGCCCAGGCGAGGACGACCAGGACCCCCTGAAGCATCGCCGCCATGGTCCGCCGCAACTGGCTGCTCATTCCGCTTGAAGCGCCTCTAGGTGGCCGACCGGGCGGCTGATAGCGCCGACTTTTTCGACGGCGCAAGCGGCGATGTTGTGGCGGCGCCGGCGGTCGGGCGTGTCGCGCGCGTTGCAATCATCGCGAGAGGTTCGTTGGGGAAGCGCGCGTTTGCGACCAATCCGGGAGGAAAATGCACGGCGCGCGTGCGTCTACACTCGGATGGATTGGTATTTGCGAGAAATCGCGACGGCCGCGCTCAGACGTTGGTAACCATGTCCGCTAACGATGATTTTGGGCCCGGGCGCGTAATGAGTCTCCTCATCTAGAGGGGGCCCATGCAGAACGACGTCCGCACTCTGCTCGAGCGCATCGGCCAGACCGAGCTGGCCTACCTTGAGTATAGTGTTCCCTCCAACCTCGAGACCGCCCGCAAGTGGGCCGGCCTTTCGGCGCTGCTGGACCGGCTGGAGGGCGACGAGGACATCTGGCCGCTGATCTTCCAGGGCGGCCAATGACGATCATCGCCGTCAGGTCGGCCAAGGGCGGGGTGGGGCGCACCAGCGTGACCGCGCTGCTGGCCGCCGCGCTCGCGCGCCGGGGGTTGGACGTCGCGGTGATGGATCTCGACCGGCAGGACGCCTTGCGTCTGATGTGCGGCGACGCGACCGCCCGCGCCGGGAGCCTGGAGTCGTCGCGCCTGGAGCTTGCGCCGACGCCGGCAGGTTTCGCGCGTGTGACCCAGGACGCCGCGACCTGCGCGCTCCTGATGGGCGGCGGCCCCAACGCCGGCCGGCTCGCGCCCGGTCTCGTGGGCCGCTGGCTCGGCGCCTCGGAGGTGCTGATCGTCGACATGCCCGCGGTCGAGGACGCCGCCGCCGCCGCGGTCGGCGCGCTCGCCGGCCTGCACCTGCGCCTGTTCCTGCCGGACGTGGGGTCGCTCGCCGTGCTGGAGGAGCCGTCGCAGGACGAGGCCTTCAGCCGCAGCGTCTATGTTCTCAACCAGGCCGACCGTCGCCGACCGCTGACCGACGGCGTGCTGGGCTTTCTGCGTCATGTCGCGGGCGCCCGCTTCGGCGGCGAGATCCGCCGCGACGAGGCGGTGCCCGAGGCCTTCGCCTCGCTCACCCGGCTGGCGGACTATGCGCCGGCCAGCGCCGCCTGGGAGGATGTCCAGTCGCTGGCCGCGGAGCTCGAGCTCCGGCTGGGGGCGGCGGCCCGCTTCGAGACCTCGCATATAGACGCGTCCTCCGGCGAAGCCCGACGCGCATGACCGCGCTGGCCAAACGCATCGGCGCCGCCGGCTGGGCGGTCGCCGTCCTGTGCGCCGCGGTCGTCTTCGCATGGCTGCTTGTGGTCCCGCTCGACGTCGTCCCGCAGGCGGTGTTCGGGGTCCTGATCGTCGCGGCGGGCCTTCTGACGACGCGGTCGCGCTCGCGCTACGCGACCATCCTGATCTGCACGCTCAGCCTCTTCGCCTCGACCCGCTACATGGTCTGGCGGTTCAGCGGCTCCATGGGGCTGCGCTCTCCGGGCGAGTGGCTGCTCGGCGGCGCCCTGCTCGCGGCCGAGTGCTACACCTGGCTGGTCATGGTGTTGAGCTTCGTGCAGTCGGCGCGGCCGCTGCGGCGGCCCGTCGCCCTGCTCAGCATGGCCACCGACTGCCTGCCCACGGTGGACGTCTACGTCCCCACCTACAACGAGCCGCTGAGCGTGGTGGGGCCCTCGGTGATCGCCGCCATGGCGATGGACTACCCGGCTGACCGTTTCCGCGTGCACCTGCTGGACGACGGGAACCGGCCTGAGTTCGCCGACTTCGCCCGCCGTGTCGGCTGCGAGTACATCGCCCGCGCAGACAACACCCACGCCAAGGCCGGCAACCTCAACGCGGCGATGAAGGTCACCGACGGCGACCTGATCTGCGTGCTCGACTGCGACCACGTCGCGACCCGCGCCTTCCTGCAGCTCACCGTCGGCTGGTTCGAGAAGGACCCGCGGCTGGCGGTCGTGCAGACGCCGCACTTCTTCTATTCGCAGGACCCGATCCAGCGGAACATCAAGGCGGCCGAGGACCTGCCGGGGGAGGGCGATCTCTTCTACGACACCATCCAGAGCGGCAACGACCTCTGGAACGCGACCTTCTTCTGCGGCTCCTGCGCGGTGATCCGGCGCGCCGCGCTGGAGGAGGTCGGCGGCTTCGCCTACGAGACGGTGACCGAGGACGCCCACACGGCGCTGCGCATCCAGCGGTGCGGCTGGAACACCGCCTTCCTCAACATCCGCCTCTCGGCTGGGCTGGCGACGGAGACGCTCAACCAACACGTCGCCCAGCGTGTCCGCTGGTGCCGCGGCATGACCCAGATCCTGCGCACCGACAATCCGCTGTTCGGGCCGGGGCTGAAGCTGCCGCAGCGGCTCTGCTACCTGAACGCGCTGCTCTACTACCAATTCCCGCTGGTGCGGGTGATCTTCCTGGTCTCGCCGCTCGCCTACCTGTTCTTCGGGCTGAACCTGATGCACGCGCCGGCGGGCGTCGTGTCGGTCTACGCCATCCCACATCTGCTGCAGGGCATGATCGCCAACCAACGGTTGCAGGGCCGCCAGCGTCGGCTGTTCTGGGGCGAGATCTACGAGACCATCCTGGCCTTCCACCTGGTGCGGCCCGCGCTCTTCAGCCTGATCTGGCCCAAGGCCGGCAAGTTCAAGGTGACCGACAAGGGGCTGAAGCTCGAGACCGGCTATTTCGACAAGGACCTGGTCCGGCCGCACCTGATCACCGCGGGGCTCCTGTGCCTCGGCCTCGCCTTCGGCTACGCGCGGCTGTTCTGGCCGAGCCTCTTCCACGAGAGCCTGTCGACCCTGCTGCTCAGCACGGCCTGGACGATCTTCAACCTCCTGATCCTGCTCTCGGCGGTGGCGGTGGCGCGCGAGGGCCGGCAGGTCCGCGGCCATGTGCGCCGCCCGGCCCGCATGCCGGTGACGCTCTATTTCGCCGACGGCCGCGTGGTCGACGCCGTCACCAGCAACGTCTCGACGGGCGGTCTCGCCATCGTCCTGCCGACGGGCTTCGACGCCGAAGGGCGCGAGGTGACCGACGTCGATCTGCAGATCGCCGGCGGCCGCACGGCCTTTCCTGTCGAGGGCGTGGCGCTCCGCGACGGGGAGTTGCGGGTCAAGTTCGTCGACGTCGACGATGCGCGCGAGCGGCGGCTGATCCAGGCGCTGATGGCGCGGGCCGACCTGTGGCAGCCCGAGCCGGACCGGCGCATCAGCGGCGGCTGGGTGCGGGCGGTGACCTCGCTGCTCGAGATCAGCTCCTCGACCCTGCGGTTCATCAGCCGCCAGGCCTGGACGGGCGCGAAGTCCCGGCTGCGGCCCGGAGCGGCCGCCGTGGGCGCGCTGGCGCTGCTGGCGAGCCTGCAGCCCGGCGCGAAGGCGCACGCCACGGCCGCCGTCAGCGACCGCGTCCTCAGCCTGAACTCGACGCCCGCGCCGCTGCGCTGCGTCGGCGGCAAGACCACGGGCCGTCTCGTGCTGGCGTCCGACCAGGTGGTGCTCGCCGCCCGGCTGGAGCTCACGCGGGCGGCGGCGGGCGAGGTGGTGACGGTGAACGGCCAGACGGTGGCGCGGCTGGGCGCGGCCGGCCGTATGGAGGTCGAGCCCGCCGTCTTCCTGCCCGGCGCCAACGAGATAGTCGTCGCGAGCCCTCGCGGCGTCTGCGCCCAGCTGGCGGCCTCGGACGTCCGGATCGTCTTGACCACGACCCCGCTGGCGCTGGCGAGGGCCGCGCCGGTTGCTTC
>NZ_DATELG010000077.1:0-3020 GCF_035276905.1 Phenylobacterium sp. | reverse complement strand
CGCTCGCGGCGGCAATTACGCCGGCGCGCGCAGCGCCAGCGTCAACCGGAACGCCAACGTCAACGTCAACCGCAACGTGAACGTCAGCGGCGGCTGCTGCCACAACGGCGGTTACTACGGCGGCGGGGTCTATCATCCGGTGGCGGCCGGCATGGCGGTGGGCGCGGTGACCGGCATGACGGCAGCGGCCGTCAGCTCCGCCGTCGCGCCGCCGCCGCCGGCCTATGCTTATCCGCCGCCTCCGCCGCCAGCTCAGGCTTACCCGCCGCCGCCGAACTAATCGTCGAACGTCCCCAGACACGCAGGCGCTTCAGATCGATGACCGCTCCGGAGCCCCCATTTCGGCAGTGCTCGTGCGTCTGCCTCAGCTCTTCGAGGCCGCTGGCCGGACGAATACGCCCGCCGCGATCGTGTCACCAACACGTCTGTGGGGCGTTCTTTCCCGGGCGGCGCAGCGCGCCGCGTGGAGGATGATGCCATGTCGCACACCATGGACGAGGCGGCCGCGTTCGCGGTTGATCCCCGCATCATCAGAGGCGAAACGCCTGCGCCCGTTCCCTCTTCGACCACTGCGGACCGGGCCCGGCGCGCGCCGCCCAAAGAGCGGAGCGTCGCCGGGCGGACGCTGCGCGAACGCGTGCCTCTCGCCGAACACGCCCGCTGGAAGCGCTCGCGGCGCAAGACCGATCCGATCCAGCTCCTGCGCGCCGCGGACGAAGGCCGCGTGCCCGAGCTCGTGCCGATCCGCTACGGCCGCATGCTGGCCTCGCCCTTCGCCTTCTACCGCGGCTCGGCCGGACTGATGGCCGCCGATCTCGCGGCCACGCCGGTCTCGGGGCTCAAGGTCCAGGCCTGCGGCGACTGCCATCTGATGAATTTCGGCGGCTTCGCCACACCCGAGCGCAACGTCCTGTTCGACCTCAACGACTTCGATGAGACCCTGCCCGCGCCTTGGGAATGGGACATCAAGCGGCTGGTCGTTTCCTTCGTTCTCGCCGCGCGATCGCTTGGGCTCTCGGACGGCAAGGGTCGTGACGCCGCGGTCGCCTGCGCCTACAGCTACCACAAACGGATGCGCTTATACGCTAAGCGACATCCCCTGGAGGTCTGGTACTCCCGCATCACCGTAGAGGATGTGCTGGCGCTTGCGCCCCGCGCCGTAGGCGCGCGTCTCCAGCGCCGGCTCGACAAAACCCTCAAGCGCCAGGGATCGGACCTCGACTTCCCCCGGCTGACCAGCATGGTCAGCGGCAAGATCGGGATCCGCGACGTCCCGCCCCTGATCTTTCACCCTGCGGATGCGCTGGCGCCCGGGTTCCGCCCCCTGGTGGAGCGGGTGCTCGCCAGCTATCGCGAGACGCTGCCGGAGGATCGGCGCTCCCTGCTCGACAACTACGCGCTGGTGGACGCGGCGATGAAGGTGGTGGGCGTGGGCAGCGTCGGCCGGCGCTGCTGGATCGTGCTGGTGATGTCGGAGTCCAACCAGCCGCTCTTCCTGCAGTTCAAGGAGGCGGTCGCCTCGGTCCTGGAGCCAGCCGCCGGGCCAAGCCTCTATCCGCACCATGGCCAGCGGGTGGTGATGGGCCAGCGGCTGATGCAGCCGGCGTCCGACCTTTTGCTGGGCTGGGTCACAGGGGAAGGCGGCATACAGTTCTACGCGCGCCAGTTGCGCGACGCTAAGATCAAGCCGTTGGTCGAGACCTTCGACTACGAGACGCTGTACTACTATGCGCGGATGTGCGGATGGGTGCTTGCGCGCGCCCACGCCAAGACCGGCGATCGGGCGTCCATCGCAGGCTACCTGGGACGCAGCGACGCCTTTGACGAGGCCATGGGCGATTTCGCGATGGCCTATGCCGACCAGGCTGAGCGCGACTACGACGCGTTGAAGACCGCCGTGCGCAATGGCCAAATCATCGCCCACACCGACATCTAACACCGGCGCGGCATCAGGTTTTACGTCAGGCAAGTCTCGGGTCAGCTACCGATTGAGCGCCTTGTTCGAGGCGCCATGATAACGCGCCCCACGAGATAGCGAAGCTTTCCACGGATGGAGCAGGAAGACAAAGTCCCCCATGGGTACCGCCAGTCGATTACGACTGCCATAACGGTATTTCTTGGATTCTCAATAACTTTTCTTCGAACTTTTTGGGCCGTAGAGTCCAAGTCGGGATGGACATTTTCGGAAAAGACTTCCGAGGTGGTTATTGGCGTTGGAATTCTATTACAAGTCGCGAGCTTATTTCGCTCCATAAGCCTCCTAGACGACTCGCCATCCAGATACAGAAAAACATCCCTGCTGTTTATCTCGGGGGTCTTATCCGTAATATTTGGAGTTCTAATCGCGATCTTTACACGCGATTAGCCTCAAAAAACGGGCTGACATCGCGACGGATCAGCCGGCTGGCGGGGCGGCGCTTTCGCCAGCCGTGCCTCCAGCAGCGGAGCCAGCGACCTTGGACTGTTCAGCCGGTGACCGCCCTTCGCCACGGCCGTGCTTTGAGCACCAAGCGGCGGGTGCGGCCCAAGACGGCGTCTCCGACCGCACCCGCACCTCTCTAGAACCGTTGCGGACTAGGCGGCCGCTTGCTCGCCCAGCACGCGGGCGAGCGCCATGCGGCGCAGACGGCGTCGGCGCATGCCGCCGCGCGTGGCCATGGCGCGTCCCAGGCGGCCAGACTCACGCCCGCCCTCCTCGTCATCCTCCTCGACGCCTTCTCCGTCCTCCTCGCCCGTGCGCTCGCGGATCAGGTGAGCGAGCACCATGCGCCGCAGGCGCCGGCGCCGCGCCGCGCCGCCGACCAGAATGCGCGCCAGCCGGCGATCCTCGTCGCCGCCTTCCTCCTCATCCTCGATCTCCTCGCCGCCGTCGTCTTCCATGCCGCTCTCGCGGAGATGGCGGGCGAGCAGCGCGCGACGGCCGCGCCGGCGCCGCACCATCCGGGCGCCGACCAGGAAGCGGACCAGCTGGCGATCCTCGTCGCCGCCTTCCTCGTCCTCCTCGATGCCTTCACCCTCTT
>NZ_DATELG010000076.1:0-2147 GCF_035276905.1 Phenylobacterium sp. | reverse complement strand
GCAGATGAAAAAAAAGCCGCGCCCGAAGGCGCGGCAGTCATAGGGAGGAAACGCCCAGAATGGGCAGCCCCAATCTGAACAATGCTTAGACGATTTGCAAGCGGAATTTGCGCTGCGGCGCGAAATTTTTTTTGCAGTGCGGTGGGGCAGGCGCCCACCGGGCTCGATCGCCGGGCCAGCGCGAGCGTCGGCCGATCAGGCCGCCCACGGCGCGCCGCGAGCAGGGCGAATAGCCATGTCTATGTGTCAGTCCGACGACGGAAGCGGTTTGGCTTCCTTGAGCTGCAGGGGCTTGCCGCCGATCGACAGCGAACCCTTGCCGGCCTTCACCGCCAGCAGCTCGACCGTACCTTCCTCGTCGACGTAGCGCTTGCCGGTCAGCACGCCGGCCGAGTGGGCCGGGTCGATCGCTCTCAGGTCAGTTGGGCGCTCGGCGGCCATCGGCTGGCCGCCGCACTCCACGGCCAGGTCCGCCGGCGCGCGGACGACGATCACCTCGGCGTCGCACACCGAGCTCTTCAGTCTGGATCCGGGTTTCATCGGTTCTCCAACGCTCGCAGGACACACCTTCTAAATGCGCGTCCCGGCGCATCAAGCCGCCCGGGCGAAGCGGCCTCAGACATCGCCAAGACGATGAGGGCATCGGGGAGCCCCCGGCGATCCGCCCACGGGTTGGCGGTGACAAGGTTCCCGCTGCTATAGGGCGGATTCTCAATCGCGCCGGCCGCGGCCCATGCTTTCGAAGGAACTCGCTGACTATGGCCACTGACGTTGTGCTCCCGAAGATCGGTTTCGCCATGACCGAGGGTCAGATCACCGAATGGCTGGCGCAGGACGGCCAGGCGGTCAGCGAGGGCCAGCCGCTCTTCACCCTGGAAGCCGACAAGTCGGCCAACGAGGTCGAGGCGCCCGCGACCGGCACCCTGCGCATTATCCAGCCGGCGGGCGCGATCTACGAAGTCGGCACGGTGATCGGCGTCATCGAGTAGTCGATTTTTGCGCGGCGCCATGGAACGCTTCGAGATGGACTGACCGCGACGCGCCGGCGCCGGCGCCGGTCCGAGGAGGTCCGACGATGGGCTTCTACGCGCGCCATGTCATGCCGACGATCGTCGCCTGCGGCTGCTCCCTGCCGCCGATCACCAAGCTGCGCCGGGCGGTCGTGCCGCGGGCCGAAGGGGTGGTGCTGGAGCTCGGCCTGGGCTCCGGCCTGAACCTGCCGCTCTACGATCCGGCCAGGGTCACGAAGGTCTTCGGCCTGGAGCCGGAGGCGGCGATGCTGGCCAAGGCGCGGCGCCGGGCCGACAGATCCACGGTTCCGGTGACCGTCCTGCGCGAGGGGGCCGAGGCCGTCTCGCTGGACGCCCGAAGCGTCGACACCGTGCTGGTGACCTTCAGCCTCTGCACCATCCCCGAGGTCGAAGCCGCGCTTTCCGAGGCGCGCCGCGTGCTGCGGCCGGCGGGGCGGCTGCTGTTCTGCGAGCACGGGCGTTCGCCCGACCCGGAGCTCTTTCGGCGCGCGACCAAGATCGAGCCCACCTGGAAAAAGCTGTTCGGCGGCTGCCACCTGACCCGCGACATCCCCGCCCTGGTCCAGGCCGCGGGCTTCACCATCGACCAGCTCGAGGCCGGCTATCTGGGCGGCCGGCCCAGCTTCGGCGGCTACGTCTACCGCGGCTCCGCGTCGCCCGGCTGAGGCGGCTAGCGCTTCATCCAGGGCTTCGACGCGCCCGCGGCGGGGCCGCCGGCGAGCGGTTTCGGCGGCTTGCCGGCGCCGGGAAACCCCGACTTGGCGGCCTGCGCCGCCTTTTTCAGCCGGAGCGCGCGCTGCGCCGGGGTCTCGGAGGGATCATCGGTCATGGGCGGAAGCTAGCACGGGTCCGCAGCGGTGGGATCAGGCCGCTTCCTCGCCGGCGCTTTTGACCATGTCCTCCAGCCCCTGCTCGCGGACCTTGCGGTAGAGGGTGGAGCGGCCGATGCCGAGCCGGCGGGCGACCTCGCTCATGTGGCCGGCGTAGACCTCGATGGCGAGCTGGATCAGGTCGCGCTCGATCTCCTCCAGCGTGCGCAGGTGGCCGCGGCCGTCGAGGATGCGGACCGGCTGCTCCGGCCCGCCTTCGGCGGCGGGCGCCTGGGCGGCGGGCCCG
>NZ_DATELG010000075.1:0-14786 GCF_035276905.1 Phenylobacterium sp. | reverse complement strand
CTGTCCCGGATGAGACGACCGACGACCGCCCTTCTCGCCGCGAGCGCCGCCCTGGCCCTGGCCGGCTGCCACAAGTCCGCGCCCAAGCCCGCCCCGCCCCAGGCCCGTGCGGTGAGCGTGGTGCGCGTCGAGTCGCGGCCGATCGCCGGCGCGCTGGCCGCCTCGGGCGACCTGGTGGCGCGCCAGGAGGCCGCCGTCCTGCCGGAGGTCTCCGGCTACCGCGTGGCCGAGGTCCTGACCAACGTCGGCCAGCACGTCCGCAAGGGCCAGACCCTGGTCAGGCTCGATCCGGCGCTGATCGAGAGCCAGATCGCCCAGCAGCAGGCTCAGCTCGCCCAGGCCGAGGCCCAGGCCGCCCAGGCCGAGGATCAGGCGCAGCGCGTCAAGGGCCTCGACGACCAGGGCGTGCTCAGCCAGGAGCAGATCTCCCAGCGCCGGTTCCAGGCGCGCGCCGCGCGCGCCACCGCCAGGGCCCAGGCCGCGGCCCTGGCGGACCTGAAGACCCGCTATTCCAAGCTGCAGGTGGTCGCCCCGGTGAGCGGCCTGGTGCTTGAGAAGACGGTGCGCCCCGGCGACCTGACGGCCCAGGGCAGCGCGCCGTGGTTCCGGCTGGCCGAGGACAGCCAGATCGAGCTGCAGGCGCAGATGTCGGAAGACGACCTCGCCCGCATCCGCGTCGGCCAGCACGCCCAGGTCACCTTGCCCAGCGGAACGGTGGTGACCGGCGTCGTCCGCCTGATCAGCCCGCAGATCGATCCGCAGACCAAGCTGGGCTTCGTCCGCCTGACCCTGCCCGTGCGCGACGACATCCGCGCCGGCGGCTTCGGCCGCGCGGTGTTCGCCGACGCCGCCGGCAGGACCCTGAGCGTGCCGGAGACCGCGGTGCGCTACGACGCCGACGGCGCCAGCGTGATGGTGGTCGGGGCCGACAACCGCGTGAAGCGCGTGCCCGTGCGCGCCGGCGTCCGCGGCTCTGGCCTGGTGCAGATCGTCGACGGCCCGCCGGCCGGCTCGCGCGTGGTCGCCAACTCGGCGAGCTTCCTGCTGGACGGCGACGTGGTGAAGCCTGTGGAAGGCGCGGCGCCGACAACTGCGGCCTCGCCATGAGCGGACCCCCGAACACCGAGCGAGGCGAGGCGGAGAAGCACGGCGGCTTTAGGATCTCCGCCTGGGCCATCCAGAACCCGGTGCCGGTGGCGGTGCTGTTCCTGGCGCTCGTGCTGGCCGGGATGATCGCCTACGCCGGCCTGCCGGTGAAGCAGTTCCCGAACATCACCTTCCCCCTGGTCACGGTCACGGTCACCCAGAACGGCGCCGCGCCGGCGCAGATGGAGACCCAGGTCACCCGCGTCGTCGAGGACGCCCTGGCGGGCCTCTCCAATGTCGAGGACGTCCAATCGGTCGTGACCCAAGGCTCGTCCGTCACGAGCATCCAGTTCGAGATGGGCGAGGACCTGCAGAAGAAGACCGACGACGTCCGCTCGGCGATCGACGGCATCCGCGCCCAGCTGCCGCGCGACATCGACGAGCCGATCATCAAGCGGGTCGAGATCGACGGCGCGCCGATCCTGACCTACGCCGTCACCGGCCACGGGATGAGCGACGCGGACCTGTCCTGGTTCGTCGACGACACCCTGTCGCGCGCGCTGCAAGGCGCAAAGGGCGTGGCCCAGATCTCTCGGGTCGGCGGCGTCAGCCGCGAAATCAACGTGCTGGTCGATCCCGACCGGCTGGCGGCCCGCGGCCTCACCGCCTCGCAAGTCAACAACGCCCTGCGCACGGTCCAGACGGACTCGCCCGGCGGGCGGGTCGACGTCGGCGGCCGCGAACAGACCCTGCGGGTCGTCGGCACGGTCGACACCCTGCGCCAACTGCGCGAGCTCACCATCCCCACCACGGGCTCGGGCTTCGTCAAGCTGACCGACGTCGCCGACATCGGCGACGGCGCCTCCGAGCCGCGCGGCTTCGCGCGCCTGAACGACCGGCCCGTCGTCGGCTTCCAGGTGACGAAGACCCGCGAGGCCAGCGACGTGTCGGTGGACGACGCGGTGAAGGCCAAGCTCGCCGAGATCGAGAAGGCTCATCCCGAGGTGAAGTTCACGCGGATCTTCTCCTCGGTGGACGAGACCCGCTCGGCGTTCCGCGCCACCCAGCACGTGCTCCTGGAAGGCATGATCCTGGCGGCGCTGGTGGTGCTGTTCTTCCTGCGCGACTGGCGCGCGACGGTGATCACCGCCTTCGCCATGCCGATCTCGCTGATCCCCACCTTCCTGATCATGCAGGCGGTGGGCTTCTCGCTGAACGTGGTCACGCTGCTCGCGCTGACCCTGGTCATCGGCATCCTGGTCGACGACGCCATCGTCGAGATCGAAAACATCGAGAAGCGGGTCGCGGCGGGCCTGCGCCCCTACGATGCGGCGATGATCGGCGCCGACGCGATCGGCCTGGCGGTGGTGGCGACCACCATGGCCATCGTCGTGGTGTTCACTCCGGTCAGCTTCATGCCCGGCATCGGCGGCCAGTTCTTCCGCGAGTTCGGCCTGACGGTCGCCGTGGCGGTGCTGTTTTCATTGATCGTCGCGCGCCTGCTGACGCCCCTGCTGGCGGCCTATTTCCTGAAGCCCACCGCCCGGCCGCACGAGCGCAAGCCCTTCGAGGGCCCCTATCGCCGCGCGCTGGAGTGGGCGCTCGACCACCGCATCGTCGCCTCGACGATCGGCGGCGCGATCTTCCTGGGCTCGCTGGCGCTGGTGCCGATGCTGCCGCAGGGCTTCCAGCCGATCGGCGACCCCGACTACATCTACGTCGGCATCCAAGGTCCGCCGGGGGCCACCGTGCGGGACATGGAGCGCACGTCCGCCGCCGTCACCGCCGTCTTCAAGGGGCAGCCGGAGGTCAAGGACGTCTTCATCCAGGTGGGCTCGACCGCCGGCTTCAACCTCGGCGGCAGCGACCTGCGCTCGGGCACGGCGACCGTCCTTCTGAAGGGCGACCGCAAGGCGAGCGGCGACCAGATCCGCACCCGGCTGCACCAGGCGCTGCTGGCGATTCCCGACGCGCGCCTGAACTTCCTCAACGAGAACGGCGAGGCCGGCTTCCAGCAGGTGCTGACCAGCGACGATCCGCACGCCCTGCAGGCGGCGGTCCTGGAGCTCGAGCGGCAGATGCGCGGCGTCAAGGAGTTGAGGGACGCCCGCCCCTCCTATCCGCCGACGGCGCCCGAGGTGGTGATCCGCCCGCGCCCGGAGGAGGCCGCCCGCCTCGGCGTCTCGACCGAGGCCATCGCCACCGCCGCCCGCGTCGCCACCGTCGGCGACATCGACGCCAACGTCGCCAAGTTCGACCAGGGCGAGCGCCGCATCCCGATCCGGGTGCGCATCCCCTCGGCGGACCGCGCCAACCTCGAGCGCATCCGCAACCTGCGCCTGCCGACCGCCACGGGCGGGGTGACGACGCTGGGCGCGGTCGCCGACGTCGACTTCCGGGCCGGCGCCGCGCAGATCAACCGCCTCGACCGCGCGCGCCAGATGGGGGTGAAGGCCGAGCTCGCGCCCGGCATCGTCGTCGGCCAGGCCGCCCACGCGGTCGAGAAACTGCCGATCATGAAGCAACTGCCCAAGGGCGTGCGCATGGCCGCCACCGGCGACGCCAAGTTCCAGAAGGAGCTGTTCGGCTCGTTCGGCCTGGCGGTGTTCGCCGGCGTGGCGATGATCTACGGCGTGCTGATCCTGCTGTTCCGCTCGTTCTTCAAACCGGTGGTGATCCTCTCGGCCCTGCCGCTGGCCGTCGGCGGCGCCTTCCTGGGGCTCTTGATCTTTCACCTGTCGCTGTCGATCCCCTCGCTGATCGGCTTTCTGATGCTGCTGGGCCTGGCGGCGAAGAATTCGATCCTGCTGGTCGAGTACGCCATCGAGCGCGAACGCGAGGGCATGCCGCAGCGCCAGGCGCTGCTGGAGGCCTGCCGCGAGCGCGCCCGGCCGATCGTCATGACCACCTTCGCCATGGCCGCGGGCATGCTGCCGACGGCCTTCGCCATCGAGAAGGGCTCGGAGTTCCGCCAGCCGATGGCGGTGGCGGTGATCGGCGGCCTCATCACCTCGACCATGCTGTCGCTGGTGCTGGTGCCGGTGGTCTACGAGTTCGTCGACGACTTCGAGCAATGGCTGCGGCCCAAGCTCGGCCGGCTGGTCACGCCCCGCGACACGGGCCCCGCGCCGATAGTGGAAGAGGCGTAGACACCCCTCCGCTCGTCCCCGCTTTTTCGCGGGGAAGAGCAGGTAGGGGAACTCCGGCTCGTAACTTACAGCTCTCCGCCGATGACCCGCGCGAACAGCGCCGGATCGACGTTGCCGCCCGAGAGGACGAGGCCGACCGTGCGGCCGCCCACCTCGACGCGGCCGGCGAGCAGGGCCGCCAATCCCGCCGCGCCGCCGGGCTCGACCACCAGCTTGAGCACGCTGAAGGCGTAGCGCATGGCTTCGGCGACCTCGGCGTCGGTGACCGCGACGGCGCCGGCCAGATTGCGCTTCAGGATCGGAAAGGTCAGCTCCCCCGGAAAGGGGCTCTCTAGGGCGTCGCAAAGGGTTCGGCCCGAGGGCTTGATGGTCACCCGCCGTCCCGCCGCCAGCGACTGGCGAAGATCGTCGTAGCCGGCCGGCTCGACCCCCCAGACCTCGACGTCGGGCCAGGCCGCCTTCAGCGCCAGCGAGACCCCGGCCAGCAGGCCGCCGCCGCTGACCGGCGCCAGCGCCACATCGAGGCTCGCGCCCAGCGCCGCGGCCTGGCGGGCGAGCTCCAGCCCGACGGTTCCCTGGCCGGCGATGATGTGCGGATCGTCGAACGCCGGGACCACGATCGCGCCGCGCTCGGCGGCGACGGCGGCGGCGATCGCCTCGCGGCTCTCGGTCAACCGGTCGTAGCGGCGCACCTGCGCGCCGTAGCCCAGGGTGGCGGCGATCTTCACCTTAGGCGCATCCGACGGCATGACGATCAGCGCCGGGATCCCCAGCAGCTTGGCCGCCAGCGCCACGCCCTGCGCGTGGTTGCCGGAGGAGAAGGCGACGACGCCGACCTTGCGCTGGCTTGCGTCGAGCTGGACCAGCCGGTTGTAGGCCCCGCGGAACTTGAAGGCGCCGACCCGCTGCAGGGTCTCGGGCTTGATCAGCACCCGCGCCCCCAGCCGCGCGTTCAGGGCCAAGCTCTCGATCAGCGGCGTCTCCAGCGCGACGCCCGCCAGCCGCCCGGCGGCGGCTTCGACGTCGGCGAGGGCGACGGGGCGTGCGCGAGGCGGAACTGACATGGGCGATGGATAGCACGCCTGGGGGGCTTGAGCCCCGCCGCCGTCTCGTCTAAACCGCGCCCGCGCTGCGTTCCGCGGCTGCGACAACCGATCCAAGCCCAACCGCCGAGCACCTGTCGAAGGGCGGCTGGGTCCCCCCGGGCGGGTCGAAGAGACGTATCCATGGCCAATGTGACGGTGATCGGCGCCCAGTGGGGCGACGAAGGCAAGGGCAAGCTGGTCGACTGGCTGTCGAACCGCGCCGACGTGGTGGTGCGCTTCCAGGGCGGCCACAACGCCGGCCACACCCTGGTGGTCGAGGGCAAGACCTACAAACTGTCGCTGCTGCCCTCGGGCGTGGTGCAGGGCAAGCTCTCGGTGATCGGCAACGGCGTGGTGGTCGATCCCTGGCACCTGCTCTCCGAGATCGAGAAGATCGGCGGCCAGGGCGTGGCGATCACGCCCGACCTCCTGGTGCTGGCCGACAACGCCTGCCTGATCCTGCCGCTGCACCGCGACCTCGACCAGGCGCGCGAGGCCGCCGCCGCCAACAAGATCGGCACCACCGGCCGGGGCATCGGCCCGGCCTACGAGGACAAGGTCGGCCGCCGGGCGATCCGTGTCGCCGACCTCGCCGACCGCTCGGCGCTGGAAGCCAAGATCGACCGGCTGCTCGCCCACCACACGCCGCTGCGGCGGGGCCTTGGCCTGCCGGACGTCGACGCCGGCGCCCTGCTGGCCGAGTTGGAGACGCTGGCGCCGCAGATCCTGCCGTTCGCGCGGCCGGCCTGGCTGCTGCTCGACGAGATCGTCAAATCGGGCAAGCGGGTGCTGTTCGAGGGCGCGCAAGGCGCCCTGCTCGACGTCGACCACGGCACCTATCCCTACGTCACCTCGTCCAACACCGTGGCCGGCCAGGCCGCCGCGGGCTCGGGCATCGGCCCGCGCGGCGCGGGCTACGTCCTGGGCATCGTCAAGGCCTACACCACCCGGGTGGGCGAGGGGCCGTTCCCGACCGAGCTGTTCGACGCCGTGGGGCAGAGGCTCGGCGAGCGCGGGCACGAGTTCGGCACGGTCACCGGCCGGGCGCGGCGTTGCGGCTGGTTCGACGCGGCGCTGGTGCGCCAGTCGGTGGCGCTGAACGGCATCAGCGGGATCGCGCTCACCAAGCTCGACGTGCTCGACGGGTTCGAGACGCTGAAGGTCTG
The DNA here is from genome assembly GCF_035276905.1 of Phenylobacterium sp. Taxonomy (GTDB): domain Bacteria; phylum Pseudomonadota; class Alphaproteobacteria; order Caulobacterales; family Caulobacteraceae; genus Phenylobacterium. The sequence continues at coordinate 8,300 of NZ_DATELG010000075.1, read as the reverse complement.
CGTCGGCTACAAGGTCGGCGGCGAGACGCTCAGCTATTTCCCCGCCGGGTTGAAGGCTCAGGCCTCGCTGGAGCCGGTCTACGAGGAGCTGGACGGCTGGAGCGAGACCACGGCCGGCGCCCGCGACACCCGAGACCTACCGGCCAACGCCATCAAGTATGTGCGCCGGATCGAGGAACTGATCGGCGCGCCGGTGGCGCTCCTGTCGACGAGTCCTGAGCGCGACGACACCATTCTCATGCGCGATCCTTTCCAGGACTGACCGGCGATTTCGAACCGCCAAGTCATCAAGGCGTTCTTTACTTGGCTAAGCATAGAACCGGCGGACGAACGGAGTCCGCCGTGTTCAGCCAGATCGCCAAGACCAATCCCCGTGTCGCCGCCGCGGTGCGGCGTGTGCTGATCGTCGATCCGCTCCCCGCCAGCGCCAAGGTGCTGGGTGAGATGGTGCGCGACGCCTGCCAGCCGGAGATCTGCGCCGCTCCGTCCACGGACAAGGCGTTGAAACTGGCCGAGGCGTTCGACCCGCAGGTGATCTTCTGCGAGCTGTCGGCGGACGCCGTCGACGGCGTGGCCTTCACCCGCGCGCTCCGGCGCGGCGACTTGGCCTGCCGCAAGGCGCCGGTGGTGCTGGTGACCGCCCAGGCGACGGCGGCCGCGATCCTGGCCGGCCGCGACGCCGGCGCGCACGAGTTCCTGCGCCGGCCCTTCACGACCCGGGATCTCGGCCGCCGGCTGGAGGTGGTGGCGCTGCAGGCGCGGCCCTGGATCGAGGCGATCGACTATGTCGGCCCCGACCGGCGGCGCTTCAACTCGGCGGACTACCAGGGCCCGCAGAAGCGCATGGCCGACACGGGCGCACCGCCCCAGGGCGTGCGGATCGCCGAGGCGCTGAAGATCATCCGCTCGGCGCTTCCCGCGATCGATCGCGACCCGCGCCAGGCCCTGCGCGCCCTGCTCGCCCAGACGACGGAGCTGGAGCTGGTCGCCGCCGAGCTCTCCGACAACGGCCTGGCCATGGCCAGCGCGCCGCTGCACCGCCACCTGTTCGAGACCGCCAGCACGGGGCGCGCGCTCGACGCGGCGGAGACCCTCCGCTGCGCCCAGGGACTGTTGGGGTATGCAGGCCGCGAGCGGGTGGCGGCCTAAGTCCGGAACGCCCCCTCCGTCTCGCTACGCGAGCCACCTCCCCCGCTTCGCGGTGGAGCTGTCAGCGAAGCTGGCTGAGGGGGCGCTCGGCCGAGATTTACGCCTCGACCAGGTTCCGCTCTTCCGCAGCCGAGCGCATCGACTTCTGCAGCTTCTCGAAGGCGCGGACCTCGATCTGGCGCACGCGCTCGCGGCTGACGCCGTACTGGGCGGCGAGCTCTTCCAGGGTGGTCGGCTCGTCCTTCAGCCGGCGCTCGGTCAGGATGTGCCGCTCGCGGTCGGAAAGCTCCGTCATCGCCTCCTCGAGGAGGCTCATGCGGATGTTCTTCTCCTCGGTCTCGGCGACCACGTGCTCCTGGCTGGGGGTGTTCTCGTCGACCAGCCAGTCCTGCCATTCGGCTTCGGAGTCGGCCCGCAGCGGCGAGTTCAGCGAGGCGTCGCCGCCCGCCAGCCGCCGGTTCATCGAGACCACTTCCTCGTCCAGCACCCCGAGCTTGGTGGCGATCTGGCTCACCTGGTCGGGGCGCAGGTCGCCTTCCTGCAGGGCGGCGATCTCGGACTTGGCCTTGCGCAGGTTGAAGAACAGCTTCTTCTGCGCCGCCGTGGTGCCCATCTTCACGAGGCTCCAGGAGCGCAGGATGTATTCTTGAATCGACGCGCGGATCCACCACATGGCGTATGTCGCCAGTCGGAAGCCCTTGTCCGGATCGAACTTCTTCACCGCCTGCATCAGGCCGACATTGCCTTCGGAGATCACCTCGCCGATCGGCAGGCCGTAGCCGCGGTAGCCCATGGCGATCTTGGCCACGAGGCGCAGGTGGCTGGTGACGAGACGATGCGCAGCGTCGGGGTCCTCATGCTCCTGCCAACGCTTGGCGAGCATGAACTCCTCGTCCTTGGCGAGCATGGGAAACTTCCGGATCTCGGAGAGATACCGGCTCAGGCCGCCTTCGGGCGACATTACGGCGAGCGCATTTGCAGCCATGGACTGATCCCCTCATTTCCGGACTGCGGGCCGTCGCGCACGCTTGCGCAAACACATCGAGCCCCCCAACCATCCAGATAGGAACGCGGTTGCGGCTTAGCTAGATGCGGGGGAGGCGGCCCCAATGTCCGACTACTCCGGTTGGTTATTTAGGGGGCGAACTAGGCCTAATCAAGGCAAGGAATCTTACAAGCGCGACAGGTAATCTTCGGCGTGGGCTGAACGCCGCCTCACAGCTCCCCCAGCAGCTCCTCCAGCCGCGCCATGTCCGCCGGCAGCGGGCTCTCAAACCGGAGCGTCTCACCGGTCGTCGGGTGGCGGAAGCCCAACACCATAGCGTGCAAAGCTTGGCGCTGGAGCCCCGCCGCCGCGACCGCGCGCCGCACCGGCTCGGCGGGAACGCCCGCCCCATAGACCGGATCGCCCAGGCAGGGCGCGCCTTTCGAGGCCAGGTGCACGCGGATCTGGTGGGTGCGGCCGGTCTCCAGCCGGCAGGCGACGCGGGCCGCCAGCGGCTTGTCCAACCGACCGAAGATCCGCTCGACGGCGTAGTGGGTGACGGCGTGGCGCCCGCCCGACTTCACCAGCGCCATCTTCTTGCGGTCGTGGGTCGAGCGGGCGATGGCGCCCTCGATGGTTCCGCGCCCGGGCTTCGGCGCGCTGCGGGTCAGGGCCACATAGACCCGCTCGATGTCGTGGGCGGCGAAGAGCGCCGAAAGCGCCTGGTGGGCCAGATCGGTCTTGGCGGCGACGACGACGCCGGAGGTGTCCTTGTCGATACGGTGCACGATCCCCGGCCGGGCCACGCCGCCGATGCCGGAGAGGCTCGCGCCGCAACGGTGCAGCAGGGCGTTGACCAGGGTGCCGGTCGCCGAGCGCGGCGCCGGGTGCATGGCCAGGCCCGGCGGCTTGTCGATGACGATCAGCTGGGCGTCCTCGTAGAGGACGACGAGGGGGATGGCCTCGGGCTCGGGGTCGGCGGGCGCGGGCGCCGGGATCTCGACAAGGTAGTCCCCGGGCTCGGCGCGCGCCGAGGCGTCCGCGACCGGCCGGCCCGCGTGGCTGACGCGGCCCTCGGCGATCAGCGCCTGGAGGCGGCTGCGGGAGAGCTCCGGCAGCTGCGCCGCCAGCGCCTTGTCGATCCGCACGCCGGCGTCTTGCGGCGAAAGCGCGACCCGGCGCAGGCCGCAGGCGTCCGCCTCCAGCCCTTCGTCTTCCGCGTCCAGCGAGGCCTCAGAGGGCATGGTCTTCGGCCGCGCCTTCTTGGAGGACTTCGCTGGACATCGGCTGTCATGCTCCTGTGAGGGATCGCGGACAAATACACGGCCGAACACTACGCACGAAGAGGGCGCAGGGGCATGCGGATCGATCGACGGCAGGCGCTCGGCCTCCTGGGCGCGGGCGTCGCGGGGCCTGCGGCGGCTCAGGCGACGAAGCCCGGGCGCGCCGGCGCCGGCGGCTTCGACTGGGGCGTGGCGAGCGGCGATCCGCTGCAGGACCGGGTGATCCTCTGGACCCGTTGCGACAGCGGCGGCCGGCCGGTTCGCTGGGAGGTCGCCGAGGATGCGGCCTTCAAGACCCTCGCCGCCCACGGCCAGGTCGTGCCCGACGCCGCCCGCGACTTCACGATCAAGGTGGACGCCGCCGGGCTGAAGCCCGGGCGCGACTACTGGTACCGCTTCCAGGCGGCGGGCGGCGCGGCCTCGCCGGTCGGGCGCACGCGCACCCTGCCGCTGGGGGCGCTGAAGGACCTGGTGCTGGCGGTGACGACCTGCTCGCTCTATCCGAACGGCTACTTCAACGCCTATGGCGCAATCGCCGCCCTGCCGCGGGTCGACGTCGTGCTGCACCTGGGCGACTACATCTACGAGTACGGCGGACCGGGCAGCTACGGCATGGACTCCGCCGTCGCCGCCGAGCGGCCGCACGATCCGCCGCACGAGTGCCTGTCGATCGAGGACTACCGGCGCCGCCACGCCCAGTACAAGACCGACCCGCAGCTGCAGGCGGCGCATGCGCGCGCGCCGTGGATCGTCGTCTGGGACGACCACGAGAGCGCCAACGACTCCTGGGTCGGCGGGGCCGAGAACCACCAGCCGGCCACCGAGGGCGACTGGAACCTGCGCAAGGCCGCCGCCATCAAGGCCTATTACGAGTGGATGCCGATCCGCGAGCCGAAGGGCGGCGGCTTCGCCATCTGGCGCAGCTTCGATTTCGGCGACCTGGCCAGCCTGTTCATGTTCGAGACGCGGCTGACGGCGCGCGACCACCAGCTCTATCTCACCGAGCTGCCGGAGAACCCCACCGACGCCGACCTCGCCGCCTTCCGCAAGCGGGTGGCGGACCCCTCGCGCAAGATGATGTCCGCCGGCCAGGAGGCCTGGCTCGCCGACGGCCTGAAGGCCTCGGTCCGCTCGGGCCGGCCCTGGCAGGTGCTGGGCAACCAGGTAGTGATGGCCCAGCTGCTCGTGCCGTCGTTCCGCGAGGCCATGGCGCCCGACTACGACAAGGTTCTCGCCGGCCTGCCGCCCTACCTCGCCCACCACGTGCGCCTGGGCCAGCTCGCCGCCGACCACGACCTGCCGTACATGATGGATTCCTGGGAGGGCTATCCCGCCGACCGCGAGCGGCTCTACCGCATCGTCGAGGACTCCCGCGCCAACTGCATCGTCGTCTCCGGCGACAGCCACGCCTTCTGGGCCAACGAGCTGCAGGCCGACGGCGGGGCCGGGCGGCGCGTGGCGGTGGAGTTCGGCACGACGGCGATCACCAGCCCTGGCGACGGCGACTATTTCAAGGGCCTGCCGCTTGGCGAGATGTTCGCGAAGCGCAACCGCGAGGTCCGGTTCTGCGACCAGTCGGCCAAGGGCTTCGTCCTGCTCACTCTGACCCACGAGGCCGCGGTCGGCGAGCTGATCGCCGTCTCGACGATCGTCGACAAGACTTACGAGACCAGGGTGCTGAAACGCTACCGGGCGACGCCCGGGGCGGCTGGGGTTTCGGGGCTGACGGAGGTTTAGCGATCCGGCGCGGTCTTCAGGCCGTCCGTCTCGACGATCCGGTAGAAGCAGGAGCGCGCGCCGGTATGGCAGGCGCCGCCGTCGCCCTGCGGCAGCACCTTCAGCCAGACCGCGTCCTGGTCGCAGTCGATGCGCGCCTCGACGACTTTCTGAATCTGGCCGCTGGTCGCGCCCTTGCGCCAGAGCGCGTTCCGCGAGCGGCTGAAGTAGTGCGCCTCGCGGGTTTCCAGGGTCTTGGCCAGCGCCTCGGCGTTCATCCAGGCCAGCATCAGAATCTCGCCGGTCTCGGCGTGGGTGGTCACCGCCGCGATCAGCCCGGCGGAGTCGAAGCGGGGGGCGAGCGCCGCCCCGTGTTCCAGCTCGTGCTTGTCGGTGATGGTGGGGAAGGTGGTCTGGGTCATGGCCTCATGCGCTTCGTTCTGCGGCTGACGCCGAACGCCCCCTCAGTCGCTTCGCGCCAGCTCCCCCCGCTACGCGGTGGAGCATCTTGCGCCCAGATCCTCCACCGCGAAGCGGGGGAGGTGGCGCGCGAAGCGAGACGGAGGGGGCGTCTCGCGGCCGCCTCAGCGCCGGTTGACGAAGTCCAGGAAACGCTGCCGCAGGCTGGGGTCGGTCTTGAAGACGCCGGTGAACTGGGTGGTGATGGTCGAGACGTGGCGGTGATGCACGCCGCGGGTGGTCATGCACTGGTGGGCGGCGTCGATCAGCACGGCGACGCCGGCGGGACGCAAGGAGTCGGTCAGCGCGTCGGCGATCTGCTGGGTCATGGTCTCCTGGGTCTGGAGACGGCGGGCGAAGATCTCTACCACCCGGGCGATCTTGGAGATGCCCACGACGCGGTTGGTCGGCATGTAGGCGACGAAGGCCTTGCCGAGGAACGGCGCCATGTGATGCTCGCAGTGGCTCTCGACCTCGATGTCGCGCAGCATGACGATGTCGTCGTAGCCCTGCACGTCCTCGAAGGTGCGCGACAGCTCCTTGGCCGGATCGGCCTCGTAGCCCTCGAACCATTCGGCGTAGGCGTCGACCACCCGCTTCGGCGTGTCGATCACGCCTTCGCGGCGCGGGTCGTCGCCGGCCCAGGCGATCAGGGTGCGCACGGCTTCCATCGCTTGTTCGCGCGTCGGGCGCTGCACGGATTCGAGAGCGTCGGCGCCGATCAGAGTGCGGTCGCGGGCAGGAGCATCCATGTCTTAAGAGAGTTCTTTCCGGGGCTGAGTTGCGCCGGGACGATGGTCCCGGAAATGACGCGTGCCACCCCTCCGTCGTTAGGCCGGCCAGCGCGCGGCTTGCCGTGGCCACCGATCCTGGCCGACTGTATATGGTCGCGACCCGGCGCCCGACAACCGTGACGCTTCCAAAATCGGCATTGCGATGACTTTGAGCCTTTACGACACCATGACCCGCTCGAAACGGGCCTTCGTCCCTCGCGATCCGGATCGGGTGACGATGTATGTCTGCGGGCCGACGGTCTACAACTTCGCCCATATCGGCAATTTCCGCCCGGTCGTGGTGTTCGACCTGTTGTTCCGTGTGCTGCGCGAAACCTTCGGCGAGGCGGCGGTGCTCTACGCCGCCAACGTCACCGACGTGGACGACAAGATCAACAGGAAGGCCGCCGACGAGGGCGTGCCGATCGCGGCCGTCACCGACCGCTATCTTTCGGCCTACAACGCCGACGCCGCGGCGCTGGGCGCGCTGCGCCCCACCTTCCAGCCCCGGGTGACCGAGACGATGGACGCCATCGTCGAGATGATCGGCCGCCTGGTCGGCAACGGCGCGGCCTACGCCGCCGAGGGCCATGTGTTGTTCGACACCCAGGCCTTCGCGGGCTACGGCAAGCTCTCCGGCCGGCCGATGGACGAGATGATCGCCGGCGCCCGCGTCGACGTCGCCCCCTACAAGCGCCACCCCGCCGACTTCGTGCTCTGGAAGCCGTCAAAGGAGAACGAGCCGGAGTGGGAAAGCCCATGGGGCCCCGGCCGGCCCGGCTGGCACATCGAGTGCTCGGCGATGATCGAACAGGTGCTGGGCCTGCCGATCGACATCCACGGCGGCGGCATCGACCTGGTCTTCCCGCACCACGAGAACGAGCTCGCCCAGGGCTGCTGCGCCGACAAGGTCGACACCTACGCCCGCTGGTGGCTGCACAACGGCTTCCTCAACATGGCCGAGGAGAAGATGTCGAAGAGCCTGGGCAACGTCGCCCTGGCCCACGAGCTGCTGCAGACCTATCCGGGCGAGGCGATCCGCTGGGCGCTGCTGGCCGGACACTACCGCGCGCCGCTGGAGTGGACCGGCGAGCTGATCGAGCAGGCCAAGCGCTCGCTGGACCGGCTCTACGGCGTCCTACAGGACGTCGAGCGGATCGTCCGCGACCAGTCGGTCACGCTGCCGGCGGTCGACCCGGCGCAGGTCGAGGAGCACCTGAAGACCTCCGGCCTCGTCGCCGCGCTGGAGGACGACCTGAACACGCCGGCCGCCTTCTCGGCCCTGTTCGCGCTCGGCGCCGGCGTCCGCTCCGCCCTGACGGCGGAGCAGTGGGAGGCGGTCGCGGTCCAGCGGGCGGCCCTGCTGAAGGCCGCCAACCTGATGGGCTTCCTGGAGCAGGACCCCAACGCCTGGTTCCAGGGCGCGGCTGACGAGGGGGTGAAGGCCAAGGTCGAGGCGCTGATCGCCGCCCGCGCCGAGGCCCGCGCCGCCAAGAACTGGCCGGAGGCTGACCGCATCCGCGTCCAACTGGCGGAGTTGAACGTAGAGGTGATGGACGGTCCGACCGGGGCGACCTGGCGGATCAAGGAACAGGCCTGACGAGAAGCGATGCCGTTGCAACCCCCGCCGCAATTGAAAGCCAGCATGTTCGGACGGATGCCCGTCGGCGGCCCCAAGCCGCAGGGCGGAACCCCCGCCGCCGCCCCCGGCCCCAAGGGCGTGCGCGTCGAGCACCGGATCGGCGTCCAGGCGCCGGCCGAGGTGATCTGGGAGCTGATCCGCGACGTCGGCGGCTGGAGCAGCTGGAATCCGCTCTATGCCAAGGCCAGCGGCAGCCTGCACATCGGCGAGGTCCTCGACCTCGAAGTGGTCCTGCCGGGGATGAAGCCGCAGGCGGCCAAGGCGACGGTGCTGGAATGGGTGCCGAACGAGCA